>CAYLTG010000114.1:0-9760 GCA_964386225.1 uncultured Bacteroidales bacterium
TCATCCTGTCGTACGCCTACAGTGCGCTTTCGTACAGGACCAAGATCCCCTCCGTGCTCATGCTGCTGGCCACCGGCGTGGGGGCCCGCCTGATCTTCGACGAGCTGGGGTACGAATTGCCCGAGAGCAAGCAGGTCGTGGAGTTCTTCGGGATCGTGGGGCTCATCCTCATCGTCCTGGAAGGGGCCCTGGACCTGCGGCTGCGCCGCGAAAAGCTCTGGACCATCCTGCGCTCCTTCTTTTCCGCCATGGTGATCCTGGTCGTGTCGTCGCTTTCCATCGCGCTCGGACTGCAGTTGTTCCTGGAGGACATCTCCTTCTACACCTGCCTGGTCAACGCCATCCCGTTCGCCGTGATCAGCAGTGCCATCGCCATTCCCAGCGTCGGACAGATGACGGAGCAAAAGAAAGAGTTCATCATCTACGAATCGATCTTTTCCGATATCCTCGGCATCCTTTTCTTCAACGCCGTGGTGAACAATCCCAGCTTCGAATTCCAGTCGGCGGCCTGGATGGTGGGTGACTTTTTCATCATCATCATCCTTTCCGTGGTGGTGTCGGCGCTCATCATCATCTTCATCGACAAGACCACCATGAACATCAAGTTCTTCCTGCTGATCGCCGTGATGGTGATGCTTTATTCGTTCGGCAAGATGGTGCACCTCTCCTCCCTCCTGATGATCCTGTTCTTCGGGCTCATCCTCAACAACCTGGACCTGTTCGCCCGCAAGCGGCTCCGCAGGTACCTGAATCTGCACAAGCTGCAGGACGGCATCGAACGGTTCAAGATGGTGACCAACGAATCGGCTTTCCTGATCCGGACGATCTTCTTCTTTATTTTCGGGTTCACTCTGCACCTCAAGAAAATGTTCGACCCCTGGATCATCGTCACGGGCATCATCATCGTCGGCATCATCTATTTCCTTCGTTTCCTCTTCCTCAAGTTCCTGGCCCACAGGAATGTGATCCCCGAGCTTTATGTCGCCCCGCGCGGACTCATCACCATCCTTCTCTTCTATTCCATCCCCCCGGAACTCAGCCTCGGCATCATCAGCGAGGGCGTCCTTTTCTTCGTGATCATGATCTCCAGCATCATCATGATGTTCGGCCTGATGGGATTCAAGGAGAAGATCCCGGAGATGGAGATCTATATCGGGGATAAGAAGATGGGGAAGTAGGGATTGAGGATTAGTGATTGATGATTAGTGAATTAGGATCTGTAGATAGTAGATAAGAGATAAGAGATAAGAGATAGCAGAAGGGAGGTTGGAAGTTCGAATTTTTGAATGGGGCGGGGTTTCACCGCACTCTTGAGGACCGGAAACCGAAGTTGGTCCTACAGCAATCGGGATCACTGGAATAAGGAGTTATAAAATGCGAAAGATCTGGATCCGGCCTGATTACCTGGCTGGCTCAGCTTCGTCCGTACTATTTTTGGCGTCCTTCAACTTATGTTGCTGAACTTGTTCCTTTTGCTCATGGACTTCTTCAAGCAATTGTTCCCGTTCTGCAGCAGTCAGGTAGCTCATCCAGGCGGGATCGCGGCTCTCCGGGCTAACCAACCTCACCCATTCTGCACGGTGTTCTGCAGGCACATCTTTGATATCCGGATAAAGCAGGTGATCGGTATAGGCAGCCGGAGCCTCTCTCAATCTGAGGTCCTCATATCCTGCGCGCCTGGCAACGATGCGAAAATCGAACCCGGCACCGTCGGTGGCATCAGGTGCATGAACAATGAATGACGTTTCCCGTTTTTCCACCCACCAGTTTCCAAGATCTGCATTCGGGGTAACAAAAACCTTCATTGGATACTGACTGCTAATTGTGACGGTTTCCAAATAATCCACGGGGATTTGAACGATGGCCTTGCCATTCTGAATAATCCCCTGACCAAAATCTTCAAACCAGTTACCGGGAGATTCCTGGCAGTAGACCTCCCTCGGGCCCCGGGGTGTACGAACCACTGCACTCTTGGTACCGGAACCGGCAAGACCCCCGGAGTAATACACCCCGTATCCAGAAGTAGCAGATCCGCCTGCTTGTGCGCGGACGCCGTATGCATACGATGTGCCCGAGCTCGAACTGACGTACGCATAGCCATACACCCCGTAATTGTAGCGTGTTGATCCTGTTTCATCATCAGTGATGTAACCTCGCAAGGCATATTTGGAGCTGGCTCCAGTTCCTGACTTAATGATATTGCCATATACACCATACATTGTTTGACCGCCGGAGTAAGAGCTGCTCAATACAGCATCCAGTCCATAAAGGGTACCGGCAGTCGTGCGGTTCTGGTAAAGGTACAACCCATAGGAGTAGTCATTGCCCGGGTACAGACCCAGCATATCTGTGGAATATGGACTGTTTGTATTTAATCCGATGGCACTGCTCTCAGCATCGATCATGAAGGTATCATCGTCGTCCCCATTCAGATTCCAGTTCTGGATCATAAAATCGTTATTTGAGTTCCAGGTACCCAGCACCCACACATCGAATCCAACAGATCGAAATGTTACAAATGAATTATTCTGATCTGTGCCTTTATCCAGTATGAGCCATGCACTGTTGGGGGTTTTTATGCGCATTCCATTGGACGCTTCTGAATGAACATCCAGCGTAAAAGAAGGGGAAGAAGTCCCCAATCCAAGCCTATCGTTATATGGACTCCAGAACAAATTTGATTCTGCTCCGAAAACACCTGAAGAATTGTATTGGATCTGACCATTCGTTCCGGCCGGATGTGCGTTTTCAGCAGTTTTCGCATGCATGGCATAGGGGACACTGATCAGCTGTGTTGTCCCCATGTCCATGTATGAACTTCCACCAAGGGGATCCAGCTCCACTTTCAGGAAATAATCCGCAGAACTCCAGTCAATGGTGCTGAAATTTCCTGTTGTAGGTACTCCCGATCCAACATCAAGATTGGCCACTCCCAGGCCATTGGTAATTATCGGATGAATTTCCTGGTAAACAACTGTTCCGCTGGAAGTTGCTTGCAAGATACTGATCCGGAAGGTCACCGATTGATCAACCAGGGGGTCACCGTCCAGATTTCGGGCGACAGCCTGGTAGTTGAACGCTTCGGGAGGCTGAGCTTGCGTGATGATCGCGGAGCTCATGAGGACAACTAAAAGAATAACTTTGTTCATGGCAAAAGTCTTTTATATTGATCAAGCTATAGTCAAGAAACGCAATCTGTAAAATCAGGTATTTGGAATGAGCAGGACAATTTTGCGAGCAGGTTTCGTTCGAATTCCCAAATATAGCGAATATACAGATTGAATGTCAACAATTTCATGCAATATTTGACTCTTCATTTGAGCCGATCGCTCGGTTGGTCGCTGATCATTTCCATGAGAGCGATTAGATGGAAGAAGGCAGATAAGAGATTAGAGATTAGAGATAGCAGAATGGGGATCTACTCGGCGCCGGATTTGGCGATCTCGACGAGGGTGACCTCGATGGAACCGCCCTGGGGCGTGAGGCTGATCCAGTTGTTGTCCTCCGAGAACCAGGTGTACTGGCTGCCCAGTTCGAACACGTATTCCTTCATCTCCTCCCCTGCCTTCACCGGCATGATGAAGCCGCCGTTCTTGGAGCCGCCCTTTCCGTAGCTCACGAAGACCTTGAAGTCACGGATACCCATGCCGCGTGCGCGGATCAGGAGGATGCTGTTCTTCCTGTCGGTGACGGAGATTGGGTCGAACTTCAGCTCTTGCACCTCCCCGTTCTGGATGGACTTCGAAGATGTTATCAGCTTTCGGAAGGCATTGTCGTTGAGGATCTTGAGTATCTTCTCTATCATTTGCTGGGGGTAGGCCTCGTCCGGGGCCATGGCGCTGGCCCTTCGGTAGGAGTCCAGGGCCTGCCCGTAGGCACCCGTGGAGAAGAACTTGTCGGCGTCGGCGATGGTCTTGTCATAAGCCTGGCTGGCGTTCGTATTGGACGCACGGTTGATCAGGTTGATCTCCTCCAGCCGCACGCGGGGGTGCTCCTCTTCGGGAAAGAGGGCGATGGCTTCGGAATACTTCGCCTTGGCGGTCTCATAGTTCCTGGAGGTGAATGCGTTGTCGCCCTCCACGATCAGCTTGTTGTACTGGTCGGATCGTTTCTTCAGGTCGGAGGAGAGCTGATCGAGCTCGTTGATCTTTTCCTGGGGATAGGGTTCGTCCGGTTTGTATTTCAGGGCATTCTGGTATTTGATCCGGGCGGGTTCGTAATCCTTGAGGGCAAACAGCTTATCGGCCTCCTCGACGAGCTGGTTGTATGCCTTCTGGGTGTTCAACTCGCCGGCGAGGATCAACTCGTCGATCACCTTCAGTTTATCGTGCGGATACTGCTCGGTGGGCCTCAATTCCAGGGCCTCATTATAGCGCTCCCTGGCCATGTCGTAGTTGCCGGCTTCCAGCATGCGGTCTCCTGCGGAGATCAGCCGGTTGTATTCGGCCTCCTCCGACGCCTGCTTCGATTCGATCAGGTCGATCTCTTCGAGCTTATCCTTGGGATATTGCTCCTTGGGCCTCATGTTGGCGGCCTTCATATAGAGCAGCCTGGCTTTGTCGTATTCCTGCAGTCCCATGAGCCCGTCGGCTTCCTTCAGGATCTTGGTGTATTCGTCATCCTGGGGCGCCGGGATGGAGGCGAGGACGGTGGTGCCGCCGGTTGTGCCGCCGGTTGTGGTGGCAGGAGTGGTAGTAGCAGTGGCAGTTGCAGTAGCAGTAGCATTGGTAGTGACCGGGGTGTTGGCAGGGACAGTGGCAGGGACAGCAGCGGCGGCGGCGGCGGTGGCAGCGGCGATCTCCTCAAGGCGGTTCACAGGGTAGGATTCATTGGGTTTGATGGAGGCAGCCTTTTCATATTCGGCCCGTGCCCGCTCGTACTCCTTGTTGTTGAAATAAATATCGCCGGCTGCAATGGCTTTGTTGTAACCTGCATTGGCAGTGCGCTGGGTCTCCAGCTGGCCGTCGATCTCCGCGATCCGCTCAGCGGGATAGGAGGCGCCGGGGTCTATCGAGAGTGCTATTTCATACTTGTCCCTGGCGGCCATGAGGTTCCTGGCGGCCAGCAGCCTGTCGGCGTCGGCGATGATGGAGTTGTATTGCGCGGAAGCCTTCTGCGCCTGCGCCCTGCGTTGCTCGGTCACCTTGATGCGCTCGTTGGCCTGCGCATCGCCGGGAACGATGATCAGCGCGTTCTTGAAGGAGGAGATGGCAGCATCGTATGCACCGGCCTCGAGCTGCTGTTCGCCTTCGTTCATCGACTTTTCATAGCTGGCCTGCAGTTCCCGCTGGTCATTCAGCGCATTGAGGGCCACCGACAGGCGCTCGGCGGGATAGGTCTCGCCCGGCTTGATGGCGAGGGCCTTCTCGAACTGGACCTTCGCATCGGCATAGGCACCGCCGTTCAGGTACTGGTCGCCCATGCTGACGGCAGCCTCAAAATTACGGTCGGCCTCCTTGCGCGCCTCCAGCAAGTTGTTTATCTCTTCCACCTTCTGACGGGGATAGGCCGCAGCGGGCTTCAGGTCACTGGCATTGGCATACTCCTGCAACGCGTTGGCATAGTCAGAGGCTGCCATGAACTTGTCGGCATTGGCAATGGCCACCTGGTACAATTCATCCGCACCGATCTGCTTCTTCATGGCCTCGTTGACCCGGTCGATCATGTCCCTGGGATAGCTTTCTGAAGGATAGATGGCGAGCGCCTGCTGGTATGACTGCTTGGCGCCGGGGAGGTTCTTGTTCATGTAGAACTCATCGCCCTTGTTCACCAGTTGGTCATATTCCGCCTTTTTCTCCAGCAGCTTGTCGATCTCGCTGATCTTCAGGGCCGGATAATCGTCGTCGGGCCGGGCGTCGGCCGCTTTCTGGTATTCCGACCTGGCATTCTCATAGTACTTCAGTCCGAACAGCCGGTCGGCGTTCTCGATGGTCTCCTGGTAAGCATTGCGGGCTTCCACCAGGGCTTCGAGCTCCCCTTCCAGCATTCCGATCTGCTCGTTCGGGTAGGCCTCGCCCGGCTTGATCTCCAGCGCCTCGCGGTAGGCTCCGAGGGCCTCCTCGTATTTACGGTATTTCACGTACTTGTCGGCACGGGAGAGGGCGTCGTCGTAGGCGATCTGCTGCTGCCGCTCCGCATCCTTCGCCCCTTCGATCTCCTTGATCTTCTGTTCGGGGTACCCTTCGCCGGGGATGATCCGTGCCGCGGCACGGTACTTCTCGATGGCCTTGTCGAATTCCTTTTTCCGGTAGTAGTTGTCGGCCTCCGTCAACACGGCGGTATAGTCATCCATCTTGGCCATCTTCTCCCGCAGCTTGGCCACGGTCTTCTCCAGGCGATCCCGGGGATACTGGTCCTCGGGGTTCATCCGGGAGGCATACTGGTAGGATGATTTGGCATTGATGTAATCCCCTTTCCGGTAATACTCATCCGCCATGGCGATGACCTCCCTGTATTCCTGCGAGCCATCCTGCTGGGCTTGCACGGCGGGCCCCGGGAGAAGGACCACGCAGAGCACCACCGCCAAAAATGAAATTCGGATCATCCTATGGATAAACAACATAAGCTCAGCCGGCTAAAGTGTTAATAACGTCTTCAGTATGATATTATTATTTCTCATTCTCATACGATCACCCCGTCCCTGATCAGCAGCCTGCGGTCGGCCATTCCGGCCAGTTCCTGGTTATGGGTCACGATCACGAATGTCTGGGCCATTTCACGCCTCAGGTCAAAAAACAGCTTGTGCAGCTCGACTGCCGATGCCGAATCGAGGTTGCCCGATGGCTCATCGGCCAGTACCACGGCCGGGTCGTTGATGAGGGCCCTGGCCACCGCCACCCGCTGCTGTTCGCCTCCCGAAAGCTCAGAGGGTTTGTGGTCCAGTCGGTCGGACAGGTTCAGGTACCCCAGCAGCCTTTTCGCCTTCTCCATGGCCCTTGCCCGGTTCTCCCGGGCGATGAGCGCAGGTATGCAGACATTCTCCAGGGCGGTGAACTCAGGCAGCAGGTGGTGGAACTGGAACACGAAGCCGATGTTGCGGTTTCGGAACTCCGACAGCCTGTTGTCAGGCAGCCCGGCCACACTTTTCCCGTCGATGAGGACCTCGCCCGAGTCGGCCCGGTCGAGCGTGCCCATGATGTGGAGGAGCGTCGATTTGCCGGCACCCGAGGCCCCAACGATGGAGATGACCTCCCCCTTGCCCACTTCCAGGTCGATCCCGTTCAGGACATTCAAGCTGCCGTATGTTTTCCGGATCCCGGTTGCCTTGATCACTGCGTCTGAATATGCCGCAAATTTAATAAAAATATTACCTTTGACCAGCATAGAAACCGATCGAGAAACCCCAATGGCACATATCCTTATCATTGACGACGAACGCGCGATCAGGAACACCCTGAGCGACATCCTGGTGAATGAGAAGTACCAGGTCGACCAGGCCGAGAACGGCGAGGTGGCACTGGCGAAGATCCGGGAGACCACCTACGATGTGATCCTTTGCGACATCAAGATGCCCGGGATGGACGGCATCGAGGTCCTCGAAAAGGCGCTGGAGGTGACCGACAGCCCCATCATCATGATCTCGGGGCACGGCACCATCGAAACGGCCGTGGAATCCATCAAGAAAGGGGCCTACGACTACATCGAGAAACCGCCCGACCTGAACAGGCTGCTCATCACCATCCGCAACGCCATGGACAAGTCAAGCCTGATGACGGAGACCAAGAAGCTGAAGAAGCAGGTGAGCCAGTCGTGGGAGATGGTGGGCGAATCCAGTGCCATCGGCGACATCAAGGAGATGATCGAGCGGGTGGCACCCACGGAAGCCCGTGTGCTCATCACCGGCGAGAACGGCACCGGCAAGGAACTGGTGGCGCGCTGGCTGCACGAGAAGAGCAAACGGTCGCACGCCCCGTTCATCGAGGTGAACTGCGCCGCCATCCCGTCGGAACTGATCGAAAGCCAGCTTTTCGGCCATGAGAAAGGATCGTTCACCTCGGCCATCAAGCAGCGCAAAGGCGATTTCGAACAGGCGCACGGCGGCACCATCTTCCTCGACGAGATCGGCGACATGAGCCTGTCGGCCCAGGCCAAGGTGCTGCGGGCCCTGCAGGAAAACAAGATCACCCGCGTCGGGGGCGAGAAGGACATTGCGGTCGACGTGCGCGTGATCGCCGCCACCAACAAGAACCTGAAAAAGGAGATCGGGCAGGAAAAATTCCGCGAGGACCTTTACCACCGGCTCAGCGTGATCCTGATCCATGTCCCTCCCCTGCGCGAGCGGCTGGACGACATCCCCCTGCTGGCCAGCCATTTCATGAAGCAGACCTGCGAGAAGAACGGCCGCCCGGTGATCCTGTTCGACGAAGAGGCGATCAATGAACTGCAGAAAATGCCCTGGACCGGCAACATCAGGGAGTTGCGCAACGTGGTGGAACGGCTGGCCATCCTCTGCGACAACAAGGTTACCGGGGAGGATGTGGTGCGGTATGCGCAACCGTTGATGAAATAAACTCCATCCCGATAGCAATCGGGAACCAACCTATAAATCCCAAACAATCCCGATTACCATCGGGACCAAATTTCAATATTTAAATTCCAAACATCCGTTGTAGCTGGCATATCTGGGTATTGCAGTGTTGTTTGACGAAAAATTTGCAGCTTTGCGGCTTTACGTGAGATTAAAAAGAAGTTCAACTGATCGGCAAAGCTACCCCTGGTCACAAGCAGTAAAAATTTATTAATCACCTTCATTCAACGGGTAAATGAATTAATTTAGATGGGGTTATCAATTATAACGCTTTCCATCATGAAAAAAACTTTCCTGTTCATTTCTTTCATAGCTTTTTCATTCATTGTCCTGGCACAGCTTGAGCTGAAGGAGGTCGAAATCACCAAAGCCGGAAGTACGGATCTGATCACAAGCAAGGTCCAGCCCCTGGAGAATCCCTCGGAAATGGCCTACGACAGCCTGAACATGGCGTATGCCGGCGGGTGGTCATTCGGACAGAGTTTCAGCATTTCGTCTTATTATGACTGGCTATTCGTCGGTTCCGGTGCCGGCGTCATGATCTTTGACGCCTCAGACCCGTACAACCTTACTAAGCTTTCCGAGATCCATGCAAGAGCCCTGGTCGATGACATCCATTTTGGACCCGGCTTCCTTTACCTGTCCGCATACTTCTCCGGGCTGGAGGTTTGGGACACCGAGGACATCGAAAACCCGCAGCGGCTGAGCCGGACCGGCACCACCGGCCTGCCGCGCGGGGGTGTCTATGCTCCTCCCTTGCAAACAATACCGGGTGAGATCCCATTTGTATTCCTGGTCAACGTGGTCGACGGCATCGATGTGTTCTCAGTGGACTGGGACGGCCAGCCCGAATTCATCACCAACCAGAACCTGACAGGTTCCACATTGATCTGGAACAGCTTCGGGTTTGATTGGACGTTATCTGTTCCAGCTAGCAATGCAGGCACCAAGGTGATAGACCTGGATGACTTCTGGCTCGGCACCTACTATACGATCCCTGGCTATGCCACCAGTGTCGCCTCCAGCAACAATTACATGCTGTACATCCTGGACCACAATTTCGGCCTGAAGATACACAACCTCCCCTCCATGCCATTCGGACAGGTGGCCCTTGACGGTTACCCCTACAGGCTATACACGACCGACAGCCTGGCCGTCATCGCCAACTCCACCACCAATCCCGGCGGCGGGGTGAACATCGTCGACATCACCGACTGGGACAACCCCGAGCTG
>CAYLTG010000115.1:0-9737 GCA_964386225.1 uncultured Bacteroidales bacterium
GAAGAGAACGGGATGACCTATTACATCCACATCATCAACACCGCCCTGGTGGAATGCACCCTCGATACAGTATATGCCAATTCTGACTACTGGGACCTGGAAGACCTCCCGGACTTTCCCGTCACGATCCCCCCGCTGGATTCACTGACGATCTCCATCCCGATCGTGTACGTGGGATATGGCGGACAGGGAAATGGCTATGTCTACGACACCCTCTTCGTCGTCTCGGAACCCGACACCGCCACCTCCATCATCGCCTTCAACCTGGAGGTGATCCCGGGAGTGGGCGGGAACCAGGATGACCCTGTGAAGGTCTACCCGAATCCCTCCCGGTCGGTCGTGGTCTTCGAAGTGCCGGCCCCAGGCGGAACACACCGGGAACTGGCCCTGTACGACAGCTCGGGGGAATGCATCAGGGTGTTTGACCTGGCCGGAACCAGCCGGATCACCTGGGACGGTACAGGCAGTTCGGGAAATCGGCTTGCCCCCGGCATTTACACCTATAAGATCACCCTTGACAAGTTCATCCGGACCGGGAAGGTGATCCTATCCAGGTAAACCGTTGCCTCTCATATTCATACCGTAAACTTGCCGGGCCTTGATTGAATGACGCGAATTTCGTACCTTGCGGCCCTCGAAATTATTCAGATATGAAAAACATACTGGTGATCCTGGTTTTCCTGGCCGCCCTGTCGGCCCCGGCACAGGAGAACCGCGGCTACAATCGCTACATGGACCCCAACGACTCGCTGTTGCTGGTGAACCTCCCGGTCCTCGAACTGCCCGAATCCTACAAAGGGCTAAAATCCAAGGACCTGCCCGATTACCACGACAACAGCCAAAACGAATTCTTCAGGCCCATCTTCAACCAGTTCGGCTGGTCGTGCGGGCAGGCCTCCTCCATCGGGTACAACTTCACCTACGAAATGAACCGCTTCAACAACACGTCGGCGCTCGTGGAAGACAACCAGTACCCCCCCATTTTTGCGTTCAACTTCTTCAATGACGGACAGGACGGCGTGGGTGTGTCTTACATGTATTCGTTTGAAGCACTGAGAAGCAATGGCACACCCAACGTGACCGATTACGGCGGCATGGGGTCCAGCCTCGTATACTGGCCCGACGGTTATGAGGTCTACTACAACGGGATGTTCAACAAGATCGACCAGGTCTATTCCATCCATGTGGGCGACGAAGAGGGCCTCCTCACCCTGAAACACTACATGTACGACCACCTCGAGGGATCGGCCACCGGCGGAATCGCCAATTTCTATACCGACCTGTATTCCTTTACGACACTTCCCGCCGGGACTCCCGAGGCCGGCAAAGCGGTCATCACCGCCTTCGGCCCTTATAACGGGCACTCCATGACCTTTCTCGGCTGGAACGATTCCATCCGGTGGGACTACAATGGCGACGGCCAGTATACCAATGACCTCGACATCAACAACGACGGGGAGGTGACCATGAAAGACTGGGAGATCGGCGGGGTGATCCTGGCCAACTCCTGGGGCGACGACTGGGCCGACTCGGGTTTCTGCTACGTCATGTACAACGTGCTGGCCATGGAGAAATTGGATGGCGGCATCTGGAACAAGATGGTGAACGTGTTGACCCTGAAGGAAGATTACCAGCCCCTGCTCACCTACAAAGTGAAGCTGACCCACGACTCCCGGAACAAGATCAAGGTGGTGGCCGGCATCTCGACGGATACGGCCTCCTCCATTCCACAGCACAAGCTTGAATTCCCCATTTTCAACTTCCAGGGGGGCGACCACTACATGCAGGGAGATAACTCGAGCAATGACAACAAGACGTTGGAGTTCGGGCTGGATGTCACACCCCTGTTGTCGCATGTCGAACCAGGCAGCCACGCCAGGTTCTACCTCCAGGTCATCGAAAACGACCCGGATGCCCTGGGCACCGGCATGATCGACAACTTCTCGGTGATGGACTACACCGCCGGGGGGCTTGAGGTGGAGTGCATGCAGACGAACGTACCCCTTGTCGAGAATGGCACCACATCCGTGTCGGTGGTCCATTCCCTGTCATGGGATGACGTGGAGATCACCAACGACGAACTGCCGGCCTTCCTTCCCGGACAGCCGTTCAGTGCACAAATGACAGCCACCGGAGGCACCGCTCCTTACGCCTGGGAGATCGCACCTGTCTACTCACGTGCCTCGACCACCGAAGATTACGTGACCGTCAGTGGCCAGCAACTCTATCCCACCAGCAACCAAAGCGGGTTTGCCACCAAAGCCATCGAATTCCAGTTTCCATTCTTCGATCGCCTGGTCGATACGGTCCATATGTATGTCGACGGTTTCCTCAAGTTCGATGGCAACCCCTATCCCCTGCCCTACCAGGTGGAGGACATGCTGGTCTTCAAGAACGAGGCCGTGGTGGCGGGATTCCTGAACCAGGACATGCTGGTGAACGTATCCGGTGGTAACAAATTGTGGTATGAAGGCGACGAGGACCATGCCTCCTTCCGGTGGCAGGCCGAGATCGCCTATGGCAACAATTCCTACCCGGTGGATGTCACGGCCACCCTCTATCCCGACGGGCGCATCGAGATCGGCCAGGATGCTTATGCATTCCCGGGCCAGGTGCAAAAGATCACCGGCATCTCAGCCGGCGACGGGATCAACTTTTTCCTCGAGTCGCCCCTCTTCACCGAAGAATCCCTGGAAGATCGGAAACTCATCTATACGCCGCTGAATTACCCGGCCGAGATCTCCATCGGCGAGTCGGGCATGTTGTCGTGCTCGCCTCCTGACGACTCCAGGATCTATTCGGTCTCCGTTCGGGCGACCGACAACTCCAACATCTCCGACACCCGGCTCTTTCAGCTTTCGAGCGGGATCATCTACGACCATGAGGTGCAATCGGGCGATGATGCGCAGATCGACTACGGGGAAACGGTATACCTGGGGTTTACCGTGAAAAACATAGGGGGTGTGCCGCTCAATGAGGTTCAGATCACCGTGGACTGCGAGGACCCCATCGTGGATTGGATCGACAATACGGAGTACGTGGAGAACCTGGTGCCCGGCGAATCGGTGGTGCTCCCCGCAGCGGTGTCCTTTGAAATGAACTCCGCATATCCCGACGGTTATGGGATCTCCCTTACCCTGACCTTCGCCGCCGATGAGGGGCAATGGGAAAGCAGGATCACCCTCACGGCCTATGCTCCTGCCCTGGTGGCCGGGGTGCCTGTGATCGAGGACGGCGACAACAACCGGCTCGACCCGGGAGAAACGACTGAAGTCACAATCCCGGTGATCAATACGGGCGTGGCCATGGCCGAAGGGGTGCAGGGGTTGCTTTATACCGACGACCCTTTCATTACCATCGAGGGGCCGGCCCTCGTATACGGAAACATCCCCGGCGGCGGCACAGCCACTGATGCCGTAAACCTGACGGTGGATGAGACGACACCCCAGGGGCATATGACCACCCTTTTCCTGGATATCACGGCGGAACCCGACATCCAGATCACCAATTCGATCTCCCTGCTGGTGGGGCGATACCCTGTCCTCGTAGTGGACATGGACCCCGAGCTCCTTTCCGGCCCCTTCATCGCAGAGGCCCTGGAACAGCTGGAGGTGAACCACGATTACAACAACCTGTTGCCTTCGAACCTCGAGGTGTACCAGAATATCTTCGTGGTGCTGGGAAGGAATTTCGGACAGCATGTACTCACCCAGGCAGAAGGTCAGAAACTGGCCGGGTTCCTTGAGGCCGGCGGAAATATTTACATGGAAGGTGGACTCACCTGGTGGGACGACCCCCAGACAGCCGTGCACCCCATGTTCAGCC
This sequence comes from uncultured Bacteroidales bacterium, assembly GCA_964386225.1. Lineage (GTDB taxonomy): Bacteria > Bacteroidota > Bacteroidia > Bacteroidales > JAADJA01 > JAADJA01. The sequence continues at coordinate 3,826 of CAYLTG010000115.1, forward strand.
TGGAGGCGCAGTACACGGGATGGACCATGGTGGACACCGCGGTTGGCAGTGCAGGCACGTTCCTCGACAGCCTTCGGTTCGACTACCTTGGTGATGTGATGTATTACAACAACCACCTTGTCCCTCAGGCGGGCGCATACACGGTGTTGCATGCCAACGGGGAGGAGCACAATTTCACCGTGGCCTACGAAGGTGAAAATTACAAGACCGTCGGGTCCATCCTGGATTTCGGCGGATTGGTCGACGGCCCGGTGCCCTCCACAAGATACCACCTCATGGGTCGTATCCTCGAGTTCTTTGGCGTGGAGGTGGTGATCACAACCATGGAAGAAACTCCCGTATTAAGCGGCAACCACAGGCTCCACCCCAACCCGGCCCGTGACCTGGTAACCCTCCAACTGGCAATGGACCAGCCGGGAAGGGTGACGGTAGCCCTGTTCGACGCCCGGGGTGTCGAAGTGATGAAATGGGCCGACAACGAGGCGCTGCAAACGGGTCGTCACACCCTCGCCGGCGATGTGTCCGGACTGCCTGCTGGGGTGTACACCTGCCTGGTAATGACATCCGGCACTGCCGAAGCGATTAAACTCATTGTCACAGATTGAAAAAAACAAATTCTCCCATGAAGAAGACGATATTCATCCTGGCGCTGGCTGCCTGGGCAGGATCGCTCCAGGCGCAGGATTACCAGAAGATCCGGAATGCCTTTTCGGAAAGCTATACCCATGAGAAAGAGGGCGATTACAAGAAGGCCATCGACGACCTGAAAACAGTATACAACGAAGATTCGTTCCCGCTCAATATCCGGCTGGGTTGGCTGAGTTACATGGGTGGGTTCTTCACCGAATCCATGGCCTACTACCAGCGGTCCATCAGCCTTAAACCACTGGCCCTGGATGCCCGGTTCGGCTATGTTTATCCGGCATCCGCCATGGGGAAATGGGACCAGGTAAAAAAACAATACCTGGAGATCCTGGAGATCGATCCGCAGAATACCACTGCGAATTACCGTCTGGGGTCCATCTACTACGGGAACGGGGAATATGAAACCGCCCTCCGCCATTATGAGAAGGTGGTGAACCTGTATCCATTTGATTATGATGCGCTTGTGATGTACGGATGGACCCAGTTCCAGCTGGGGAAGTACCGTGAGGCCGAGGTCCTCTTCAACCAGGCCCTGATGAACCAGCCCGAAGGGCAGTCAGCGTTGGAAGGACTGGAAGCCCTCAACAAATAGATCCAGCAGCCTGCTATCTGCTATCTCTTATCTGCTATCTGATTGCTGATATCCCAAAAAGGGTCCGGTACATCAGCCGGTAGATGTCCGTGTTGTCCACATTGTTCGGCAGGTATTCCGCGTTCATGCCATGGGCCTTGGCAATAATACCCCCGGCGACATCGTCATCGCTGGCCCAGGAGATGGCAAAGCGAAGTTCCGCTCCATTTCTGTCGGGTCTGGCAATGAAAGGCAATGACCCCGTTCCGTCACGCCCGTCGAGCGGGCAGCCGTTGGGAAGGGATGCCGGCAGGGGCTTGTCAAAGTCCTCCGGGTCTCTCACGTTGACCACCTGCATGCCGCAGGCATCGCTGTCGGCAGCAGTTACCAGCAACGTGTGCGGGTTCTTGGCCAGGTAGCCCAGCGCCACCCCGATGGCGTCATCGGCCCGCCTCAGGGCTTCCAGCGTGCCCGCGGCATTGTTGTCGTTGGCGAAGTTGTCGGTGCCCTCCTCCTCCACCACCAGGAGAAATTGTTTCCCTTTCGACTCCAGCAGAACAAGGGCCATGCGGGTCATTTCGGCAAGGGTTGGGGCATCAGGTTCATAAAGGGGCAGCCCGCGTTCGAGGAGTTCCTCTTCCGTGTGATCGTGAAAGGTGTGCGACGCGGCGAACACGCCCAGCACCTTCTCCGTATTCGGGGGCAGGTCAAGCAATTCCCTGCGGTTGTAGACCACGGAATAGCCCAGCTGCATCGCTTCCTCGATGAGGTTGCGTCCGTCCTTCCTGATCCCCGGCTTTCCATGGCGTCCGGTCAGGCCTGCCGGAAGGAGCAACGATTCGCCTCCCCCCAGGATGATGTCGGCGCCGCTGTGGATGATCTGCTCGGAGATGGGGTCCGTGACATACCTTTCGGCGGTGTTGGCCACGAAAGCGCCCGTGCCCGGCTCGCACAGGTGGCCGCTGTTCACCAGGGCCACCGACATGCCCGATTCCATGGCCTCGGTCATGATGCTGTATGGTTTTCCTGACAGCGACCGGATCGGCCGGTCAGGCCGGTTGCCATATGTGTCGTAAGGCACTTTGATGCCATAGGCATGCGTGGTGGCACCGGCGTGGCTGCTGCTGTTGGTGGAGTTGAGCTGGTGACTGCGGTACAGACCCATGTGATCCAGCTCATCCCAGTTCGTATTTCCGTCGGGGCCGGCCTTGACAAGCCGCATGGCTCCCCACATGCTGGCAGCACTGCCGTCAGGATGGATGAAGATCACGGAGCCGGCAGCCGCCCCAGGTGCTCCCTGCTGGTCATCCGGGCCGTCGGACGACTGCCTGCAGGAAGGCAGCAGAACGATCAGGACCGCCAGCATGAATGCGATCGATGTTCTCATGACATTGGAATTTTACGCAACAAAGTTAGAACAACGACCGCTGGCCGAAATAAAGTATGGCTTAATTTTTCCTGAATCTGACCTTAGCTGCCCGGATCACCGGACTGCATCTTGCTGAACCGCCATTCGCAGAGTTGCTTGAACCGGTTCATGATATTGACGGACGCCCTGTTGTGGACCATTTCCCAGATCATGTTGACGGGATTGTGCTTGTGTTTGCTCTTGCGACCATAAAAATCAAAACCGACGGCCATGAATAGCTGACTTTGACCGGTCTCCAGCTCCCCGGGAATGGACGACCGCACGAACATGGAAAAGATCCCGATGGGATAGCCCCCGGTACATTCATACAGCAGGTAGCGGGCATTATCATAATCGGCCGAGGTGGGCGTGCGGAGAATTCGGATGGCCTTCATGTAGAACAGGGGGCTCAGGATGCCGAAGACCAGGCGCCGGCCGAAAAGCAGGATCTGGATGTTCTCCAGCTCGCCGTTCACCCGATGCACCCTGGCGATGTGATTGGGCCAGCAGGTGGAATCGCCGCTCCATTCAAGCAGCTCGTTGAAGACATGCTGCACCGGGGCTTCAATGCCGATCTTGTGGATGTTCAGGACGGAATACTTGGATACCTCCAGCCCCGTACGCTGCATGATGCGCCTGCTGAATTCCCTCTGCTCCTCTTCATTGGCGAATTTGACAAGGGTCGGCACCTGCGGTTTGTGGATGAAAAAATAGCGGACGTCCTGCAGCACGCTCTTGCTTGCAACCGGAGGGGACAGCAGCCTGAAAGGTTGTTCTTTTTTTGGTTCGGGGCCTGCGTCACGTGCGCCAGGCGATTGCAATTCATCGACCATGATTAATAGTTCACCACGAAGTTGTCAGCGGTCTGCGAATTTATCGAATTCATCGGTCACTTGATCATTTTATTTGTCTCCCGAAGCCTTTTGGACATCTTTTCAAGGAGCCGGTATGCCAGTGAAGGGTCCTTCTGGATGGTGCGGTAGAAGTTCTTGCGGTCAATGGTCAGGATTCTTGAATCTCCGATGGAGCGAACCGTTGCCGACCTCACATCCTTGTCGAAGAGGCCCATTTCGCCGAAGAATTCACCCTCCCCCAGCTCTGCGATCTTGATCTCGTCATGTTCCTTTTCGCGGTATACCGCCACACGGCCCTCCTGGATCACGAAGAGGCAATTTCCTACATCTCCCTGGCGGATGATGGTGTCACCGTCCCTGAACTGGTGACCAAGGGTGGTATTTCTCATATTACCTCCTATGCTTTTGAGTTGAACAATGATTTTATAATGTGCGCGATGAAGACAAGATTTAGCCTGGGATCGATGAATCGCCTGAAAATATCACGGTAAGGGGCGCTGCCGGTAAAGGTGTCCCAAAGCACGGAGCTCATCCTCCGCTTGTGCCCTTCCTTCTTCTGCTCGGCCCGCACCATGGAGAGGACTCCCCGTTTCATGAAGGATGATTTCTGGATGAGGGTGGTGGCCATGAAAATGAATTTACCGACCCGGTTGTCTCCATCCAGGTCGTCGCATACCGGCTTGTAGCTCTTTCTGAATACGCTGGCCGAGATGCCCTCGAAAATGGCAGTTTTCGCAGCCGCCTTGGCCGTGAGGTAAGCCGCCCCGATGCCGTTCTTGTACAACTTGGACGAGGAGGTGTCGCCGATGATGATCACCCGGTCGTCGAACGCCGATTTGGCCCCCTGCACATTGATGTACGGGAAACACTGGCAGGGCATGATCTTCTCCACCTCCGTGCCCGGGGGCAGAACGTTCATCACCGTTTCCGACTGGAGAAAACCTTTGACCACCTCGGGACCGATGTCGGCCCCGAGAAGGACCAGCGTGACATACTGCCCCTTGGGGATCAGGGCCCCGAACTTGATGTTTGGCAGGTCCAGCAGGAACACATGCATGGAGTTGCCGAAATACTTGTCGATCTGCTCGGTGGGAAAGTAGAGCTCGCTGATGTAGGTGCGCGTTGTTTTTGGGGGAACGAACGATGGGCAGACATTCCTGAAGAGCTCGTAGGTCTGCCGGTTGAGTCCCACGGCACTGACCACCAGGTCGTATTCCTTCTCAAACGCCTTCTTGGTGCGGAGAAGGACACCGTTGGGCGTGCGAACCACCTCCTTGACCTTGTCATGGATTTTGTTCGCCCCCTTTTTGACACACTCCTCCAGGAGGTAATTGTCAAAACTCTCGAATTCCTCGTTGGTGGTCCCCTTGGGCCCAAATCCCCTGAATACCGAGGCGATGCGCTGCTCGCGCAGCGGGGTCTCGATCACGGTGGTGCCTTGCTCCACATGCATGGTGTAGGTCTCGATCCCCCGCCGGATCACTTTGGAGGGCAGGACGATCCCTTCGGTGGAGAGCATCTGGATCAACGATTCCGAGATGATGCCACCGCAGTGGTTGCACCCCGGCGAACCGGCACAGGTGAAATCTTTGGCTTCGATGATGTCGATGTTGATGTCGATGCCGAAGCGCTCGGCGAAATCAAGGGCGAAATAAGTGAAAAAGCTTCCGGAGGGGCCTCCTCCCACGACGGCAATGTGCGCACCGTCCTCCAGAACGAGGTCGTTCGGCGGTTGGTCGTTCATGTGTTGGGTTTTAATCGTAACAGGTATATTAAATTCTAAGTACTTCCCTGATCAACAGGCTGTTCAGGCCTCCGCCGGAGCATGGACTTCCTTCCTCACACCCTCCACGATGTACATGTCGATCTCCCCTTTGTTCTTAGCCTGTATCTTGCCCCGGTGGGTGCAGTCGAAACGGTCCTTGATCGCCGCATAGGTCTCGCCGGAGATATTCACCTTTCCGGGGATCCCGCTCGACTCCATCCGGCTGGCCGTGTTCACGGCATCGCCCCAGATGTCGTAGGCGAACTTGTTCTTGCCGACCACCCCGGCGACCACCGCACCGGTGTGGATGCCGATGCGGAGCTCCCAGTAGTCCTGCCCTGCCGCCTCGCGCTCCCGCTTTAGCCGCTCCATGTACTCCTTGATCTCGAGCCCGGCATGGACGATGTCGACCGGGTTCGTGTCGTTGGCCACAGGGATGCCGCCGGCACACATGTAGGCATCCCCGATGGTCTTGATCTTTTCCAAATTATATTTGTCGATGATCCTGTCGAACTCCAGGAAGCAGTTGTTGAGCTCCTCGACGAGCTCGGCCGGCGTCAGTTTCTCGGCGATCTTGGTGAACCCCTTGAAATCGGTGAACAGCACCGACACCTTGGGATAGTACTTGGGCGTGGCCGATCCCTTGTTCTTCAGCTCCTCGGCCGTCTC
>CAYLTG010000116.1:0-9665 GCA_964386225.1 uncultured Bacteroidales bacterium
TCATGGTTTATTACCAAACCATGACCTCATCACAAAAGATCCACGCCGGGTAGGTGGCGCCGGGATGCCAGTCGGGACACGTGCCCATGTTCTTCGCCACCACCTTGATCCTCTTGGTTGTGACCGGGTTGAGGTCCAGTGAAAAGGTTTCGACGAAGGTCCCCTCACGGTCTACGGGGATGGAATTGTCCCGCCTAACGGCCGGGATGAACGAACCCCCTGCATCTTCCACATAAAGCTCCACCTCCTGCGGCAGAAATACCCATGACTTGATCTCCTGCAGGAAGTCCATCTCCACCCTGCTGATCTGCCTTTCACCTCCCAGGTCGATCACCGCCACCATATCGGGGCCCTCGAACCCAAGCCAGTTGAAATGGTAATCGTTGATCCCCTTCAGACCGTCGGTGAGTGCGGCTGCACCCCCGACAGGGTATTTGGGGCTGGGCTCTGTCAGGAGATCCACCGGCCTGTTCAGGGCCAGGTGCTCCCTCATGCTGCCCCGGGCATAGCGCCCGATGGTCTGGCGGTAATCCTCCGGGTAGTTTCCATGCTCCCAGTACCTGGCGACCCCTGCTTTCAGAGCCCTTTCAGTAAGCCGGTCCAGCCGGTCCATCATGTCCTCCCGCACAGTCCAGGCGCCCCCTTCCTTGCGAAAGAGGGTCAGGTCTTCGTTGACATTCCGCAGGGAGATGTCGATGATGGCGAATTCGAGGGGCAGCCGGGCCACCTGCACGCGCCAGAGAAATGCCGAATCGTTGCCGGCGGCAAACTCGGCCTTGTCAAGGATCTGTTCGTATTCCCGGATCAATTCCGGGGTAAGGTAGGTATTGATGCCATCGTAGGGATAACCGTAGATGCCCAGGTTCCCGCCTGTGGCCTCCAGCGCATCATGCATGCGGTTGATATACTGCAGGATGTATTCCCCTGCCGGACCGTAATACCCGGTGCAGAAATCCTCCATGAGCGCCGCAACATCGGCATCGGGGTTCCACAGCAACTTGGCGATCAGGTAGGAACGCAGCTCGACAAACTCGCTGATCAGGCCCCCGCTGCCCTGCTGGAACATCATCTTCATGCCGTTGTCCCTGAAATATTGAATATTGGGTTGCAGTACCCGCAGGTTGGGAAAGGGGCTCAGCAGGTTCCGGAACTGCACCACGTAATCCCACATGAAGATGTTGCCGGTGAGCCTGCACCAGTCCTCCGTATCCTTCCTGAAGGAGGCACTGGATGGGTCCGTGCCGAGCGGCTTGCTCCTGTTGCACTCGATGGAGCAGAACATGATGTTCACATTGCCGGCAGGTTCGATCCTGTCCGGTGCCGAGCGGGTATACTGGTAGGCAAGGGTGGAGATCACCTTATCGGGAAATTCGGAGGCGATGCGGTTCACAAAATGGACCATCGCCCCGGAGTACCCTCCGTACATGTCATATTCCTTGCGGCATTCCTCACATTCACATGCCTTATAAGTGTCATTCTGCGATACCGACCAGTACCTTGCCTCCGGCTTCCTGGCCATCATGGCCCGCAGGCTGTCCATGACGATGGTGAAGACCTCCGGGTTCGACAGGCACAGCTGCCCGTCGGGGATCCGCCTGACGTTGAGGAAAGAGAAATATTCCGGGTGTGAACTGAAGAACTGTTGCGGCGGTAGGAAGTCATCGAAGGTATGTACGAACAGGCCCCATTCATCCCTGCCTTCCTTCATGTCCAGCTTGTGCCAGTCGCGGTAGTGGGAGCTCCACCGGGCCATGGGCATGTGCAGCTCCCGGAAGTCGAAGCAGGGCTCCTGCTTCACATCGATTTCACCGAGAATGAGATTGCCTACGGATGGGATGTATTCCACCTCATGGCTGAATTTGCGACAACCGAGGTAATCTTCCAGAAAGGCATACACCCCGTACAATGTACCCTTGTCCTTTCCACCGGCGATCACCAGGTCATTGCCGAGCGTGCGGATGATGAATCCGTCCTCATGCAGGCTTTCCACTTCCGCCTTCAGCGGTTCGGTACGGTTGCTCAGGCCGACGCGGACCTCGCCGCCCCTCGCGGGTGCAGCGTCCGTTTCGATCGCCAGTTCTGCGCCTGTGGCCAGCAGGATATACTTTCTCAGCTCGCAGGCGGCATACAGGACGTTTGAATCGGCCTCGGCGGAGACAATGATCACATGATCGGTGCGGCCTTTGTCGGCCAGCATGATCCTATGGCCTTCGGAGCAGGCCAAGACGAACAAAATGATGGTCAATGCAAGCAATGCGTTACGTGCCATGTCCAATGTAATTATGCGCAGCCCGGCAGCCCGGCCTGCAGTGAAAAACAGAAGTCCGCACAGGTCCTATTCGATCACGAGCCTCAGGACCTCTTCCCGGCTTCCGGCGCTGACCCTGATGACGTAGAATCCTTCCTGCAGGTGCGAACAGTCGATCCTGGCCGCTCCGCCCTTCCACATGAACTGGTCAACCAATTGTCCCGTGGCCGTGTACACCGCTACCTTGGCGTCCATTGCCATGTTCTGCCGGAACGATGACAGCAGCGCATATTCCGTGGCCGGGTTCGGGTATAACTGCAGCCCCAGGCTGGCTTGCTCCCGCACGGCTGTGGTGATGAAGAGGTTGTCGCTGTATGTCACCAGGTTGCCCGAGATGATGTAGTGGGGGTTGAAGCCGGCGCCGCAGTCGGCGCAGGTGACCCCGGTGATGCAGTCGGGATGGTTGGGGTGGCAGAGGTCCACATACCCGGGATAGAACTCATATACGATCTCGGTGGCTGCTCCTATGTACGGTGTGAGGTCGTACTCATACACCTCGCTGATGGTGCCGGGGCACCATCCGGCCCTGTTGTAGAACCAGGTGCCGTTCTGGGGCTGGCAGCCGTCCGGGTTGGGATTGCAGACCACCCAGAGGTGCTGGTCATAATCGTCGCCGTTTACCTTGATCTTGTGGGTTGCATCGTAGAACTCGGCTGCATTGCCGGTATTGAGGTTGCCCCATCCGTGGCCGGTGTTGATGACCTTCAGCTTCGAGGCCTCCGCCGCCTCATCGAAGTCCCAGCCGATGGTGTCCATGGGTTGCAGGTCGGCGTAGTCGCCGAAGGGGAATGTCCCGTTCCAGATCACGTCCACCCAGCTGTACTTGTATTCCGGGGTGCCTGCGTGGAATCCGAAGTCGACATCCACCACGAAACCGTCCTCGTCGGTGCCGATGCTGAAGCGCAGCTCCACCTTGCCCTGCAGGATGGAGGAGTAGTCGGTCACGTCGATGGAGTGGTCACAGGGCACGCCATAGGGGGTGATGTAGCGGAGCAGTTCCACCCACTGCCCGTCGGGTCCCCGGGCCTCCATGTTGCCGACCCTGTCCCAGGGGTCGCAGCCGCCGGCCGGACAGGTCACGTCGAGGTACAGCATGATGTTGTCGAAGGCGCCGGCATAGGCCGGGAAGTCGAATTCCTGCGTGACGGTCGTCTGGGTGGAGGTGCTGATGTGAACCATGTCGAAGGTTTCCACCGTAAGGTCGGAAACATTGCTCAGCACGTCAAAGATCACCGTGTGGGTCGTGCTCATCCCACCGGTGCTGTGCGCGGTGACGTACATGGTATGGGTGCCGTAGGACGACGGGGTCCATTCGGCTGAAAAATACCCCGATTTATAGTTCTTTTCCGTCATCGTCCCGGATTGCCCGCCGATGCTGAAGCTAACCCATTCAATGTTGAGCACTTCCGGGTGGTCGATGTAGGCGGAGGCCACGAGGAGGATGGGGCTCAGGCTTTCCATGTATACCTCCGTGCCGTCGGCGGGCCGCCGGATGGTGAGCTCAGGTGTGTAGGCGGTGGGGTCCACCACCTCGAACTCCTGGTACACGTCGGGTGCCGGGGCCCAGGTGTTGTCGCCGCCCTGGCTGGCCTTGATGGTCACCATTCCGGGATCGCCGGTGAGGGTGACCACGCTGCCGTCGATGGTGGCAGGGCCCTCCACCACCTCGAAGGCCACCTCGAGTCCGGATGTGGCAGCGGCTTCCAGTTCGAAGGGGGCATCCGTGGTCAGCTTGTTGCTGATCCCTTCAAACTCGATGAACTGCAGCAGTCCCAGGTTCTCCGGCTGGCGGATCAGGATGTTGTCGAAACCGCCGGTCCCACCCTGCGAATGGAAGAAGATGCCGTCCCACACGCCGTAGTCCCGCTTGTCGCCCGATCCCGGCGTCATGCCCATGTTCACCCCCTGCACCTCGCTGATGGCGGTCCATTCATCGCCGGTGGCGCCGGGCTTGTAAAACATGGCAACAGCACCCTCACCGCCATTGGCAGTGAAATCCAGGACCATCTTATAGGCTGCCCAGCCTTCGTTGTCAGCCGTAAATACCACCTGGTCGCCGTCGGGCAGGGTGATCCTGTTGTTATCGGGATTGTTGGAGGCAATGTTGAAATAGATCCCACCGTCATTGGGTTCGGAGGTCAGACCGGGAGCGATGTGCCCGTCGCCGTCCTCGTCGAACCCGGCCCCGAAGAACATGCCCCACCAGTTGCGGTGCATTTCCACCTCGATCTCGATGATGCCGCCGTTGGTGAAATCAAAATCAAAATTCGGGGTGGCCTTCCTGGTCGCCGTCCGCCCGAAACCGGCGCCGCTGGCATTGTAAAAAACGGCCTGGGAGCCGTCGGGAGCGGTCACGTTGCCAGCAATGATGTCGACAAAGAGGTCGGCCGTACCGGAGGTCTGAAGGATGGTCTTCCAGTCGTCCTGGCCGTTGAGGTTACCGATGTCGAGGTCGTTGAAGTCATAGGGATACTCGATGACCTGGGCCTGCATGACGGATGACAACAATAGCATGAATACAAGGGGCAAGAGCTTTTTCATGATATAGGGTTTTATTGAATGACGATCTTCTCGGTTTTCAAACCTTCAGCTGTCTGCACGACGAGGAGGTAAACACCCTTTGGTTGATCCGCCAGGTCTATGCACAACGGACTGCCGTCCCATTGAAATTCACTGACCGGGCGGCCTGCCATGGTCAGGATCCTGACCTCTGCCTGATCGAATGACTTAAGGCGCGAAACCGACAGATCAAAGGTCCCGCCCGATGGATTGGGTTCGATGCGGAGGTTCAGCTGCTGATCGGCTATCGATTCCTTCAGCGAGGTGAGGATCACTTCATCACTGTAGGTCACCAGGACCCCCGCCACATCGATCTCCGGGTTCCAGGTGTCGTAGCAATTGGAACAGGTCACGCCGGTGACGCAGTCGGGGTGGTTGGGATGGCAAAGGTCCACATAGCCGGGATAAAATTCATACATCAGCTCCAAGTCCGGGGTGGCCAGCCAGGGGCTCAGGTCGTAGCGGAACAGGATGGGTATGCTCCCGGGGCACCAGCCGTGCCTGTTGTAAAACCAGGTCCCGTTCTGGGGGGAGCATCCTGCCGGGTTCGGGTTGCACGTCTGCCAGAGGTGCTGCTGGAATTCCACTTCATCGTTGAGCTTGATGTTATGGGTCGCATCATAGAACTCGGCTGCGTTGCCGGTGTTCGTCTCACCCCATGAAAACCCGCCGCAGAGCAGGCGCAGGTAGGCATCTTCGATCTCGGGGCTGAAATTCAGGACATGGGTCTCGACGGGCTGCAGGTTGGCATAATCCCCGAACGGGTAAGTCCCCTGCCACAGGTTGTCGACCCAGCTGTAACTGTATTCAGGTGTCCCCGCCTCGTAGTGGAATGTGATGGATGTGACGGATTCGGGGAAGCTCATCTTGAAGTCGACACGGCCCTGGAGCTGCGATACGAAGTCGGTGATGTCGATCTGGTCGCTGCAGGGGACGCCGTAAGGGGATATGTACTTGAACAACTCCATCCACTCGCCGTTGGCACCCCGGATGGTGACCCTGGCGATGCGATCCCACGGGTCGCACGGACAGCCATAATCGAGTATGGCGGTCACCTGGCTGTACGTGCCAGCAAAACCGGGCAGGGTGATGGTTGTGTCAAGCAGGCTCTCGGCGGTGAAGTTGTAGTCCTCGATGACGGAGAAGTCCATGGTGGGGGCGTCGGCGACCACCTCAAAACTGACTGTTCCCGACACGGCAGGACCGCCGGAACTGGTGGCGGTGACGGTCGCCGTATAGGATCCGTGCGCCGGCGGGGTCCAGTTGGCCATGAAGAACCCGTTGGCGGTCTCAAAACCGCTTAGGTTGTTACCATTCAATTCCACCTGCACGCTTTCGATGTGCAGCAGGTCGGGATGTTCGATCTCCGTCGACACGACGAAACGCATGGCCATCAGGTCGGGCATCCGCACAGTGCCGGCTGGGGACGGGTTCCGGATCTCCATTTCGGGGATCACGCTCATGGGATCGATCACCTCGAACGACTGGGAAACATCTTCGGCGGGGGCAACTGTGGCATTGCCGGGCTGGCTGGCCGTGATGACGACGAGGCCGGGTTCCCCGGTGAGGGTGACCACATTGCCCTGGATGGTCGCCGGGCCCGAGGTCACGGCAAATTGCACGGGAAGGTTCTGGTTCGTCGAAGCGGTCACGGTAAAGGGTGCGGCGGTGGCAAGCCGGTCAGGAAGGGGGTTGAAGGTGATGTACTGGTACAGCAACCCACCCGTATCGGGCAGCCGGAGCAACAGGTTGTCGAACCCGCTGGTGCCGCCTGTGGCATGAAGGAAGATCTTCGACCAGGTGGCGGGGTCCTCGCTGGTCCCCGTGCCGGGGGTCAAACCCAGGTTGAGGTCCGAGATCTCGGGCACAGGGACGAAATCACCTTCCATCTCCCTTACGAACAGCGTGATGCTCCCGGCACCGCCGTTGGCGTCGAGGTCGAGGAAGAACTTATACCTGAACCAGCCGTTGCTGCTGCCAAAGGGGAAACTGAAATTCACCTTGGACCCGTCGGGCATGAAAAAGATCATCTGCGGGAAGGATTGGTTGGCGATGTGAATGCCAAACCCGCCCTCGTTGGGTTCAATGTTGACAATGGTCTCGATGGCAGGCATGAGGTAGCCGTTGTTGTTGGCGTCGTAGCCAAAGCCGAACAGGGTGCCCCACCAGCCGGTATGGATGTCCAGTTCCACCTCCACCGTGCCTCCGAGGGTGAAGTCAAAGGGGAAGTCCTCCTCCGATGCCCTTGAGCCGGTACGTCCGTAATTACCGCCCGACTGGCCGTACATGACCGCCTTGGTGCCATCGTAGGACACGACACCCTGGTATTCGTAAGCCACATCCATCTCGTTGGGCGACCCGCCCGAGTTCACGACCGTGCTCCATCCGTCCTGCCCGTCCAGGTTGCCCAGGTCAAGGTCGTTAAAATCATAGCTGTATTCGATCACCTGGGCCGTGGTGACGATGCCGAGGCAGATAAACGCGAGTGTCAAAGTCAATGCCTTCATGGGGGTCAATTTTTTGATGAAACTGGAAAATGCTATGCCGGCCAGGCATCCATTCATGATATGGCCGGCATAGCAACAAGTGATCTGTTAATGCAACACCACTTTGAACATCTCCTTCCGCTCGTTGATGCGGACATCAAAGAAGTAGAGTCCGGCAGGATATCCGGTCATGTCGATCGACCTGGCCTCGCCATCCCATTCGAAACGGTCGATGGCGGTGCCGGTCACATCCAGGATGGACACGGTGAACCTGTCATGGGCCGATTTCCCCATCGAGGAGAGCTCGATCAGTCCGTTGGTGGGGTTGGGCAACAGGCTGATGGCCACGTGGGAATCATAAAAGTTATTGTCCACGGAAACCACATTCCCGTTGTCCACCGGGCTGTCGGAGAACACCACCAGGTTGCAGGCGACGATGAGGTGGGGGTTGAACCCGTCGTTGCAGTCGGAGCAGGTGACGCCGGTAACGCAGTCGGGGTGGTTGGGGTGACAGAGGTCCACGTAGTCCGGGTTGAAGATGTAATCGAGGACGATATCCCCATCTTCGATGAATCCGGTCATGTCATAGTCGAACCACGGGGCGATGGATCCCGGGCACCAGCCGGCGCGGTTGTAGAACCAGGTGCCGTTCTGGGGCGAGCATCCGTCGGGGTTGGGGTTGCACACGGCCCAGTTGTGCTGCTCGAAGGTCTCCTCGCCGTTCACCCAGATGTGATGAGTGTCCTCATGGAACTCGGCGGCATTGCCCGTATTGAGGGTGCCCCAGCCGTGACCCGAGGAGACCAGCTTCAGGGTGGCGGCCTGCGCATTGTCGTTGAAGCTGTAGTTGACATCCGGCACGGGCTGCAGGTTGGCGTAGTCGCCGAACTGGAAGGTCTGCCACCAGATGGTGTCGATATTGCTGAAATTATAGGCCGGGGTCCCTTCGCTGTAGTTGAAGGTCAGGTCGTAATAATAGCCGTTGTCCAGCGTGAAGCAGTTGAGCCTGAAGGATACCTTGCCCTGCAATACCGACATGTAATCGGTCAGGTCGATGACGTGGGAACAGGGGACGCCATAGGGGGTGATGTACCGGATGATCTCGATCCATTCACCGTTGTGGCCGCGGGCGTCGATGCTGGCCACGCGGTCCCACTCGCCGCAGCCGCCCGGGGGGCAGGTTACCTCGAGGGTGGCGCTGATCTGGTTGAAAGCCCCTGTGTAGGAAGGAAGCTCGGCCTCCACCACTTCGGAGGGATTGTCGGTGCTGAGCCACACATCGTCCACGGCAAGCACTTCCATGTCAGACGCCTCGTCGACCACATTGATGTTGACGGCAACAGTCTCCGCCGCACCGTAGTTGGTGGTGGCGATGATGTTGAGGGTATAGCTCCCGAAGGAGGGCGGAGCCCACCAGCCCGAATAATACCCTTCGCCCCAGTTGGTGGCCTGGAACGACTGGCCGTTGATGCTGAACTGGACGTTCTGCACGCTGAACAGCTCGGGATATTCGATGGTCACGAAGGCGGCCAGCTGGATGTAGTCCAGCCCGGGATCGTATACGTCACCGGCCAGCGGGTTTCGCGGGTCGACATCGGGAACATGCAGGGCCGGGTCGAGGACCATGAAGGAGTTCTGGACCGGCTCGGCCGGATCGTAAGTGCCGTTTCCGGGCTGGGTGGCCTCGATGACCACCTCCCCGGGCTCGCCGGTGAGGGTGACCGTATTGCCGTCGATGGTGGCAGGTCCTGAGAGCACTTCAAACAGCACCTCCAAACCTGAAGAAGCCGTAGCGGTGATATCAAATGGCGGGTCTGAGGTCAGGTGGTTGGCCAGGGGAGGAAAGGAGATGGCCTGGTAGCCCACGTTGACCGTCCCGTTGAAGTTGGAGTTCTCCCCGTTCATGGCAAAGTTGAGCAGCTCGGCATCCCGGGTGGGGCTGTCGATCTCGCTCTCCAGGTGGGTGATGGAGGTGTTGTCGCCGCCGGGGACGCCCTGGTTCATCTTGTAGTAGAGTTGGAGTCCGGGCTCGTTGCCTTCGAGCTCGTTATCGATGATGTCCTGGATATCGGACTGGGACAATGCAATGTTCCAGAGTGACACTTCGTCGATGCGTCCCCCGTAAACAAAGTTGAAGCCGGCCAGGGTGCTTTTCCCGATGGCAAATGACACGTTTGGATTGGTGAACTCACCAGAGGCAGTGGCACTGCCGATCAGGGCCCCGTCGATATAGAGGATGACCTGGTTTCCGTCATACACCCAGGCCCAGTGCTGCCAGGTCTGCGGAATGGTGGAATTGACCGGCGACACGT
>CAYLTG010000117.1:0-9659 GCA_964386225.1 uncultured Bacteroidales bacterium
GCATCCAGCCCAAAGAAATAGATGGATACCAGCAGGGCGGGCATCATAGCATAGACAACCCCGTACATGATCTTCTTCACCGAATTGTCGGTATACACATGCGGTGATCCCGAAACATTGAGCAAATTCATACCTGTATCAATTTCTTATGTTGTACTACTTTTCATCAATTCACTTCCTGGCCCTGGCCCGGATGAGGTTCCCGACCGTGCTCTTGCCCAGGCGCAGGTAGTCGAGCAGGGGCCTGCCCGCGGGGCAGGTATAGTGGCAGGAGCCGCACTCGATGCAGTCCATCACGCGCTCTTTCTCGGTGCGCTCGAAATCTTCGAACATCACCAGTTTCTCGAGCAGGTAAGGCTCCAGTCCCATGGGGCAGACGCTTACACACTTCGAGCAGCGGATGCAGTTGAGCACCGGCTTCCGCGCCGATTCTTCAGCAGGCATGATGAGGATCCCGGAGGTCCCTTTCACCACGGGCACATCGAGAGAGTTGAGTGCCTTGCCCATCATGGGCCCGCCGCCGATCACCTTGCCCGTGTCCCCGGGCAGCCCGCCCGCGGCCTCTATCAGCTCCGATACGGGAGTGCCGATCCGCACCATGAAATTGCCGGGCTTTGTCACCGACTTGCCGGTGATGGTCACGACCCGCTCGATGAGCGGCTTGCCCTTCTGGACGGCCTCGTAGACCGCAAAGGCGGTGCCTGCGTTGTTCACCACCGCGCCCACCTCGATGGGCAGTTTGCCGGACGGCACCTCGCGGTTGATGAGGGCCTTGATAAGCTGTTTTTCAGCACCCTGCGGGTATTTGACCTTGAGCCCCTGCACCTCGATGCCCGTGAAGCCGGCGGCCAGCTTCGCCAGGTGGCCGATGGCGTCGGGCTTGTTGCTCTCGATGCCGATGATGGCACGGTCGACGCCAAGGGCGATCTTGAGCAACTGGGTACCCACCAGCATCTCCTCCCCTTTTTCCAGCATCAGCCTGTGGTCGGAGGTGAGGTAAGGCTCGCATTCCACACCGTTGATGATGAGCACCTCCGCCTTCTTGCCTTCGGGGACCATCAGTTTCACATGAGAAGGAAAGGTGGCACCCCCCAGTCCCACAATGCCCATCTCATTGATCTTTTGGATGATCTCCTTCTGCGTGAGGGTGATCTCCTTTTTGATCTCCGTGCTGCGGTCGATGGTTTCGACCCAGTCATCGCCTTCGACCTGGATCACGACAGCCTTGCGGCGGTAGCCGCTGGTGTCGATCACGTCGTCGATCTTCATCACCTTGCCGGAGACGGAAGAATGGATGTTGGCCGAGATAAAGGCCTCACCCTTTGCGATCTGCTGTCCGACCTTCACCACGTCCCCCTTGTCGACCAGCGGCCGCGCCGGGGCGCCCAGGTGCTGGGCAATGGGTATGCTTGCTACTTTGGGTACGGGCAGGACCTCGATGCCGGCCGAGGCGGAGATCTTGTTCTCCGCCGGATGAACGCCGCCCAACTTGAAAGTCTTTAACATTTTTGAATATGCTTGGATTGTTCTGAATGTTTATTCTTTTCCGGGTGCCGCCTCCCCCGATCCCTTTTCACCGGCCGTCTTCGCCTGCCCTGCGGCAGCCTTCACCGACTCTTTCCCCGCGGCGCCGGTTGCCTGCTCCTTCGCTTCGGCCGGTGCCGGCTCCTCTTTCACCTTGCGAGGCGGGAAGTTGAGTTCATGGATGGCTTCCGTGGGACATTCCGGAACGCACTTCCGGCAAAGCTTGCACTTGACGGGATCGATATAGGCCAGGTTGTTCTCGAGGGTGATGGCGTCAAACGGACAAACCTTGACGCATTTTCCGCAGCCGATGCAGGCCACGGAGCAGTTCTTTTTGGCGGGCCCGCCCTTTTCCTTGTTGACGCAGCAGACATAGATCCTGCGGTCCTTTTTCCCTTTGGGCCTCAGCTCGATGATGTCGCGGGGGCAGGCCTTGACACAGGCGCCGCAGGCCACGCACTTGTCGTTCACCACAGGCAGGCCTGTTTCCGGGTCCATGTGGATGGCGTCGAAATCGCAGGACCGAACACAGTCGCCCAGGCCCAGGCAGCCATACTGGCAGCCGCCCTCGCCGGAGAACAGGTTGTGGGCGAAGGCGCAGCTGGCCGCCCCCTGGTAGCTGACCTTCCTGGGTGAGTGGGCATGGCTCCCGTTGCACCGCACCACGGCGATGAGCGGGTCCTGCTCCTCCACCGTGAGGTTCAGGATGTTGGCCACCGCAGCCATGACGTCGTTGCCGCCCACGGGGCAGTTCAACCCGTCGAGGTTCCCCTTCTCCTCACCCTGCCGCACCGACGCCTCGGCAAATGCCCGGCAGCCGGCAAAACCGCATCCGCCGCAGTTGGCCGCGGGCAGAGCCTCCTCCACCTGGTCGATCCGGGGGTCCTCGATCACCTTGAACTTCTGGGCCACAAAATAGAGGATCACAGAGGCCGCGATCCCGATGGTGCCCAACGATGCTACCGCATAGATTATTACATCATTCACGATTCCGAAATTTAATTGTTAATTCAATAACGGAGGCAAAAGTATAAACATTTAAGAAAGTTGGGAATGTTTTGCGGTAAAAAATAAGGACGGCAACGATATTGATTATCAATTATTTAGCAGGCAACAAACCGGGCCAAAACAATTCCCCGGGTTGAAATATACTGATTACTAAATATTTATAGAATTAGTTTATAAGGATTCTAAATTTATGAGCCTGAAGGGGGAAGGCCCGCTTTCCGTCGGTGGGATCCCCAAAAAAAAAGCGTCCGGCACTCGTGCCGGACGCCCTGTATGAATTCGCCCTGCTGATCGCTATCTCGACAGGATCACCTTCCGGGTGAAGATCTCGCCATCTTTGATCAGGGTGACGAAATACATCCCGGTATCGAGCTGCTCGCCGACCGTGAACGCACCCGCCTGATCATACCTGGCGCGGTGGATCACCTGTCCCATGACGTTGGCCACGACAAGCTCGGCACCCTGCCATTGGGCGCCGGCATCGATGGTGACCGCATTGCCGGAGGCATAGATGACGGGCTGAGCGTCCACATTCTCACCCACACCGACGGTCCCGCCATCGATGGCGATGTCGTCGAGGAAAACCCCGTATCCGCCGGTGCTGGCGGCATGCCAGCCCACGAAGATCACCCCGTCATTGCCGGTGAGGCTGGCTGTGCCCTCGACCCACCCGGAAGCTGTGAAATCGACCGCTTCGAAAAGCAGGTTGGTGAGCTGGGAGGGTTCGGGCGACGGGCCCCAGAAGACCTTCAGGGTCTCGGCATGATTGGGGATGAAATTGCGGTACTGGAAGCTGAGGGGATAGCTCAGGCCCGCCTCCAGGAAGAAGGGCGGCGAAATGAACCAGTTGTCCATGTCTGTTTCGATGAGGCCATCCATGTTGTAGCATCCCATGGCATTGTCACCGCTCTGCGAGGTGGCCGTCGTACTGGCCCACTCAAGTTCAGAGAAATCCTGTGACGACCAGAATTCCGGCAGTCCGGGAACGATTGCGCCCTCGATGTCCTCCACGTAGGGGAACTCGCTGATGCCGTCCATGGTGGTGAACGACCAGATCTCGTCGCAACCCTGGGCGGTGCCGGTATTGTTCCTGGGCACCACCTGGAGGTAATAGGTGGTATTCAGGTCCATGATGTAGGTGAAGCCGTTGGCGGCGATGTTCTCACCGTTGTGTATGTTGGTCGGGGTGGACGTTCCGCCGCCGTCGGTCCCGAAGTAGACATCGTAGCTACTGGCAAAAGTGGCGGGGGTCCAGGAGATGTACTGGCTGATGAGCACGTTCTCTTCGCCATCCTCGGGGGTGACCAGGCCGGCGGCGCATTCCGGGGCCACGGTGAACTCGTCGATGCCGCTGATGATCAGCGAGAAGGCCTGTTCATCGTTGGTCAGCACATCGTCATACTCCACGTGGATGGTGTAGGTCCCGGCAGCCGGCTGCATGATGCTGATCAGCTCGACATTGTCGACGCTGTTCTTGGAGTCGTTGGTGGCCGGCGCGGTGGGATCCAGCGGGTCGAGCTTGTAGGGGTAGTAGGTATTGTTGTTCCCGTCGGTGATGTAAAGATCGAGGTCATTGACGTTCATGGCCGTCAGCGGGTCGAGCTGTGCGGTCACCGGGTAGGCGGCGGGGTCGGTCCAGCAAATGGTGACCCTGAGCTCGTCGGTTCCTTCGGGGACCGTGATCTCCCTGGAGAATTCCTCGTCCTCGCCGAGGACCAGTTCATCGATCACATTCTGGCCCTGGTCGTCGGTGATGATGTAAGAGGCCCGTTCCACATTCACCAGTCCCCATCCGAACATGTAATCGGGTCCCGGGGCCGGACCGGCCTCGTCGGCCGTATGGATCGTCAACCCTTTGAGGGTCGCGGCCCGCATGGGGTCGCCGCCGTTCAGGTCCTGGTAGTAGGCCTGCAACAATGCGAGGCTGCCTGCGGTGTTGGGTGCGGCCATGGATGTGCCGTCCAGGTTGCCGTATGCGGTATTGCTCGTTTCCAGGGTGGAGTACACCGACTGCCCCTTGGCCACGACATCGGGCTTCACCCTGCCGTCGTCGGCCGGGCCCCAGCTGCTGAAGGAGGTCATCATGACGCTCTCGGGACCCGTATATTCCATCACTTCCTTGACGGCGCCCACCGCCAGCGTGTTCTTGGCAATGGCATAATGACCGCCTATGCAGTCAAAACCATCCTCACCTCCGTCGATCTCGGGGTTGCCTCCCGTGCCCGCATTGGCAGGTCCCTCGCCGCGCTCATTGCCGGCGGAGGTCACGATAAGGTAGTAAGGCGCATTGAAGGCAATGATGTCCACGCTGCGGCTCACCGACTCGTAGAAGCCAAAGCGGTAATCCTCGGTGGGCGAGATGTTGGCGGCTCCCAGCCATTGCCACTGGTTGCTGCTGTTCATTTCCCATCCTGTACCGTATCCGTAGGAGTGGTTGGATATCTCCAGGCCGTTGTTTGCCGCTGCGGTCATTTCCTGGATATCGTTGGTCCAGTCCCAGGCCTTCAGGTTGCCCTTGTAGGCCATCCCCCTGGCGTCGCTCACCACGCCGCCGGCGACGAGGGTGCCGGCCACATGGGTGGCGTGGAAATTAATGCCGGAGGTGTTGTCCATCTGGGTCACGCGGGAGGCACCCAGGTTGGTGAACTCCTGGTGGGTGGTCCGCACCTTGCCCCCATCCCATTCACCCAGTTTGTCGTACCCCTCGCCGGTGATCTCCAGGCCGGTGTTCCCGCCTTCCCAGAGTTCTACGGCCCGCGTGGTATGGGCGGCACCCAAATTGTCGGTGGTGAGGTAGATGGGCTGGCCCTCCACCACGTCGACCAGTTGGTAAAGCACTCCGTCGGCAGTCTCGAAACGGACCTCCAGGTTGTTGGCGGCGGCATATTCCTCCACCATTTTCTGTTTGACGGCCCATTCCTCATCGAACTGACGCACCAGTTCGGTGAGCTTTTCGTGGTTGGTCTCCGTCTGGGCCAGGAGGCCAAATGATAGAACGACACTCAACAATGCCGAAAAAGTAATCCTGATGTTCATGTCAAAGAATCTTTAATGAGTATAATTGAAACGTAAATTCAAAACAAAAAAGGTTAAATATTGTTTAAACACCTCATAATTAAATATCTACACTACGCCCTCCGCAAAGCCTCCCGGTCCGTTTCGCCCTGTACCGCTTCAACGCAGGCTGAAGGTGAAGGTGCGTTTCAGCCGCTTCCTTCCCATATAAAGCGCCAGGTAGTATGGCACAAGGACACCGAGCGACAGCAATCCTGCAAGCCCCTCGCTGCCGGAGATGGAGAGCACTGTGATCATGGTGGCGATCACCAGCAGGAACGGCAACACATATCCCAGCATCACCGCCCTTGTTCCCAGCGACTTGCGCATAACCACCTCCACCCGGTCGCCCACCTGGTAGGCAGGTGGGCCCCCATGGGGCACCTCCACCACCTCCTCCTGCAGGTCGGTGATGTTGCAGGCCCCTTTTGCGTGGCAGGAAGCGCAGGCCGATTGGGAAACGATGGAAACGTAGGTGAACTCTGCGTCCACCTTCTTCACGATCCCGCTGTGCCCGATGGCATCCAAACCGCAGTCACCCCCGACCTGAATGTTTTTCATGGGGCAAAGTTACGGAGTTGAGATGGAAACTGGCAAAATTTTTCCATTAAAATACCGGTGGCCGTTCATCCCGAAATCGGCGATGAAGGAGCCCATCTCCTCCGGCGTCAGGGGTGCCGCGTATCCGGGGAAGGCCTCCGCGAGCATTTCCGTCTGTACTGCGCCGAGGGCCAGGCTGTTGCATTTGATGTCCCGTGGCCGCAACTCCTCGGCCAGGCATTCGGTGAGCACGGCCAGGGCGCCCTTGCTGGCGCTGTAAAGCGAAAGACCGGGAAACTTGGCGCTGCCCTGGTATCCGCCCATGGAACTGATGGTGAGCACGTGCGCATTGGGGTTGAAATGGGGGAGCAACGCCTGGATGAGCAGGAACGGGGCCCGCACATTCACCCCGAAAGAACGGTCGAAGTCGTCGCCGTCGAGGGAGGCGAAAGGCTTGTTCACCAGGTAGCCCGCATTGAAAACAAGCAGGTCGATCCCGCCACCCGCCCCGGTGACGGCGGGAAGAAGTGTTTCTTCCAATTGCCCCGTTTCCAGGTCCATGACCACGGGGACGACGATGTCGCCATGCCCATCCCGGGCGCATGCGCCTGCAAGCTCATCGAGCCGCACCGCGTTGCGCGACACGGCGATGACCCTGTGCGCTCCTCCGCGGGCCAGGTGCCTGACCACTTCAAAACCGATGCCCCGGCTTGCTCCTGCTACGATCGCGTTCATGTTCTGCCTGTATGCTTTCGAATTTTCAAGGTACAAAGTAACTTAATTTATCCCACTTCTGTCCCAATTTATTAATTTTGTCCAACTTCGAAACCATGCCGGGGCCCTCCCACCAGGCCCCCGTGGTCAAAAGGCACGACACATGAAATACACCAGCACCCATTTGGGCATCCTCCTCCTTCTGTCCCTGGCGTTCCCCGCAGCCATGGCGCAGCAGGAGAGCCCCATGATCAGCCAGGTCCACGAAGCGATCCGGCAGGGCAATGCCGCCGCCCTTTCCAACTTCTTCCATTCCAGGATCGACCTGGAACTTACGGGCACAGACGGAAATTTCAGCAAGGACCAGGCGGAGATGATCATGAAGGACTTTTTCCGCAAGCATCCTGTGAAATCATACACCATCCGGCACAAGGGGTCCAGCGACGACGGCTCCAAATACAGCATCGGGCTCTATGAATCGGCCGAGGGCAGCCGTTTCAGGGTATACGTCCTCCTGAAACAGGAAGACGAGGGGCTGCGGGTCCACCAACTGCAATTCGAGGAGGACTGATACATGGACCTGGACAGGATCATTGAACAAGCGCTTGCCGAGGACCTTGGGGACGGGGACCATACCTCCCTGGCGACGATCCCCGCAAATGCAGCCGGCAAGGCGGAACTCCTGATCAAGGAGGAGGGCATCTTCGCCGGGGGCCTGGTGGGCAGGAAAGTCTTCGAGGCCCTCGACCCCGATCTCCGGGTCCAGGTGCTGATCCCCGACGGGACCAGGGTATCCCGCGGCGACATCGCCCTGAGGGTGGAGGGCAAAGCCCGCTCCATCCTGTCGGCCGAGCGGCTGGCACTCAATTTCATGCAGCGGATGAGCGGCATCGCCACCCAGACGAACAAACTCGTAAAACTCGTCGAAGGCCATCCCTGCCGGCTCCTAGATACGCGGAAAACAACCCCCCTGCTCCGTGAACTTGAAAAATATGCGGTGAAGGCAGGCGGCGGGGAGAACCACAGGATGGGCCTGTACGACATGGTCATGATCAAGGACAACCACGTGGACTTTGCCGGCGGAATCAAAAAGGCGATCGGGGCCACGGCGGCCTACCTGGAGAAGAACAAAAAAGACCTCAAGATCGAGATCGAGGTCAGAAACTTCGGCGAGTTGGAGGAAGTGCTCGAAGCAGGCGGGGTCGACAGGATCATGCTGGATAATTTCAGTGCCGGCGACCTGGAAAAGGCGGTGAAACTGATCGGCAGGAAATACGAGACCGAAGCCTCCGGCGGGATCACGGAAGACAACATCACCCGGTATGCCGCCACCGGCGTGGATTACATCTCCATCGGCGCCCTAACGCACCGCATCAGGAGCCTGGACATGAGCTTGCTGGCAACATTTTAAGAAACGGACATGAACCTTAAGCGGAAACTGCTCAACTCAAAACCTGTAACCCGGATCATCGAAAAATCCAAAAAGCTGGTCCTACCAGGCTTCGACGGCATGCCACTCTACAATGTAGCCGGCTTTTTCTTTCAAGGGATATCCAAAGGAAACATCTCGGCCAGGGCCTCCTCCATCTCCTACAGCTTCTTCCTGGCCCTCTTCCCGATGATCATCGTCTTTTTCACGCTCATCCCGTTCGTGCCCATCGAGAACTTCCAGACCATCCTGCTGAACTTCATCAAGAACGTGACACCCGACAGCACAGAAGCAGTCATCGAAAGCACCATCGTCGACATTATCGAGCGTCCGCGCGGCGGGCTGCTTTCGCTCACCTTCGTCATGGCCCTCGTGTTTGCCACCAATGGGTTCGACGCCATGATCGAGTCGTTCAACAACACGTTCCACACCATCGAATCCCGCTCCTGGATCAAACAGAAACTCGTATCCAGCCTGCTTTTCCTGATCGTCAGCCTCATCCTCATCATCGCCATCGCCCTGTTGACCACGGGCACCCTGGTCTTCAAGCTCCTCATGCAGAAAGGGGTGCTTCATTCCGCCATCTATTTTTACGTGCTGGAGGTCGTGAAGTGGATCATCCTGATCAATATGACCTTTTTTTCCATCTCGTTCATCTATTACCTTGCCCCCGCAAGGGAAAGTAAGTTCCGGTTCATCTCGGCCGGCTCCTCCCTGGCGACCATCCTGGCCCTGATCGCCTCCATCGGGTTCAACTATTATGTGCAGAATTTCTCCAGCTACAACGCCCTCTACGGTTCCATAGGGACCCTGTTGATCCTGCTCATCTGGATCCATTTCAATTCCATGATCCTGCTCATCGGTTTCGAGTTGAATGCAAGCATTCAGCAGGCAGCAAAAGAAGGGGACCAGGAACTCCCGCTGGCCACGTGACACCTGCCATGCCGACCCGATCCCTGCCCCCTTCAAATTATTTACATCGATATGTGTAAATTTGTCGTAAATTTGCAGTGAATTAGGGGACTTTAGAATATTTCGGACAATTCAGGACCAAGGCAACCTTTTTTGGGAAAGGGATGTCTTACATTAATGTATCAACGAATTGTTCTTTTATAATAGTATTACCAGGAGCAAGCACAATTAATGACAACAATGGTACTTTCAGGGAAAAAAATTGCTACTATGAAAATCACTTTTACTTCATTGCTGATACTGGTGGCCAGCACCTTAGCCTTCGGACAGATCAACATCGAGCCGGGGCCGGACGTGACCGCCATCGACATGGTCGAGAACATCGTGGGTGAGGGAATCCAGTTTTCCAATGTCTCCTTTACGGGGGCCGATGCCTCCCGCGGGACCTTCTCCAACGGGGCCTCCACCAACCTGGGGA
>CAYLTG010000118.1:0-9433 GCA_964386225.1 uncultured Bacteroidales bacterium
AGGTAGTCGATGGCGCTGAACTTGATGGCCTTGATGGCGAACTGGTCGAAGGCGGTGGTGAAGATGATGGAGAAATCGATGTTGTCAAGGGATTCCAGCAATTTGAAGCCGCTTCCGTCGGGCATCTGGATGTCGAGGAAAACGACATCGGGGTTATGTTCCTTGATGGCGTCGATGCCCGAATGCATGCCATCGGCTTCGGCGATGACCTGTACCTCCTTGCAATAGAGTCTGAGCAGGCCCGACAGGGTCTCCCTGGATCGCCTTTCATCTTCCACTATGACAGCTTTTAACATGGTCCTTTGATTTTACCGGTTAATCCTCGTTGTATTGAATGTGGAGCTCCACACGGGTGCCGGCGGGCGTCCCGTCGTTGTTCTTCAGGTCGGTGACCTTCACCGAGAAATCCTCCATCATCTCGGTATTGATCATCTCCAGGCGTGCCTGTGTGATGTACATGCCGCTCGACCTTCTCTTGATGCCGGCCTCCTCCCGGAGCCTGGAGGCCTGCTCCCGGCCGATGCCGTTATCGGTGATGGTGCAGAGGAGGAACTTCTCGTTGATCCCGAAATCGATGGCGATCTCCCCCCGGGAGGGCTTGTGCAGGATCCCGTGAATGATGGCATTCTCGATGTAGGGCTGGATGACCATGGGGGGTATTTCGATGAATTCGGTGTCGATGTCCTTGTCAAGGCTGATGGTGTAGTCGAACTTGTTGTCGAAGCGGAGCTTTTCCAGGTCGAGGTAATGGGTTATGGCCTTCAGCTCCTCCTTGAGCATGACGAAGTTGTTGCCCGAATTGGCCAGGATGAGCCGCATGAGCTGCGAGAACTTGCCGAGGTAGGTCACGGCCATGTCGGTGTCATGCGTGAGGATATAGCTCTGGATGGAGTTGAGGGAGTTGAAGATGAAATGGGGGTTCATCTGGAGGCGCAGGGCTTTCTGCTCCATTTCGAATTTCTGCTTTTCGATCTCGAGCATCCTTCGCTGCACCTCATGCTTCTTCCTGATCTGTTTCATCCGTCTAGAAACAAGCATCCAGCCGATGGAGATGACCACGATCACCAGGAGCAGACGGAACCACCAGGTGGCATACCAGGGCGGGGTCACGATCACCGCGATCGAGATCCCCTCTTCATTCCATACACCGTCGTTGTTCGACCCCTTGGCATAGAACACATACCTGCCGGGCCTCACCTTCTTGTATTCGGCGATGCGGTTTGCCGCATCCACGGTGGTCCACGATTTGTCGAACCCATCGAGGTAATACTGGTATTTGTTGTTGGCAGGATTGGTGTAATCCAGGGCCGCGATCTCGAACGAGAAGAAGTTCTCGTCATGGGCGAGCCTGACGGTGTCTCCGTCAAGCAGTTCAACGGGCTGGGGCTCATTGAATTTCCGGAAGGAGGAGACCACCACCACGGGTTTGTTGGGATTGGTCTTTATGTCATTGGGATTGAACGCATTGTAGCCATTCATCCCGCCAAAATACAGGGTTCCGTCCCTTCCCTTGTAGGCCGAGCCCAGGTTGAACTCATAGCTCTGGATGCCGTCTTTGACGTCATAGGGGATGAACTGCTCGCTTTCCACCAGGAACCGGGCAAGTCCCATGTTGGTGCTCATCCAAAGGTTGCCGTCCTCGTGTTCCAGGATCCCGTACACGATATTGTTGGGCAGCCCGTCGCGGTCGGTGTAGATCTTATAATCCAGTGTTGAGGGATCGAACCTGACCAGGCCGCTGCCGGAGGTACCCAGCCACAACATGCCGTCATGGCCTTCGGCAATGGCAAAGAAGGCGTTTGACCTGACGGTGCCCTCGGGTTGGGTGAAATAGGATTCAAAACCGTCCGTTTCCGGGACGTACCGGTTCAGGCCCTTGTCACAGCCAACCCACAGGTTGCCCCGGGAATCCTGGAACAAGGCGATCACCACGTCGTTGGAAAGGCTATTTCGGTGGTCATTCGAATGGGTGTAAACCGTGAAACTGTTGGTGGCAGGATCGAACCGGTTCAGGCCCCTGCTGGTGGCGATCCAGAGGCGGTCATCATCATCCCGCAGAAGATCGCTGATGTATATGTCGCTCAGGCTGTTCTTGTCGGGGGAGGGGACAAAATGCCGGATCTGCCCTGTTGCCAGGTCATAGCGGTCCAGCCCGGTCCCATAGAGCCCCAGCCACACGCAGTTGAGCTCCGGGGCATAGGCCATGGTCCTGACCTCATCTGAGGCCAGCGAGGGGTGGGCTCCCGGCTGGTGGGTGATCGTCGTGAAAAGGCCCGTTCCCTGGTCCCGGATATTGACCCCTTCGGAGGTAGCGACCCAGAGCCGGCCAGCCCTGTCCTCAAAAAAATCCCAGACAAAATTGCTGCTGAGCTCCTGATCCATTCTTCCGGTCTGGTAGATGTGATTGAAATTATTGGTGTACCGGTTGATCTTATTCACCCCGTTATAGGTTCCGACCCACAGGTTCCCGTCAAAATCCTCTAATATGCTGTATACCCGGTTGTTGCTAAGGCTGTTGTTGTCGTTCATCTTGTTGGTGAAGCGGGTGAAGGCATCGCTGGCACTGTCGTAGCGGCAGAGGCCGCCGTCGTCGGTACCCAGCCAGATATAGCCTGCGCGGTCCTCGTAGATGGTCCGTATCCAATTGCTGCTGAGGCTGTTCGGATCGCCGGGTTGGTGGTAGTACTGCCTGATTTTCTGGGTGGTGGTATCGTAATAATTGAGGCCGTAGCGGGTGCCGATCCAGAAGTTCCCCGACCGTTCCTGCATGACGCACCGGATGTTGTCATGGCTGAGCCCCGTAGAGTCGCCCGGGATATGGTAATAGCGGGTGGAGCGCTCCGAAGCGGGGTCGAAGCGAAGCAGTCCGAAGGTGGTGGAGACCCAGATGATGCCGCGGTCATCCTCAAAAAGGTGGAGGATATAGTTGCTGCGCGGACTGTAATACTCCTGGGGTGCGGAAAAATAGCTCCTGAACTCCCCTGTGCGGGGGTTGTACTTCTTGAGGCCCGACCCCGTCCCTACCCAGATGCAGCTGTCACGGGCCTGCATCACATAGTTGATCCGCTCGTGATATCTTCCCGAGCTGTCGCCGGCAGGGATGGGGACCTGCTCGATCCGTCTTGTCGCATGGTCGTACCTGTTGAGGCCGTCGTCGGTGCCGATCCAGATATATCCCTCGTAGTCCTGGAGCAGCGTGTATATCGTATGATCGCTCAGCCCGTCGGCCACGTTGTAGATGGTGAAGTTATAGCCGTCGAATTTGTTGAGCCCATCCCAGGTGCCCAGCCAGATGTAGCCATATTGATCCTGCAGGATGGCATAGATCCAGTTCTGGGAAACACCCTTCACGAGTCGGATGTTTTCCGAGGTGAGCCGGTCGAATTTGACATTTTCGCGGCCCTGGCCCGCCAGGGCCCCGGCAAGGAGGAGGGCACACCACGCCAGTGCCAGCCTGTATGGAACGGGCGGCCTCATGCCGGGAGGGGATATGGCCTTGTGATCAGTTGCAATCCCATTTCGACTTGCTTTTTTTGGACCGGTTCATCCGGGCCGCTTTCCGCTTGCTCTTTTTCATCCTTTTTTTCGTTTCCCGCGTCTGGTTCTTCAGGTGCGCCGACTTGACCTTGCCATAGTTCTTTTCAAATTCCCGGTCGGCGCGTTCCTGCTGCTTTGCCGCTTTCCTTTCAGGACTGTTCACGAAAAGGGTGCGGCAACCCTGGGTGAAGGTCACGGCGACCAGGACCAGCAACGGAAGAATAAATTTACGGATCTTCATGTGTTCACCCTTAGCACGATTTACAGCTATAAAGTTATACTTTATATTTGGTACCTGCGTTATTACGGAGCTGCGATCGCCATAATTCTTAATTTTGCTGAAAACAGCGGCAATGAATATGAAGAACAGATGTTTCGGGGGCATTATTGCAATGGTGACCATGATGGTCCTCATTTCTTGCAACAAAAACGAGGAAGACCAGAACCATGCCTTCATTCCCAACGTGCCGGTCAATTTCTTCATTCAGCCCAACACCATCGACTACATCCCCGCCGGAACCTGGAAGGAATATGCCGGTGAAGGGTACCGGGGCGTTCTGATCTACCGGGTCGACCTCCAGAACTTCATTGCCTTTGAAATGACGTGCCCTTACGACCCCGAAAAGGAGTGCGCGCGGGTGGAGGTGGATCCCACCACGTACACCCTCATCGATTCCTGTTGCATGTCGAGGTTCAACCTCATCGACGGGATGCCCGTCCAGGGCCCTTCGAACAGGCCGTTGCTCCAGTACCTCACTGAATTCGACGGCAACTACCTCCAGGTCTACAACGGCAATTAGCGGCTATCCCCCTTCGAAACGTGCTCTCTGATTCTGGATAGCGGTGACCGGAACCGGTGTGGTCCGCTCCGGACCGTCCGCCTGGCGCGACCGGGATTTATACACGTAAATATAACAAAAACAAGTGCTTATGAAGGGACCCCCGCAGATCGGGCAGTTTGGCATCCATGTTGCATACCGGGTCCAGAGACTTGAAATTGCAAAAGCCCTGACCATCCCGACCAAAGGAGTTTCAAGACACAGACGGAACGATCAGATTCCGGAATCGAATGGTTATGAAATTCGATCAAGGTAAGGTAATCATCCGGGGTGTGATCTTCCGTCGTCTTTTATCGTGACATTGAGGGAATTTTTATTTTTCAAGGGTAAATTTTCTCATGGGGTAGCCCGAAAGGGTTACCCTTCTTTTATGGTCTGTGGATTGAAAAAGTGACGACACCCCAGATCTTGAAATCCCGTTCGCCGGTCACCTCGATGGGATCAAACTCGGGGTTTTCAGCCAGCAGCAATAGTTTACCCTGGCTGAGCGAGATCCGTTTCACCGTGAACTCCCCATCCAGGACGCCAAGGACAACGCGTCCGTCGGTCGCTTCAACGGAGCGGTCCACCACCAGGATGTCGCCGTCGAAAATCCCGGCATTCACCATGGAATTTCCATTCACGCGCACCAGGAAGGTTGCGGCTTTGTTGCGGACCAGGTAATCGTTCAGGTCCAGGCTTTGCTCCAGGAAGTCCTCGGCCGGTGAAGGGAACCCGGCAGAGATGGGCTGGGCATAAAGGTTCAGCAGCAACTCCCGGCCCGGGCCCGGTGCCAGGAATTCAAAGGAGGTCTTGCCCCTTTCCTTATCCGGATCATTTGTCATGCATGAAGGCGTTGCCTGGCCGTAAAGGTAAAAAAAGTCCCGCTTTTCGCGGGACTCTGAAGCACGTTGTTAAATCCAACATAAACCTTATGATATAAGGGTAAGGAAGGAAAGAATCACCAACTAAATTAAATGAAAGTTCTCATGGTATAAATCCGTTGGCATAATACCTATTGCAGGAGTTGTGCCATAAAACATAAAAGCTTGATATTAAGTAATATGCTTAAATTCATTCGGGAGGGTCCGGGTCGGGAAGGTGTTCGCAATGACGACACGAACGTTCAGAACTGAACAATCGCGGACATGCGAGGCGGGGTTTTGCCGAGGTGGGTCAGGGGCCGGCGACCACCACCACGATCTCCCCTTTCACTTTTCGATCCTCGAAGCGGAGGGCGAGCTCACCGAGGGTGCCGCGGACATGTTCCTCGTACATTTTGGTGATTTCCCTTGACACGGAGGCCTGGCGGCCGGGGCCCAGGTTCTCTGCCAGCTGCCGCAGCGTGCGGGCCAGGCGGTGGGGCGATTCGAACAGGACGATGGTGGTGCCCAGGGATGCCAGGTAGTCGAGGCGGGACTGCCTCCCTTTCTTGACCGGCAGAAACCCCTCGAAATGGAACCGGTCGACCGGAAGTCCCGAGTCGAGGAGTGCGGGGATGAGGGAGGTGGCCCCGGGCAGGCATTCCACCTCGATGCCGCGGCTCACGCACTCCCTCACCAGCATGAATCCCGGATCGGATATCCCGGGGGTTCCCGCATCGCTGATGAGCGCGACGGTCTGGCCCGCCGCTATCCTCCCGGCGATATGCTCCACCAGGCGGTGCTCATTGAACTTATGGTGTGCCGACATGGGGGTCGAGATGTCGAAATGCTGGAGGAGGCGGGAGGAAACGCGGGTATCCTCCGCCAGGACCAGGTCGGCTTCCCGGAGTACGCGGATGGCCCGGAGGGTCATGTCTTCCAGGTTGCCAATGGGGGTCGGGACAATGAATAATTTGGACATGCCTGCCCTGCTATGAAAATCTCCGTTCGACGAACTCTTTCAACTGACCGGCCGCTTCCTCGTGGTCCTCCCACCTGTAGCGCACCGCCAGTTCCTGCAGCAACCCGTCGGCGGCACCGGATGAGGCCATCCCGTCGAGCGACTCGATGGCCGCGTTGTATTCGCTCAGGTTGCCCTCGAAGAGCTCATTGATGAAGAAGAACTTCTCGTTGATGCCGATGCTGTTCTTGAGGCTGTTCACACGGGCCTGCTTTTGCAGCTTTTCGGCGACCGATTCCTTCTTTTCCTCCCCCTGTATCGCCTCCGCCACCGACCTTTTTGCGGGTTCGGGTGAAGGGCCGTCGCCCGGGGAGAACAGGTCGGGCTGCGGGCCTTTCGCTGCGGGTGGCTTCCGGGGTTCTGTGGTGGCGGATTTGGCAGAAAGGATCTCTTCCGACCCGATCTCCATCGTTTCGGTTTCAGACTGATGGATCTCCTCATCTACCACGGTAGGGCTCAGGGAGGCGGCAGGAAGTTCAAACTCCACCTCCACAGGGCCACGCTCCTCCCTCTCTTCCCGCACCGCGCCGCCATCGGCAA
The DNA here is from genome assembly GCA_964386225.1 of uncultured Bacteroidales bacterium. GTDB lineage: Bacteria > Bacteroidota > Bacteroidia > Bacteroidales > JAADJA01 > JAADJA01. Next base: position 6,780 of record CAYLTG010000118.1, read on the forward strand.
ACGTGGCGGCGGACAGCCTGTCATAGAGGTCACGGAGCCGGTCTTTGATGAGGTCAACCTCAATGGCGGAGAGGTCCTTCAACTTGCCTGGGTCATCGATCGCCTCCAGCGACCTCCTCACTTGCTCGTAAAAACTTACCGCGTCGTTTTTCATACCCATGATTTCTTTGAACTGCTACCTGTTAATTTTTATTGTGATTACTTGGCAAAATCCCGAATATTCGGACAGGCTGCTTATCTTTGCAACCGGAACGCCCTGCATCAGAACGGGGTCATAAAATTACATAAATTCATATTCCCGGGACCATGTTTCTTGAGAACACCACCAAACAGCCCAGAGGAGGAGGGTGGATCGAAGTGATCTGCGGCTCAATGTTTTCCGGAAAGACCGAGGAACTTATCCGGCGCCTGAACAGGGCCAGGATCGCACGGCAACGGGTGGAGATCTTCAAACCCTTTATCGATAACCGCTACGACCAGGAGAATGTAGTCTCGCATAACGAGACGACCATCAAATCCACGCCGGTGCAAACAGCGTCGCAGATATTGCTGCTGGCCAACGACGTGGATGTGGTGGGCATCGACGAGGCCCAGTTCTTCGACAACGAGCTGGCCTCGGTCTGCAACCTCCTGGCCAATGAAGGGGTTCGGGTGATCGTGGCCGGTCTCGACATGGATTACCTGGGCAAGCCGTTCGGGCCCATCCCCGCCCTGATGGCCACGGCCGAATACGTGACAAAAGTGCATGCGATCTGCATCCGCTGCGGCAACCTGGCCCAATATTCCTACCGCACGGTCAAGAACGACAGCCTGGTGGTGATCGGGGAGACCGACAGCTACGAACCGCTCTGCCGGAAATGCTACATGGCCGCCGGCAATGAAGGTTGAATCGGACCGTTTGTGGATAGTTCGATGGGGGCCCGGTTCCGATAAATTATTAATTTTGCCTCCGCTAAACTAAACTCAGAATGAAGATGATGAATTTAAAATGGAAATATTTTGCAATTCCGGCGATCGCCGTGTTGCTGTCGACAGGTCTGCAGGCGCAGGATGAGAAACGGGTCAAAGTGCGCATCAGTACCGACATGGGCGAGATCGTTGCCGAACTCTACAATGAAACGCCCGGTCACCGCGACAATTTCGTGAAACTGGTCAAAGAGGGCTGGTACAAGGGTTCCCCGTTCCACCGGGTGATCAGGGATTTCATGATCCAGGGCGGGCACAATGCCGATGGCAGGGTGGACGCCGGGTATACCATCCCCGCCGAGTTCAACAACACCCTTTACCACAAGAAAGGTGCCCTGGCCGCCGCCCGGATGGGTGACCAGGTGAACCCCATGAAGGAATCCTCCGGCTGCCAGTTCTACATCGTGCAGGGCAAGAAATTCGACAGGGCCACCGTGATCAACATGTCACAGCGGTCGGGGTTCAGCTATTCTGACCAGGCCCTCGAGGACTATGAGACCGCGGGCGGAACGCCCCACCTGGATGGCGCTTACACCGTGTTCGGCCAGGTGATAAGCGGCATGGACGTGATCGACAAGATCGCGGCCGTGGAGACCGGTCGTGGCGACGTCCCCGTCCAGGAGATCAAAATGAACATTTCCATCATCGAATAAGGCTTTCCACCATGCGTGAAAAAGTTGACCAGTACCTGCGTGACATAGAGGGCCTGACGGCAGCTACGGCCGATGAGGTCGAGGAGCTGCGTATCCGCTACCTTGGCAAGAAGGGGATCATCCCGGCCCTGTTCGCCGGCATGCGCGACGTGGCACCCGGAGACCGGAAGGAGTATGGCCAGTTGATGAACACGCTCAAGCAGAGGGCCCAGGAGAAGATCGAGGAGCTGAAGAGCCTTGCCGGAGCGGGGCAAGGCCCGGCCGGCGAGGCCGTCGACCTTTCCATGCCCGCCGGTTTCAGGGCGCTGGGCTCCAGGCACCCCTTATCGATCGTCAGGGGTGAGCTCATCAGCATCTTTTCGCGCCTCGGCTTTTCGGTGGCCGAAGGCCCCGAGATCGAGGACGACTGGCACAACTTCACGGCACTCAACTTCCCGGAGGAGCATCCTGCCCGGGACATGCAGGACACCTTTTTCATCGAAAAGAGCCCCGACATCCTGCTCAGGACCCACACGTCGTCGGCTCAGATCCGGGTCATGCAGAAGGAAAAACCGCCCATCCGGTCCGTATTCCCCGGCAGGGTGTTCCGCAACGAGGCCATTTCGGCCCGGGCCCATTGCATTTTCCATCAGGTGGAAGGGCTTTACATCGACGAAAATGTATCGTTCGCCGACCTCAAGCAAACCCTTTATTACTTCGCCACGGAATTCTTCGGCCCGGAAACCAGGATCCGGCTCCGGCCGTCCTTCTTCCCGTTCACCGAGCCATCGGCCGAGATGGACATCAGCTGTTTCATCTGCGGCGGCGAAGGATGCAAGATCTGCAAGCAGACGGGATGGGTGGAGATCCTGGGTTGCGGCATGGTTGACCCCAACGTCCTGGCCAACTGCGGGATCGATCCTGAGAAATATACCGGGTATGCCTTCGGGATGGGCATAGAGCGGATCGCCATGCTCAAATACCAGATCAACGACATCCGCCTGTTCTTCGAGAACGACATCCGGTTCATCAACCAGTTCAAGAGCACGCTTTAGG
>CAYLTG010000119.1:0-9380 GCA_964386225.1 uncultured Bacteroidales bacterium
GGTCGATGGCCATCCAGGTGAAGAACTGCTGCTTGCCGGGCGGGTCGTCGTTGACGCGGATCGCCTCGGTCCAGGTGTCGCCGCCGTCCGTCGACCGCGCCAGCCACACATCTGTATCGTCCGTGCCGTTCCGCTGGTCTGACCAGTTGACGTAGATGTTTCCGTGATGGGGCCCGCCGCTGAGGTCGCATACGGTGATGGGAAGGCCATTGCACCGCATGATGCCGGGGATGTTGTAATCCCACCCCCCGGGGAACATATCGATGAAGATATCTTCCTCCAGCCAGGTCTCTCCTTTATCCAGCGACCGGTCGAAAACCAGCCCTTCCGGGCCGGCCCAGGCCACGTAGACCTCTCCGTTGGGACCGACGGCAGGCACGGCACCTTCGGTGGTGTTGTCGCTGTCGATGCAATCACCGTCCACCTCGTTGATCTTCAGCGCCGGGCTCCAGGTCTCCCCTTCGTCGACCGACCTGGAGAACAGGATGCTGCTCACGTGGTTGGGGTTGGAACTGCCGTAGCTGTCGAACTGTGTCCATGTGACATAAATGGTGTTGTCGGTCCGGTCCACCACGGCCCATTCCTTGTCCTGGGCCTTGGTGCCGTTGAGGCCCATGTAGGAGCCATCGTTCCAGGTGAGTCCCTCATCGGTGGATTTCTGGCACACGATGCGGTCGATCCAGCTGCCCGACGGAGGATAGCTCAGGTGGAAGAAATAATAGTTGCCGGCCGTGTCGACGATCGTGACAGGATCCCCCCAAACACCGTTGGTGGGCGAGGTCAGGGTGGTCACGGTCCACGAATAGCCCCCGTCACTGGAATAGAATAAATTGTTGATGTTCGCCCCTGCGATCAGCTTGTCGGTATCGTATGGGTTCACATAGATGGCCGGTTCCTCCGGTGCATTGGAAGAGCTGATCATCACGTTCTGGTGCTGGGCCACCGCAATACCTGCCAACAGGAACATGAAGGCAAGGGTCAGGAAAAGATCTTTCATCGGAACGAATTTTAATTCAACGGTACGGGGTTCACGATCCATAGACAAGCAAATTGGTGAAAGGGTTGCCGAATTCATCCGGGGTTCCGTCATATTGTGTATTTTAGCCGATATTTCTCAAGGCATGCACCGGATCAAACTTCACTGGCAGATATTGATCGCCCTCATCCTGTCCATCCTGTACGGGATCATTTTCCCCACCACCTATTCCATCCGCGAAAGCTCTTACAAGACTTTCGTGCGCAGCGGTACCGAACAGGTGATTGTGGATAAGATTCAAGGCCTGGAAGGAAATGTATATGCCACGCAGGATGCCTTTTTGCAGGCATGCCGCGAGAATCTGGAGCCCGTGGAGTTCAAGAAAGGCAAGACCGCCCTGCTGAAGGCAGCCTATCAGAACGACCCCGTGCTGGCCGTCTCCTGGATGGGCGACATCTTCCTCAGGGCCCTCAAGATGCTGATCATACCCTTGATCCTCAGCTCACTCATCTCGGGCATCACCAACATCGGCAGCGGCTCCAGCCTGGGCAGGCTGGGATTGAAAACATTCGGCTACTATGTCATGACGAGCCTTTTCGCCATCGTCACAGGCCTTTTCCTTGTGAATCTCTTCAAGCCCGGGGTGGGTGCCGACCTCAACCTCAGCGCCACCGTCGAGGGGCTGGAGGAGAAGCAGCGCAGCTTCCGCGACATCCTCATCGACATCGTACCGGAGAATATTTTCAAGGCTTTTGAGACCAGCGACATGCTGTCGATCATCTTCTTCGCCATTTTGTTCGGGTTCTTCATCACCAAGGTGGACGACAAGTACCGGCGGATGCTATCCAACGCCTTCAATGCCATCTTCGAGGTGATGATGAAGATCACACTGTTCGTGATCCGATTCACCCCGCTGGGGATCTTCGGTATCGTGGCCAAAACCGTGGCCGACCAGGACGATCTGCTGGGGCTCCTGTCGAGCATGGGACAATACATGGGTACGGTGATCCTGGCCCTGGCCATCCACTTTTTCATCACCCTCCCGCTCCTCACCCGGTATATCGGCAGGGCCAATCCGTTCAGGCACATGAAGAACATGGCCACACCGCTCTTCACCGCCTTTTCCACCTCTTCAAGCGGTGCAACGCTCCCCCTGACCATGGAAGCGGTGGAAAACAATTCCGGCGTCTCGAACAAGATCAGCAGCTTCACCCTGCCGCTGGGGGCCACCATCAACATGGACGGCACTGCCCTCTATGAATGCGTGGCCGCCATGTTCATAGCACAGGCCTACGGTGCGGACCTGTCGCTGTTCAGCCAGATGATCATTGTCATCACCGCGCTCCTGGCTTCCATCGGGGCGGCTGCCATACCAATGGCGGGCCTGGTGATGATCACGGTGATCCTGACAGCCGTCAACCTGCCCCTGGAAGGGATCGGGCTGATCCTGGCCGTGGACCGCATCCTCGACATGTTCCGCACCGCTACAAACGTATGGAGCGACAGTTGCGGCGCCGTGGTAATCGCACGATCGGAAGGGGAGGAATTGAAGGTCTGACCGTTTATTTCGGAGATGCCAGGTCGAACTGCACCATGAAGGTGGTTCCCTGCCCGTGCTTGCTTTTGCAGAACAGCTCACCGCCCATCCCCTCGACATACTTCCTCGCCATCGACAGGCCCGTCTTGTCGTTTTGGCGTCCATGCTGCTGGGGATTGTCGAAAAGAGTATGCAGGGCCTCCTGGCTGATGCCGGGCCCCTGGTCGCTGATCTCGATGATCGCCTTCCCGTGCCGCTCGAACAGGTCGATCATGATCTTTTTGTCGCGGGGGGAGAACTTGATGGCGTTCGAAAGGAGGTTGTCAAGGATCAGGTAGATGAAATTCCTGTCGGCATTGACGGCCAGCGCCTCCAGGTGTAGGTCGATGTGGATCTTCTTCAGGCTGAGGGTGTATTTGAAACTCTCGGCAAGGTCTTCAAGCATCTCATTGAGGCTGACCACCTCGGGTTTCATATTGTCCCGCTGCAGCTCAATGAGGTCGATGTCGAGCGTCTGGTTGATCAGGCTGTTCATCCTGCGCAGACCGCTGTGGACCACGGAAAGGTATTCCTTCTGCTGGGGGGTGAGGGACGATTCGTCATCGTTCTCCAACAGGTCCATGACGCAGAGGCTGCTGGTGAGGGGGTTGCGCAGCCCGTGTGAAACGACGCTGATCAGCCGGTTCTTCTCATCGTTGAGGAGCATGAGCTGTTCGTTGTTTTTCTCCAACTCGCTTTTCTGCTCGATGATGCTGTTGTTGTGCTCTTCGATCTCGTTCTTTTGCTTCTGGATCTTGATGTAACTCTTGGCCAGTTTGCTTTCGAGCTCGTTCATCTCGCGGATCCTTCGGATCAGTTTCTTCAGCACGCCCATGGTCACCTCCGGCTTGTCGACCATCACGCGGGCAAATTTGCCCTGGTCCAGTTCCAGGAGCACCGTGGGCTCTTCCGCCGTGACAGACGCGGACCTAGCTTCCTTGTCAAAGAGGGCGAACTCGCCGAAGACCTGGCCCTGCATCAACCTTGACAACACATGGTTGCCATCGTGGATGCGGACGCTCCCCGATTTGATGATGTACATGGCGTCGCCTTCGTCACCCTTTTTGAAGATGGGCTGGCCACTGCGGCATTTGATCTCCGTCAACTGGTCGGCAATGTCGGAAAGGTCGGATTCACCAACCTCTGAAAATATCTGCACACGCTGAAGAAGATCGATCAGTTCTTCTTTGAGGATGATATCAGAAGCGGAGCTCATAAAGTGGTTCTGTTCCTGTTTGAAAAAACGACATACCGCCAAAAATATTACCGGCAATAGGAGATATCTTGCGGCTGTTCTTTTCCTGAACTTAGTTTCAAGACGGTCAAACGGACCGGATTACTACAAAATTAGGAATCCTGTGGGATATTGACGCAGGCGGAAGCGGAAAAATATTTAAATAATGTTAATTAAGAGGGAAATACCATCCTGCCGGTCGCAATGAACGCGGCAGGATGGAGGGGGGATCAGTTCTTGCTGAAGTTGACCAGCGCCTTTTCGAGGTTGTCGATGACCTTCTTGGTCACTTTCCGGGGCTCTTTTGCTTTGACTTTCCGGAGAACGTCAAGGGATTGGGCTCCGAATTCATGCAGTCCTGCCGGATTCTTGTCGTACCCGTAGCTGCCGATGCACCATTCGAGTTTGGATTGGATGTCGGTGTACTTCTTATCATTCAGTTTCTGGAGGGCGACCACGGCCTCCTCGCAACTTTTTCTCAATTGTTCGTTCACTTGATTCATCGTAATAAAAGGTTAAGTGTGCAATAATTATCTCTCTGTTCATTCATTTCAGGTCCCCGGGCAATGCCGGCCTCCGGCCTTTGGTGAGCGGCCTGAGCATCAGGGGAGCTGCCCCGGGACGAAAATTCCGGCGCAAATTTAACGCAATGGCCAGACCCGGTAAGTTAAGAAATCGTTAAAACGTGCAGGCAAGGGCGGTGAATAACTTCGCAGGCCATCCCCTGAAAAAACCGGATACATTTTTACCTTTGCAGAAAATTTTCGGTATTCATCAACAACCTGTAATCATATACTGATGATCCTGTTTTTCCGCAAATCACAGCAGCAGGTCTTTGCAGCAGAAACCTCCGAGGTCCCCGGTTTCGAGGACATTCAAAAGCTCAGCTGGCTGTTCGGCAATGCAACGCATGAAAAATCACCCTCCCTGCCCGGGTATTTCATCGGTCCGCGCAAGGAGATGATCACCCCATGGAGCACCAATGCCGTGGAGATCACGCAGAACATGGCGATCCCAGGCATCCGCCGGATCGAGGAGTTCTTCGCGGTGGAAGATGAGGACGCTGAGCATGACCCCATGCTGCAACGGCTTTACCGCGGCCTCGACCAGGAGGTGTTCACCATCAACCGCCGGCCCGATCCTGTCCTTCCTGTCGAAGACATAGCCGCATACAACCGCAGGGAGGGACTTGCGCTCAGCGACGAGGAGGTGGCCTACCTAGAAGGGCTCAGTGCCAGGCTGGGCAGGAAACTGACCGACAGCGAGGTGTTCGGGTTCTCGCAGGTGAACTCGGAGCATTGCCGGCACAAGATCTTCAACGGGAACTTCATCATCGACGGCAAGGAGATGCCGGACTCCCTCTTCAGCCTGATCAAGAAGACCTCGAAGACGAACCCCAACCGCCTGGTATCCGCCTACAAGGACAACGTGGCTTTTGTAGGGGGGCCGCCGGCAGAACAGTTCGCACCGGAGACCCAGGACAAGCCCGATTTCTTCCGGATCGACGACATCGACACCGTCCTTTCCCTCAAAGCGGAGACCCACAACTTCCCCACCACCGTGGAACCCTTCAACGGCGCCGCCACAGGCACCGGGGGCGAGATCCGCGACCGGATGGCCGGGGGCAAGGCCAGCCTGCCGCTGTCAGGCACCGCGGTCTATATGACCTCCTATTCCAGGTCGGAAGAGGGACGCACCTGGGAGCGGCACACCAGCCCCAGGCCATGGCTCTACCAGACCCCCGAAGAGATCCTGATCAAGGCGTCCAACGGGGCCAGCGACTTCGGGAACAAGTTCGGCCAGCCGCTCATCTGCGGTAGCGTGCTCACCTTCGAGCATTTCACGCAGAAAAAGAAATACGGATACGACAAAGTGATCATGCTGGCAGGCGGCATCGGCTTCGCGAAAAGATCGGACAGCCAGAAGGAGACGCCGGGCAAGGGCGACCGGATCATTGTGATGGGCGGCGACAACTACCGCATCGGGATGGGCGGGGGTGCCGTATCCTCTGTGGCCACGGGTGAGTTCGACAACACCATCGAGCTCAACGCGGTGCAGCGGTCCAACCCCGAGATGCAGAAGCGGGTTCTGAATGCCATCAGGGCGCTGGCCGAATCCAGAAAGAACCCCATCATCTCCATCCATGACCACGGCGCGGGGGGTCATCTCAACTCCCTCTCGGAGCTGGTGGAAGCCACCGGCGGCGTCATTGACCTGCACAAGCTGCCCGTCGGGGACCCGACCCTGTCGGCCAAGGAGATCGTCGGCAACGAATCACAGGAACGGATGGGGCTTCTCCTGAAAAAGGAGGATGTCGCCCTGCTGGCAAGGATCTCGGAACGGGAACGGGCCCCCATGTACGATGTGGGGGAAGCCACCGGCGACCACCGCTTCACATTCATGGACAGGAAGAGCGGAGACAATCCCATCGACCTGGAACTTGCCGACATGTTCGGCAACCCGCCCCGCACCATCCTCGAAGACACCGGGATGACCGAATCATATCCGGCGGTGAGGTATTCCTCCGAAGACCTCCTGAATGACCTGTCCGACCTGCTGCAGATGGAGGCCGTTGCCTGTAAGGACTGGCTCACCAACAAGGTGGACCGGTCGGTCACTGGCCGGGTGGCCTTCCAGCAAACCTGCGGAACGGTGCAGGTGCCGCTGAACAACTTGGGCGCTTCGGCCCTCGACTACAAGGGCAGAAAAGGCATTGCCACCTCCATCGGACATGCTCCCGTAGCCGGCCTTATCGACCCCGAGGCCGGTTCGGTGCTTTCCATCGCCGAAGCCCTTACCAACGTGGTGTGGGCACCCATCGCCGATGGCCTGAAAGGGATCTCCCTCAGCGCCAACTGGATGTGGCCGGCACGGAACCCTGGCGAGAATGCCCGCCTCTACAAGGCCGTGAAGGCGGTGAGCGACTTTGCCATCGCCCTGGGGGTCAATATTCCCACCGGCAAGGACAGCCTTTCCATGACCCAGAAATACGACGGAGAAACCGTATACTCACCCGGTACAGTGATCATTTCCACGGTCGGGGAGATCACCGACATCCGCAAGATCGTAAGCCCGGCCCTGGCACCCATCGACGGCACCGCCCTGGTGTATATCGACCTGTCATGCACCGGACACTGCCTGGGCGGAAGCTCGTTCGCCCAGATGAAAGGCCAACTGGGCGACAAAGCCCCGACGGTAAAAGACCCGGCCCACTTTGTCAGGGTTTTCGGCGCCGTGCAGGAACTGATCGGGAAAGAGATGGTCCTGGCCGGTCATGACATCTCGGCAGGCGGCATGATCACCGCCCTCCTGGAGATGTGCTTTGCCGACAACGCCTGCGGGCTCGACGCCGACCTGACCCCCCTCGGCGAGGCCGACAGTGTCAGGCTGTTATTCAGCGAGAACCCGGGGCTGATCCTGCAGGTCGGAAAGGTGGACGAGGTGGCCGCCATCTTCAAGGGCCTCGACATCGGATACCATGTCATTGGAAAGGTCAATACCGGAAGGCGGTTCGGGCTGGTGAACGGGGGAAATTCCTGGTCGCTGGATATTGACGCGCTGCGGGACCGGTGGTTCCGGACCTCTTACCTGCTCGACCGCAGACAATGCGGCGACGAGCTTGCACTGGAGCGCTACAGGAACTACAAGGAACAGGAGCTGAAGTTCAGGTTCACCCCCGGTTTCCAAGGGACTGCTTCCCAGTTCGGCATCGACCCGAACAGGCGCAAGACCACGGGCACCAGGGCAGCCATCATCCGGGAGAAAGGGGTCAACGGCGACCGGGAAATGGCCTATTCCCTTTACCTGGCCGGGTTCGACGTGAAAGACGTCCACATGACCGACCTGATCACAGGCCGGGAAACCCTGGAGGACGTCCACATGATCGTGTTCGTGGGCGGATTCTCCAACTCCGACGTACTCGGCTCGGCCAAGGGGTGGGCCGGCGCCTTCCTCTACAACGAGAAGGCCAGGGAGGCCCTCGACAATTTCTACCGCCGCAACGACACGCTGAGCCTGGGGATCTGCAACGGCTGCCAGCTGATGATGGAGCTCGGACTGGTGAACAGCGGCCATGAGGTGAAACCCAGGATGCTGCACAACAGGTCGCATAAGTTCGAATCGGGTTTCCTCAACGTGGAGATCGAGGAGAACAATTCCGTGATGCTGCATTCCATGGCCGGATCCCGCCTGGGCATCTGGGTGGCCCACGGAGAGGGACAGTTCAGTTTCCCGTACGAGGAAGACAGGTACAACATACCGGTCAGGTACAGCTACGATAAATACCCGGGCAATCCCAACGGGTCACAGTTCAATGCCGCGGGGCTTTGCTCCGACGACGGCCGCCACCTCGTGATGATGCCCCACCTGGAACGCGCCATATTCCCGTGGCAGTGGGCCCATTACCCGGCCGACAGGAAGCGGGACGAGGTCACCCCCTGGGTGGAGGCGTTTGTGAATGCACGGAAGTGGGTGGAGGAGAAGGGTGGAGATAGCAGATAGCAGATAGGAGATAGCAGATAAGAGATTTTAGATAGTGATTGGTGATTAGTGATTGGTGAGGGAAGGGAAAATTCCATCAGTAGGCATAATCCTGAGCTTGTCGAAGGGTGAGCTTGTCGAAGGGTGAGCGGGTCGAAGGGTGAGCGGGTCGAAGGGTGAATTCGACTAAGGAACCATTGAAACATTGTGGCGACAGGCACAGCAACCTGAAACCTGAAACCTGAAACATTTATGAACAAACTGGCATTGATAACAGGGGCAACTGCCGGCATCGGGCAGGCAACGGCGGAGAAGTTCGCTGCGAACGGGTATGACCTGATCCTCACCGGAAGGAGAACGGACCGGCTGGGTCCGCTGAAAGCAGTTCTTGAAAAGAAATATGGTGTGGATGTGAAAACACTCAGTTTCGATGTGCGCAACCGGGACGAAGTTGCCGCCTCCATCGATGGCCTGGATGACCGTTGGAAACACATCGACGTGCTGGTGAACAATGCCGGCCTGGCTCTGGGCCTGAACCCCCTGCATGAAGGGGACCCCGACGACTGGGACACCATGATCGACACCAACCTGAAGGGGTTGTTGTATATGTCGAAGGTCGTATCGGCCCACATGGTCCGAAGAGGCCGGGGACACATCATCAACATCGGCTCCATTGCGGGAAAAGACGCCTACCCCAACGGAAATGTTTACGTGGCGACCAAGCACGCGGTGGACGGACTTACAAAGGCCATGCGCATCGACCTGTTGAAAAAAGGGGTTAAAGTATCGCAGATCGCCCCAGGTGCTGTCGAGACCGAGTTTTCACTGGTCCGCTTCAAGGGCGACAGGGAAGCAGCTGCAAAGGTCTACCAGGGATACCAGCCCCTCACAGCCGAAGACATCGCCGAAAGCATCTATTTCGTGGCCTCGCGTCCCCCGCACGTGAACATAAACGACCTGCTGATCATGCCCACGGCCCAGGCCAATGCCACCACCTTCGACAAGGCAAAGCGGGAATAAAACTGCAGTCAACTGATTTTCTAATTTTTAGTATTTTTGTGCCCGCTTTTTAGGTTGAACCAACGGGTCAAATATGGAGGTATCAAGGATCTTTG
>CAYLTG010000120.1:0-9353 GCA_964386225.1 uncultured Bacteroidales bacterium
AAAATATGATTTTCTTTTTGTTCTTTCAAAAAATAATTGATCCAATGAAAAGGTGATACGAATACGGGGGCCGCTGTGCGAAAGTTCTCCTTCCGGAAGGATGACCCGAAATGCAACAGCTCAAGGGCTCGGCCCATTTAGATGTTCTAATGCTCTTGTGCTTTAATGTTTTAATGTTTCATTGCCCAATTCCCCATCCTGCCCACCGCCATCCCAACACGCAGAATTTTTCCTATTTTTACCCCGGTTCAACCTTTAAAAAACATCCGTCATGCCCGTCAACATCTCCCTGCTCACCGCCGCCGCACCCTATATCATCGATGCGGCCAACAAGATCATCTCCCTGGTGAACAAGAACAAGGAGGAGAAGAACCTTCAGGACAAAGTGGTGGGGCTGGACGAGAAACTGGCGATCTTCGCCCGCCGCCAGGAAGAACTGCTCACCATCAACGAACAGCAGAGCCAGGTGATCAGAGACCTGGCCGAGCAGAACCAGAAGCTGGTGCTGGCGGTGCGGAACACGCGAATGGTAGCTGCCGCAGCGATATTATTGGCTTTGGTGGCAGTGGTGCTTTCGCTGGTCCTTTAGAATTGTTGAATTGTCGAGTAGCTGAATTGTTGAATTGTGCATCCCGCAACGACCCGCGATTTTCCAGGGCCCCCCTTACGCATGACGAACGGCACCAGCACCGCGATCACCCCGGTCGTGATCACCACCAGGATAAAGAGGTTGTACCTTACATTGTAATTGCTGACGAGGGTCTCGTCGTAATACTGGTCCACACCCAGGTCCTGGTACTTTTCAGCCCCGAGGGATCTTAGCTCCCACCCCGGTCCCCTCAAAACTTCCAGTTGCTCCTGGCCACCGAGGATTCCACCACGTTCTCGATGCTGTTGTCGAGATCGGGGAAGAAGTCGAGCCCGGTGAGCGTCTCGAGGGCGTTTACAGGCACCACATAATCCTCCAGGTCGCCGCACGGCCCCACGTGGGGGAGGAGGAACCCGATGGTCTTCGGGCTGCTCCCCTCGAAGCGGAGGAACGCCTTGTAAAAATACCCCGGAATGGTGACGCTGTCATTTCCTATGGTTCCGAGGTCATGGATGAACAACGGTCCCGTGACCACCCACACCGAATCATACTTGTGCGCCTGCCTGCGCTCCCACTCCTCCAGCGCCTTCCAGATTCCCGAGTTGAAGCCCGGCAGCTGGGGGCTCATGTTGGACAGGAGGAACGACTCCTCGTAGGCGGTGCTGTCGAACTCGCAGTTGGCGGCAGGGCACAGGTGGCCCCGGGTGAAGCCGCTGTTGCGGTAGTCGTCGGGCCCGGCGCTGCCCGTGATGATGGAGGTGTCGGCCCGGAAGTGGTCGGTGCGCGTGATGTTGAGGGCCAGCTCGCTCTTCTCCAGCAAGTAGAAAACCCAGTCGGCCTGCTCGTGCCGCTCGTTGTAGGAGAGGGTGAACTGCCGGTAGGTGACCACCTGGTGGCTGTCGGGGGCCACCGGGGCGAGGGGCTGTGCCGACGCCGCGGCGGTGAGCAGACATAGGCAAAGAAGGGTCAGGGCTCTCATCGTTCCTGGGTTTGGATGGGTATGGTTTTCATCTTCTCATGTCACCTCCTCGCTTCGCCCACGGCCTCGGTCCATGCCCCCTCCGTTTCGGCCAGGGTGCGGCGCAGCAGGCTGGCATTGATCTTCAGGGCGATGGGCGTCCCGCCTTCGGGCACGCGGAGCTGGATGTTGTGGTGCTCCATGAGGACCCGGGCCAGCTTCGCCGGATCGATCGTGTCGGCCACGTCGAGGGTGTATACATTGGTTCCCGAGGGGACCGGCGTGATCATTACCCCGTCGATGGCGTTGAGCCTGCCGATGAGCTCCTCGCCCGCCTTCTTCGCACGGGCCAGGTCGTCGGCGATGGTCTGCAGGTGATGGAAGGCCATGGCCGCCGCGGGCCAGGTCTGGAACACGGCGCCGCCGTGCAGCTTGGCCTGCACCGGCATCCGGTCGATAATGTCGGCAGGGCCGCACAGGACAGCGCCGAAGGCGGCGTTGAGGTACTTGTATTGCGAGATGTAGACCGTGTCGAAGAAAGAGGAGTACTCGGCGATGGGGATGCCCGTCCAGGCCGAGGCCAGGTGGAGCCTTGCGCCGTCGAGGTGGAGGCCGTACCCTTTGTCGCGGCAGTACGCCGAGATGCCTTTGAGCACCTCCAACGGCACAGCGGTGCCGTCGGCGCGCCGCACCGGGCATTCCACCGCCACGGCACCCACGTCGCTGGGGAACACCTCTCCCTGCCTGTGGTAGCCGATCACCCGGTCAAGCTCCTCTGCATCGAAATAGGACTTTCCCTCACCGGCAGGTACCAGCCGCTTGTGGTGGACCACGAACGCGGCATCGGCCTCGTCGCGGTAGATGTGGCTGTTCTCGGGCACCACGATCTTGGCCCTGTCGCCCGCCAGCAGCTTGATGGCCACCTCGTTGGCCATGGTGCCGGTAGGCAGGAAGACGGCCTTTTCCTTGCCGGTGAGCTTCGCGAATTCAGCCTCCAGCCCGGCGGTGACGCCGCCCATGGAATAATAATCGGCCTGGATGGGATTCTCCTTGTTCATGGTAAGAAGGGTCTCCAGGTATTCCTCGGGGGTGTAGTTGAGGCCGTCGCCGGAGAAGTTGACCAGCGAGAACCTGCCGAAGCCGGGGGCATCCGGGCGGGGCAGCGGTGCCCCGTAACTGTTCGTGCCGAACCCGGGCATCAGCATGGCCATGGAGGAAAGGCCGGCGGCCTTGAGGAAGTCGCGGCGGCCCGATGGAAGGTTGTGTTTCATATGGGGGTGCTGTTGAAGGTGGATATAAAGATAAGTATTTTCAGTGTCATCGGGCGTGGATCATGCATTGATCATGATCCCTTCCGAAGCCGGTGCAGCTTCTCATATCCGAACCCCAGGACGCAGATGCTCACCAGCAGCCACACCGACACACTGTCGTCCGTCGCCTGGAAATAGAAGAGGGCGCAGAAGGTGAGAAGGGTGCCCGCAATGGCCGGGATGAGCAGCCAGGGTGTGCTTCCGGTCTTCCTTCTGAGCCGCCAGCCCGCGATGTTCACCATGGTGTAGATGATGAGGAAGGTCATGCTGCCGGTCTCGGCAATGGATTCGAGGTCGAGCAGGTTGGCCATCACCAGGATGATGATCCCGGTCACCAGCAGGGCCATGCCGGAAGGGTGCCGGAAGAGGGGGCGCATCAGCATCCGGCTCACCTGCCCCGAGCGTGCCGTTTCCTCGATCATGCGCACGGGACCATAGATGGTGGCGTTGATGGCCGAGGAGGTGGAGAACAGGGCGGCGATGCCCATGATGGTGAAGCCGGCAGCACCCAGGATGGGTCGGGCGGCCTCGGCCAGGGCGTATTCCTTGGCCCTGACGATCTCCTCCACGCTCAGGTTGCCGATCACCGCCAGGCTCACCAGCAGGTAGATGAGGATGACGACGCCGACGGACAGGTAGATGGCCCTTGGCAATGTCTTTTTCGGACGGGGGATGTCCTCCGCTGTGTTGGCCACCAGGCCGAACCCCTCGTACGACATGAACACGATGCCGCTGGCCAGCAGCAAGTCGTCCAGGTGCAGCTCCGCCGGCAGGGCCAGATTGCCGGGTCGTGCGGTGGCCAGCCCGGCGATGCCGAAGAGCACAAGGATGCCCACCTTGATGCCGACGATGAGCAGCTCGGCACGGCCCACGGCGGAGGAGCCTATGAAGTTGATGACCAGGAAAAGCAGCACTACGGCACTGGCCAGCAGGTGGATCCACGGACTGCCGGGCGGCAGGCCCAGCAATGCCAGGCTGTATTCCCCGAAGGCACGGGCGTAGAGGGCGGTGACGATGACGTAGCCGATCCACATCACCAGGTTGAGGCCGCCGGACAGGAGTCCGCGGCCGAAAGCCTGGTTGAGGTATTCCACGGGGCCGGCCTTGCTGGGATAGTGGACGCCCAGCTTCGCCACGGAGTAAGAGGTGAGGAGGGTGACGGTCCCCGCCAGCAGGAAGGCGCCGATGGCCAGGATGCCGGCGATGTCGACCGCTATGCCGATCAGGGCGAACAGGCCGGCGCCGATCATGGCGCCCACGCCGATGGAGGTGGCCGACAGCAGCCCCATGGGCCTTTTCCTTTTATGGTCTTTCTCCTTCACAGGCGGATTGTTTATCGCGTTCGACGGATCCTATTGCCTGATTTTTCTTTTCAGAAGTTGGGCATTGACGGCGACCACCACGGTGCTGAGGCTCATGAGCACGGCCCCTGCCGCCGGGCTGAGCAGGATGCCGGCACCTGCCAGCACCCCCGCCGCCAGGGGGATGGCGAAAATGTTGTAACCGGCGGCCCAGAACAGGTTCTGCACCATTTTCCGGTAGGTGGCCGTGCCGAACAGGATGAGGTTGGCGATGTCGCCCGGCTTGCTGTTCACCAGCACGATGTCGGCCGACTCGGCCGCCAGGTCGGTGCCCGAGCCCACGGCGATCCCCACGTCGGCCTGCGCCAGGGCAGGGGCGTCGTTGATGCCGTCGCCGGTCATGGCCACGAACTCGCCCTCATCCTGCAGCTTCCTGATGATCGACTGCTTGTCTTCGGGCCTCACGCTGGCATGGTAGCCGTCCAGCCCCAGGGCGTCGCTGACGGCCTTCGCCACATCCTCGTTGTCGCCGGTCACCATTTCAATGCGTATCTCTTTCTTTTTCAGTTTTTTGATCGCCTCGCTGGCATCTTCCCGCACCTCGTCGGCCAGGGCGATGTATCCTTTTATGTTGCCATCCGACAACAGGAAAACGACCGTCTCGGCCTCGCTGTCGAAGGAGCCGTCAGGTGTTTTGATCTCCTTTTCCCCGAGGTACGCGGGGCTGGCGATGAGGAATTCCTTGCCCTTGACCTTACCCCTGATCCCCTTTCCGGTGATGCTCTCCACCTGCTCCGCTTCCATCTGCTCCAGCTCCAGGTCCCTGGCCTTGCTCAGGATGCCAGCCGCAATGGGATGCTCCGAGCCGTGCTCGATGGCGGCGGCGGTCTGGAGCATGGTCCGGTCGTCCATCCCCTCGCTGGTGCTCTTGAAACGGGTGACGCCGAACTCCCCTTTGGTGAGCGTCCCGGTCTTGTCGAACAGCAGGGTGGTGATCTTCCTGGCATTCTCGAAGGCGGTCCGGTTGCGGACCAGCAGCCCGTGGCGCGCCGATAGGGAGGTGGAGATGGCCGCCACCAGCGGGATGGCGAGGCCAAGGGCATGGGGGCAGGAGATGACCATGACGGTCACCATCCGCTCCATGGCATAGGTGAGTTCCCTGCCCAGGTTGAGCCATACCGTGAACGTGATGATGCCGCTTCCCAGGGCCACATAGAACAGCCATCCGGCCGCCTTGTTGGCCAGGTTCTGTGTCTTCGATTTCTTCGACTGGGCCTCCTCCACCATGTGCATCACCCTGGACAGGTAGGCGTCGTCGCCGGTATTGCTTATCCGCACTTTCAGCGACCCCTTCTGGTTGATGGAGCCGCCGATCACCCCGTCGCCATTTCCCTTGGCGACGGGCATGGACTCACCGGTCAGGAGCGACTCGTTCACATGGCTTTCCCCTTCCTCGATCACCCCGTCGGCGGGGACCTTCTCGCCGGGCTTCACCAGGATCAGGTCGTCCTTTTCCAGCTCGTCCACAGGGATGGAGCGCGTGTTGCCATCCTCGTCGAGGAGCAGCGCCTCCGTGGGCAGCAGGGCCGCCAGCTCCTCCAGGGCGTTGGAGGCCCCCGACACGGCCTTCATCTCGACCCAGTGGCCCAGCAGCATCACCACGATCAGGCTGCCCAGCTCCCAGAAGAAGATCCTCCCCTCCAGCCCGAAGACCACCGCGGAACTGTAAATGTAAGCCACCGAAATGGCCAGGGCGATCAGGGTCATCATGCCGGGCTGCCGCTTTCCTAGCTCGTCGGCAAGCCCTTTCAGGAAGGGCCAGCCACCATAGAGAAACAGAGCGGTCGACAGCGCGAATTGCACGTACCGGTCATACTGGAACCGGAAGGAATAGCCCAGCAGGTCCTGTATCATGGGGGCCATGAACAGGAGGGGCAGGGTAAGGAACAGGGAGATGAAGAAACGGTTCCTGAAGTCCCGGATCATATGGGCATGGTGGTCGCCGTGCCCGTGCGAACCACCTCCATGTACCCCATCCTGGTCGCCATGGTGGTCCTTGTGCTCGTGATGATGGTGGTCGTGTTTCGTGTGCTCGTGCTCGTTGTGCATGGTGGTTTATTTGCTTTTGTCAACCTTCTCACCCTTTTTCTCCCGTTCCGCCTTGCCGGTCTCTGGCTGTTCTTTTGCTTCCCGGAGCATGGCGGCAAGCGTTGTCCCGCCTTTGATCCCGAAATCCAGCGTACGGATGGGAAAGGTGATGGTGATGTCGTTTTCTTCAAAGGCTTTCTTGATGTGCTTGATCCCCTGGCTGATGGCCTGGAAGTAGGCAGCCCCCGACTCGGGAGCATAGGGTATCCAGTACCGTACCGTGAAGATGATGGCGCTGTCGCCGAATTCCAGGTAGTAGAGGTCGGGGGAACGGTCTTTCTTCAGGTGGTCGATCCTGCCGACGGCCTCCAGGGCGACTTTTTCGGCCTTTTCGAGGTCATCACCGTATGAGATGCCGACCTTGAGGTCGATGCGCCGCTCGTTGTTGATGGTGTAATGGGTGTACTTCTCTTCGATGATCTTCCGGTTGGGGATCACTACATCCTGTCCCTGCCACGTGAGGATGGAGCTGGCGCGCAGCCCGATGTTCTTTACCCTTCCCATCACGTCCTGGTATTCGATCACGTCGCCCACGTTGATGGGGCTCTTGATGGCCATGTAGATGCCGGCCAGGAAGTTGGCGGCGATGTCCTTGAAGGCGAACCCGATGGCGAGCCCGATGATCCCGGCGCCGGCCAGGAGGGAGGCCACCGTTTTGTCGAGGTTGAGGACGCTGAGGGAAGTGAACAGGCCACCGGCCAGCAGGGCCACGAACGCGATGGAGCCCATCAGGTTGTCGATGGCCTCGTTCCCGCTCACCCGCTTCATGAGCCGGTAGGTGAGCAGCCGCCCGTAGCGGGCGATGAAATAGGCAGCCATGGCGATGAGCAGGGCCAGGATAAAGTTGGGCAGCATGGTCACCGCCGAATCAAGCCATCCCAGGAGCTTGTCGGTGATCTTGTGGTAATATTCTAAGAAAAAGTCAATGTTCATGCATTGGTCATCTTTGACGTCAGGTCGCATTGGCCCATGCTCACAGGCAAAGGGGATCTACTTGTCATCTCCCTGCTCGTTCATGGTGAAGAAATCATCCACCGCCTCCCGGAAATCATCCGACTGACGGTCCATGTCCTCCTTGAATTTTCCCCAGTTCTCCCGGGTCTTGTCGCCGGCCTTCTGCAGCTGAAGGAGCAGCGTGTCGCGTTTCATCCGGAGGTTCCACATGGCCCTGTCGGTGCGCTTGTCGATGGTCTTGCCGGCCTCGGCCATGCGCTGTTCGTAGTCTTCCATGCGTGTGTTGAAACTGTTGACCGCCTCGTTGATGTCCTGCTCGAGTTCGGCCTTCTCCTGGTCGATCTTTTTGCCAAGCATTTCCATCTGACCCTCCTGGGTGGCATCGGCGTCGGTTTCACCCTGGTTGACATTTCCGCCGCAGGCGGCGAGGGCGATGACCAGTATCATCGCAATTAGTGTTTGTGATGTTCTTTTGATTGTTTTCATTTTACCTATAGGATTAAGGATTAATGGGGTTCGGCAATTGCCGGATCAGGTCATTTCGAACGACCATCATCGGTTCGGAGTTCTGGCGGGCCCACCCGGCCGGGGCGGAAAGAGGGCATCATAGGTCCTCGATCCGGGCGGCCATGATGAAATCATTCTCCGAAAGCCCGCCGACGTCGTGGGTCGACAGCTCCACTTCCACGCTGGTATAACGGATGCATACGTCAGGATGATGGTCCTGGCGGTCGGCCAGGATGCCGATCTCCTGCACGAAGGCCAGGGCGCGGCGGTAGCTTTCGAACTCGAATGATTTCGAGAGCTTCCGGGCATCCACCACCTCCCAGCCGGTGATCAGCTGTGCCTTCAGCGCTGCGATGCGCCGGAGGTCGAGGGGCTTGTCCCCGGGACTGTGCGGGGAGCACTGTCGTTCTTTCAAGGGCATTGTCATGGTGTGTTGTTTTTGAGGTTCAGCATGGGTAAAGCAATACAGGGATGCCTGTATTCGCGATGAGGCGGAGGATGGTCCTGGCGGTGTATTTTTTGTTGTTCCCTGTGTTGCCGGCACAGCCGGGCAGGGCGGCAAGGGAATAATTGTTTCGCTGCACGAAACCGGCAATGGTTTGCGCATGGTCCTTACCCGACAGGATGCTCGTGGAAAGGCTCACACCCGGCTCGATCAACTTCTTGACCACCTCCCGCCAGGCCTCGCTTTGCAGTTCAAGCTCCAGGTAGTTCCCCTCCGAGTCCACGTCCGCCACGTTCACTGACGGATTCAGGGGATGAAGGAGCTCCATGACAGGCATCACCGAATGGTAGGCGAAGCTGCTGTAATCATACAGTACGAAAGTTTTCCTCGGGGGCGAATAGGTCAGCCCCGGCGGGATCACCAGGACCAGGTTCTTATAATGACCGGCCACGTCGAGGAATTCGCTGAATTGCTCAAGGACGTGACCGTCGGGCTTCGACGACACCATGATCAGGGCGTCGGGGATGCCCGCCGCCTCTTTACTCAGCATCGCGTCGAGGCTGGTATCCTCCACCCGCACGTCCACCCGCATGGGAAAGTTGAGCCGCGATGCCTCGTGGCTGAGCAGATGGTTCAACTCCAGCCGGGTCCGGTGGGTCTCCCGCTCCAGGATCTCGTCATGGGTAAGCTTACGACCCACCTCGAACGTCTGTGAGTCGGCATAGGCGCTGCTCACGGCCTGCTGCTTGCGGGGGTCCACGGGATGGATCAGGGTGGCCCTGTCCCAGAAGTGCTTGCTGAAGTGGAGCGCATAGGGGATGATGCTCTCGAAATTGCTGTGTATGTCGCTGATGATGATTGATTTCATGAGTTACGTTTTCGGTTTTTATGGTGTTCTTCGATGTCCCTTAGCAGGATGGCATCCGTCAGCTCCCGGACCTCCCGGTTCAGTTTTGCGTAGGTGGTCATGTCAAAGCCCTTCTTTGACGATCATTTTCTCAGGAACGCCGAGGCTGGCCAGGTGCCCCTCGACCGACTCCGTCATGGGGGGTGGCCCGCACAGGTAAACGTACTCCTTTGTTCCGGGGCGGTGCTTGCGAAGGTAGCCCTCGTCAATGACGCCATGGTCGTAGCCCGGCAC
>CAYLTG010000121.1:0-5430 GCA_964386225.1 uncultured Bacteroidales bacterium
AGCAGCTGCCGGAGCAGCATGTGGGACTGGACGGTGATGGCGATGCGGTCGAGTTCGTGGGTCGGGGTTGTCATGATCTCAGAATTTCAAAAAGGACGTCAAAATAACACGGTCAATCCCCCCGGCAGGGGCCGTTTCTTGCAAAGTTACGAATTATGGCGTTAAAATTCAAGGGTTCCGGGCCCGGTGAAGGTGGGTTCCCCTGCTGTTAAGTGCCTTGTAACCAATAATATATTCGTTCAAGAAAATATTTTCTTCAAATCTGAACTAAATGGGGCGGGGGAATCGTTTTTTAGCGAAATTCGCACGCATTTTTATTTGACCACTATGAGCAAAATACTGATCACCACGGCCCTGGTGATCACACTCGCAATGGCTGCCTGCACCCAGGTCCCCGAGGAGGTGCAGCCCAACTATGATGAGCTTCCCCTTCCCATCGATGAGATCAAACCGCTTCGCAACCTCGTGGACCTGGAGTTGCAGACCAACCTGATCACAGTGCTCAACAACAACAAGAAATGGAAGCGGCTCATCGAGCAGAAGAAAATGGCCGTGGGCCTGGTCGACCTGCGTGATCCCTTCAACGTGAAATATGCCCGTGTGAACGGCAACGTCATGATGTATGCAGCCAGCCTTCCCAAGATCGCCATCCTGCTTGCGGCAGAGGATGCCATCTACAAGGGGGAACTGGAAGAGACCGAGGAGGTGAAGGCCGACCTGCGGGCCATGATCAGCAAGTCGGACAATGAAGCGTCCACGCGGATGATCGACCGGCTCGGCTATGAGAAGATCGAAGCGGTGCTCACCGATCCGCAGTACAGCCTGTACGACGAGGATTACGGGGGCGGTCTCTGGGTCGGGAAGCGATATGCGAAATACGGCGACAGGTACCCGGAACCTTTGAAGGGTCTCAGCCATGCGGCTACGGTATCGCAGGTATGCAGATACTACTACCTGCTTGCCTACGGCAAACTGGTCAGTTTCGAACGCTCCAGGGTGATGCTGGACATGATGGTGAACCCCGATCTGCACCATAAATTCGTCAACACGCTCGAAAAGTTGGCACCGCGGGCCAAGCTCTTCAGGAAGTCAGGAACCTGGATGAATTTCCATACCGATTCGGTGCTGGTCTGGGGACCCGATGGACGGCGGTATATCCTGGTGGCGCTCATCGAGGACCCGGAAGGGGAGAGCATATGCCGGGACCTGGTGCGTGAGGCCGAAAAAGTGCTGCGACAATAAACTATTCCCGGCACCCCCTTCTCCCAGCTTTTTGTAATTTTATCATCCCAAACAAATCCGGGCCATGCGAGCAGTGGTCTCCTATTTTCAGCACCTCCTTGCCCATGCCTTCGACATCCGCGAGGGCGAGCAGCGAAGGGCTGTGCTGATGCAGTTGAACATCTTTCTGATCATCTCCGCCCTGCTCATCGTAAAGCCGGCGGTCAACGGCCTTTTTCTCTCCCGGTTCGGGGCCGAAAGCCTACCTTTCGCCTTTATGCTCGTGGCCTTGTTTGCCGGCCTGGTCTCCCTGTTATACACCCGCATCCTGGTCAAGCTGCCTCTGAACATCATCATCACGCGCACCATCGGCTGGTCCGTGGCCACCCTGTCACTTTTCGGGCTCCTCCTGCGGCTTGATTTCCTCGAGGGCTGGGTGCTTTACCTGTTCTATGTCTGGGTGGCCATCTTTGCGGTTTTGTCGGCCTCCCAGTTCTGGGTGCTTGCCAATGTGGTATTCAATCCCCGCGAGGCCAAGCGGCTTTTCGGGTTTATCGGGGCCGGCGCCATTGCAGGTGGCATCTTCGGGGGATACCTCACTTCCGTCACCGCAGAGTGGATCGGAAGCGAGAACCTGCTTTTCATCGCCGCGCTGTTGCTGGTCCTGTGTATTCCCATCACCCGGACCATCTGGCGGAAGGAGGTGGTGCCCTCGCAGCCCCAATTCGTGCGGCGGAAACGCATCAGGGACATGGGCGACAACCCGTGGACGCTGATACGCAGGTCCAAGCACCTGACCTACCTGGCAGCCATCATCGGCATCAGTGTCATCGTCGCCAAATTGGTGGAATACCAGTTCAGCGACATCGCCTCGGCACGGATCCCGGATCCCGATGACCTGACGGCATTCTTCGGTTTCTGGTTCTCCAACTTCAATGTGATCTCCCTGGTGCTGCAGCTCTTCATCACCCGCAAGGTGGTGGGTGTGTTCGGCGTGGGCACCTCCCTGTTCTTTCTGCCGGCAGGCATCCTGGTCGGCGCCGTGCTGGTGTTTATCTTTCCGGAGCTCTGGGCGGTCATTGTCATCAAGCTTATGGACGGAAGCCTCAAGCAATCGGTCAACAAGTCGGCCATCGAGCTCATGGCCCTGCCCATTCCCCTTGAGATCAAGAACCAGACGAAGAGTTTCATCGATATATTCATCGACAGTGCTGCCACGGGGATCGGGGGGCTCATCCTGGTCTTCCTGGTCAGCGGTTTCGATCTCTCCACGCGTTCCATCAGTTTCATGATCGTGGCTTTCCTCATCCTTTGGATCTACTTTGCGCGCAAGATCCGGGAGGAATACATCCGCTCCTTCAAGCTGAAAGTGGAACAGGTGCACGACCACCCGGACCGGAAGCCACTGGCCTTCGACCTGTCCAGCGAATCGGTCCTGAACGGGCTGAGAAAGGTGTTGCGAACGGGCACGGAGCGGCAGCGGGTTTTCATCCTTCGCAAGGTCCGTGAGAACCCTGATGAACGGCTCTTTCACGACATTTCAGCGCTGCTTGACAATCCTGCACCGGAGGTCCGCAGCGAAGCACTTCAGTGCCTCTACTATTTCAGGACAACGGAGCCCGAAGCCCGGGTCCTCGGCATGGTATCGGATCCCGACCAGGGAGTCAAGACCGCGGCGTTCGGGTACCTCATCGCCCGGGTACCCCGGAAGAGGTCAGCCTACATGGAGCAGTTTCTCCGCGACCGCGATTACCGCGTACGCGGGGCCGCCCTGGTGAGCCTCGCCGTAGAGGCCCGCAACAATGCCGAGATGAGGAACCGGTTTGATTTGGAAACCAGGATCATCCGGAAGATAGAGACACTTGCACAACTGACCGATGCTGATGAGATCCGATTCAGGAAGCAGGTTCTTTTGAAGGCCATTGGACATGCCGCCCTGCAGGGACAATACTGGTTCATCAGTGACATGTTTGACGATGAGGATCCGGAGGTGGTGAAGCAGGCCATCGAATCGGCAGGCCATTCCCTGAACCCTGAATTCATCCGCACCTTATCGGGGTTTCTGGGGCGCGAGCCATACAGGCAGGCTGCGAAGATGTCCCTTATGGGATTCGGTACGGCACTGATCGACCATTTTCAGGAGGTGGTCGCCAGGAACGCCTGGGCAACCGACCTGTTGCGTCAGATACCCGGCATCCTCGAACACTTTGAGAGCCAGCAATCGGTCGACCTTCTGTTCCTGCTCCTCGACCATCAGGATATTGGTCTCCGCATGGAAGCCCTCAGGTCACTCAATGTCCTGAGGAAACGAAACGCCGGGTTGCGTTTCCATAAGAAGGACGTGGCCCGCCGGATCTTCGAAGAGGCCCGCCTCTACCAGGAAACCCTTACGGCCCTCTATTTTCAGATGAAAGCTGCAGGCGCGGACAGGCCGGTTTCCGGTTCCCCGGAAGAACGCCGGGCCCATGCCCGCCTCAACCTTACCGACCTGCTGGAAAGGCGTCTCGACGGCAACCTGGAGCGGATCTTCTGGTTGCTGGGCCTCCGCTATCCCGGGGAGGACATGCACAGCATATTCCAGGGCATCCAAAGCAAGATGCCCGACATCCGAGTCAATGCGGTGGAGTTCCTCGACAACCTTCTCGAAAGCAATCTGAAGAGAATCCTGATCCCCATCGTGGAAACGGCGCTGCTTGACAACATCAGCGATGCGGCGATCAGGAACATGAACCTCAAGGTCCCCGATGAGTATCAGTGCCTTATGATGCTTCTGGCGGGAAAGGACGTGAAGGTGAGCCTGGCGGTCCTCCACCTGATCGCGCAGCTTGGGAACAAGCATTACATCCCGCTGGTCAGCAATTATACCGGGAGCGGCAATGCCAAGATCAGGGCATCCGCCCGGCAAACGCTGCACGAACTCCTCACCTCCTGATCAGGGTCTTCGGATGATCTTGTCGATGGAGGTGGCCAGTGCAAAATGGTCATTGGCCGAATTCTTCCTCAGCACGTTCGACATCAGCGTCACCATATAGGTAGTGCCGTCAGGGTGTTCCACGATGGCCACCGAATTCATGTAGTTGTTCACGTTGCCGTGGTATTTCTTGCATTCGAACCCTTCCTCCGGCTTGCATTTGTAGAGGCTGCCCGACTTGAAATAGACCGCGGCATCGGCCAGGGCGGGGGAGGCGGCGTACCGGATCCTCCGGTCGGTGGCGTACATGATCCGTTTCATCTCCAGGCTCGACTGCGTGTCCACGATCAGCCCACGTTCCATGGCAATGAGGTATTTCATGAGCCCGTAAGGGCTTGCCGTGGTGCCCCCTTCACCGGGGACCATCTGCTTGGCATCACGGGTGAAGAAACTGCCCAGTGTGAATTCCTCCCTGGTGATGCCGATGGCGCGCAGCGGCCCGTTGACCGCCTCCATCGCCATGTCCTTCAGCACAGCTTTGGGAGTTTCCCTGAAAAAAGCGGCCTCAGTCTCCGAGTCGGGGGGATAATCCTTCCCGAAGGCACGCATCAGCAGCACCTCCTTCCACACGATGCTGGCCGCTGCATTGTTGCTGGCGGAGATCATGTGATCGGTCCATTCATAGAGCGAAAACGTGTCGGACTCCTGAACGACCCGTTTGAAGTAGGTCCTGGTCTCCGGGTAATAGAACGGGACCGTATGTTCATCATAGTTGCCCCACTTGCCCGCCCTCACCATCCGGGTCCGGAGTACCTGCTGCCGCAGCTCGAAGGAATCGGGATAAAGTATGGCAAGCTCGTTGAAAAGACCTGCCAGTACAGCCAGTTTCGCCACGCTGCCGGGCATGAACCCGCGTTTTTCCTGCCGGTGTGCATATCGGACAGGTTTTCCGGGCGTGATGTCGAGGACACACAGGGAGTAGCTTTCGTCCATGTTGGGAAATAGCGAACCGATCGCCCTTTGAAGTGCCGGGTCGGGGTCCGGGAATTCCGCCAGGCTGTCACCCCGGCTGTTCAGCAAGTTCAGCCGGATATCCTTCACGGACAGCTGCGCACCCTGTACCGGCTTCTTGTCGCTGATGGCGCCGATCATGATGAGCTGCAATCGCACCAGCCGCCGGATCCCGGTGAGGTAATACCCGTCGTAGGGATAGGCCATTGCGGGCATTTGATGCAGGAGCAGGGCCAGCAGGAGGCCTGTCAGTGCTATTTTTGATTTCATGATCAGCGCAGTGCTTT
>CAYLTG010000121.1:5530-9314 GCA_964386225.1 uncultured Bacteroidales bacterium
CCGGCACCGGTGAAATCCTTGAGGTCCTCCATGTTGGTGTCGCTGCGCAGAAAAACCGGGAGGGTGCCCAGTCCGGTGCCCAGGACGGCGGTGAAGGAACGGTCGAGGTCCTCCAGGAAACCTGCCTCCAGGGGCATGCTCCGGATGGCCTCCCTGAGCTGGCCCAGCCTTTCCAGGACGAACTTTTCCGATTCGGACGGGGACGCACCAGAGGCTTGCAGGGCCGATTCCTCTTCGAAAGTTGTCACCAGGAACTCCCAGTAGGTCATCCCGGCACCCGGCATGGCCTGGTCCATGTGACTGCGGAAGATGCCGAACGGGATCACCAGCCCTTCGACCACGTGGGCCGGGAACATCTTTTTGAGCTGCCCCAGGTTGGCCGCTTTCGGCCCGCAAAGGGTGCCGGAGTGCCGGGCGTCGACATCGCGCAGGTCAATGATTTCCCGCCTGTCAAGTTCCAACCGGTCTGCCGGAACCATGATCCGCTCTTCGCTTCTTTTCTTCTCCTCGAAGAGTCGCTTTTCTTCGGCGTTCATGCCGGAGGCCGGCTTCATGATCACCGTCCCCTTGTTGGATACGGCATAGAAGACCTTCTGCCCGTGATATTGTTTCAACTCCTCCAGGTTTGCAGGAGAAAGGACTGCATTGGGAATGGCCAGGTTGCGCGCCAGCAGCTGGACGTGGGAGACCATATTCCCTTCCGACACGGTGCCGATGCCGGCCACGGGTTTGAGGTCGGCGGGAGGTTGGCTCAGGATGTAGATCTTGTCGCTGCTCACCGTCGCTCCGGGTTTGAGTTCATCGGTCACGACCAGTTCACCCAGGGCCACGCCCGGGTTGATGCCGCGCACCTGGCTTTGCCCCCTGATGCCCATGACCTGATTGGAGAGGCCCGCTTCCAATCCTACCAGTTCGCCCAGTTCGCTGGTGCATTCCCCCAGCGGCAGCAGGATGGAGGACCTGACCCGGTCGTCGAAAAAGCCCCCGGCAAGGGGCTCGAAGGAATTATAGAGGCCGACGGCGTCCCTGAATATGCTTCTGGTCATGGCCGTCGACCATTCCACCAACCTGCGGGCGTTGATGAAGAAGTCATTGAGTTCGCCAAGGGTCATTTGCTGTGATGCGGGCAATGCCAGTTCCAGGCTGAGGCTATTCCACTCCCAGAGTTCCAGGTAGCCGCACCCTGCCGCCGCCCGGCCGAGTGCATGTACTTTCTCCAGCATTTCTTGTGCCGTGCGGGTTTCCCAGGCATTGCTCTCCCGGAACAGGATCTCCTCAAGGGCAAGCGAAAGATCCAGCATGGAAAGTCTTTGCTCCGGCGATGCCCCGGCAAGGATCGCCGTCCGGGCAAGCAACAGGAGATCCGACAGCAGAGGCACCCGCTCCCTCACGTTCAATGCGTCGTACCGGCTGATGAGGTCACGAAGCGCCGCATGCAGCGGAGTGCCGGCCGGAACTTTCTTAAGGTAGGGTGAAAGCAAGCCCGGGTTCACGGGCCGGTAGTATTCCTCAAGCAGGAGCACCAGGGTATTGAGTTTCTGCGCCTGGCCGGTGCTGAGCCTGTTCCCCTGGCGGGCCATGAATTCCTTTGTGGCCTGCAGGTCCCCGGGGCCCGGCTGGCCATGTATCTTAACCCTGTAATCGAGGAAGGCAGGCACGCTGTCAGAGATCTCCTTCGACAGCGCCCTGATCGTTTGTGTCTTGTTGTTGTCGCCCTGGTGGGGTATGTCACGGGCACCTTCCCGGACCAGGAAATAGCTTTTATCCAGCCTGCCGCCCTCGGCCAGCAGCCACCGGAAGAAATCCAGGCCCCAGTTCTCTTCGTCCTCGGCCTGTATGGCCCCCCGGTAATACTGCGCTTTTCGCAGGATCCAGCCGTTGTCGGTCCTGCGAAGGTAACCCTCCACCATGTATTGCTTCATGCGGGAATGATAATTCCCTTCGTCCCAGAACTCGCCGAAATCGGTGGTGGCCAGTATCTGCCCCAGGAAGATGTGATGGTCGAGCCCCAGGCTCTCCACAGCGTCCTTGTAACGGGCGCGCTGCAGGCCGGGCTCCGGGCACCTTTCCTGGGGCGGCCTGGTGGTGCCGTCCTTGCAGAACCATCGGATGTCCTTGTATGGCCCCCTGGGATCCTGCTTGTATTCGGCGACCATGCCTGCTATCATCTGTGCATCCTGTGCCTGTGCCACCCCTGTGAAGAGGGGAAGCAGGAACAGGGTGACAAACAAAACCGGGGACGACATTTTCTTTCTCATCAGGAGACTTTTCAACAATTCAAATTTACTTCATTTACCGGTGCAGACCCCCGGCCGCGACGGATTATTTCCGGGCGAACAAACTCCTGGTATGCTGCCTGTTAAGTATCTGAAAATAAAAGCTTCTGGAAGAAATGTCAATTCCGGTCCGGGGCTTAAATCTCGATCGTCACAAAGACCACCTCGATAAATTGACCGTCAGAAGTATAGATGTCGACACACACAAGTCCGTAGTCGGGATGCCAGTACCAGATGATGGCCTCGATGTAGAGGCCGAACAGCTGGAGGTTCAGTCCCCAGGGGATCTCCTCGTAGACCCCGATCGTGGGCAGTTCCTTGCCCAGGGCCTCGATGTAGTAGTTCTCTTTTTCGATGACATCGCGCTGGAAGAAGATGCCTTCATCAAGTGTCAGGGTGTATTTGTCGCCCACATTGGCGTCAAACTCGACCATGGTGAAGGGTTTGGAAAGATCACCGTTGCTGTGAACGTACTCGCTGATCCTGTTATTCTTGAATTCGATCAGGATGGTGTCTTTTTCTCCTTGCATGTCCACGACGAGCCTGATCAGCCCGTTTTCGTTGGAAAGGATGCGTGCCGAAATCTCGTTTCCGTTTATAGTGGCAGTCCAGGTATTGCCAACATCACCGAGTACGGCGGATCCGCTTCCGTTGTCATCGTCTTTGTCTTTTTTGCATCCTGCAATGAACAGCAGGGGTAGCATAAGCAAGATAAAAAGCTTTGTTCTTTTCATGACAGGTGGGTGTTACGTGTTGGTGAGGGGTGGTTTGCAGGTAAATATACAAAATAATTACATAAAAATCAAGTAAATACCTGCCTGTTCCCCCTCCAAGGGCGGGGGAGGGCGTTGCGGGCTGCCGGTGTCCGCGAGGGGACGCCGTGGAGGAGTGCGGGGTCAGTTGCGGATGGAGGCGATGTCTTTGACAGCCTCTATGGCGGTGTCGATGTGCTCTTCCGTGTTGAACGGCCCTATGCTGAGGCGGACGCTGCCATGGATATCGGCCGTCCCGATGTGCTCATGCACCTTGGGAGCGCAATGGAGCCCTGTACGGCAGGCGATGTTGTAATCCACGTCGAGCATCGTGCCCACGTCACCTGCTTCAAAACCATTGATATTCAGTGAAATAACAGCATTTCGTTGGTCTGAGCCGTTGGTGCAGTAGGTCGTGACACCCGGGATCTCCTGCAACCCCTTGAGCAGCTTCTTCCAGAGCGTCATCTCCTGCGCGTGCAGCTGGTCCATGCCCTGGCTGAGCACCCACTTCACGCCGGCGTTCAGTCCGGCCACCCCCACCAGGTTCATCGTGCCGCACTCGAGCCGGTAGGGGAATTGCTCCAGGTGGGTCTTGACGGCCGAGCGGACGCCGGTGCCGCCAAAGCGGGTCCCTTTCACGGGTACGCCCTCCATGACGTAAGAGCCCCCGATGCCCGTCGGTCCCATCAGGCACTTGTGCCCTGTGAACGCCACCGCGTCGATGCCCATGGCTTTCATGTCGATGGGGATGAT
>CAYLTG010000122.1:0-9179 GCA_964386225.1 uncultured Bacteroidales bacterium
CGCCCACCGGGGGCTCGGCACCTGCTGGGTCTGCAACTTCGACAGGGAGAAGACCGTCCGCCATTTCAACCTGCCACCCCACCTGGAACCGGTCGTTTTCCTGCCCCTGGGCCACGCGGCCGACGGACCCGATACCGGCAGGCATGCCGACCGCCGTAAAACACTGGCCCAGGTGGTCCGTTTCGAGAAATTATAGTGATAACAGGGCACAAGGGATATCCTTGTTCTTCAAATTTATTTAGCTTTGCACCGGATAAAAAAAGATTCACTGCCATGGTCCGGGGAACCGGATGCTGGCAAACCGAAAAGCAACATGAGGATCAGGCAAGCAATCCAGGAATCCATCGATGTGAAAAGCAGCATCCTGTCGGACGATGCCATGGTCCGGCGGATCGAAACCGTTTCGGACCTCTGCATCAATGCCTTTCGCAGCGGCAACCAGGTCCTGCTCTGCGGAAACGGAGGCAGTGCCGCCGACGCCCAGCACCTGGCCGCCGAGTTCTCCGGGCGCTACTATTTCGACCGGCCGCCGCTGAACGCCGAAGCCCTGCATGTGAATACCTCCTACCTCACCGCCGTTGGCAACGACTATTCCTTCGACGAGGTCTATGCCCGGCTGGTCAGGGCCAAAGGGCGGAAAGGCGACGTGCTCATGGCCCTTTCCACCTCCGGCAACTCGCCCAACGTGCTGCGGGCCATGGAGGAGGCCGGGGCCATGGGAATGACGGTCGTGGCCTTTACCGGGGAGAGCGGCGGAAAAGCACGGACCCTGGCCGACCACCTGTTCAACGTGCCCTCCAAAGACACCCCGAGGATACAGGAAGCACATATCCTCATCGGCCATATCATCTGCGAATTGGTAGAGAAGGGCCTGTTTGCCGTGGATCCGTGAAACAACCAGAAACACGCCTGCCGGAAAGGACCCCTTGCGGCAATGGCTGAGTATAGGAAATATCATAAACATCGATGTACACACAGGAAGCGATCATTCTTGCAGGGGGAAAGGGGACAAGGCTCCACGGGGTGGTGGACGACCTGCCCAAGGTAATGGCACCTGTCAACGGCCGGCCCTTCCTGGAATATGTCCTGGACCACCTTCACGACCACATCATTGAACATGTGGTGCTCTCGGTGGGCTATAAGAAAGAGGCGATCATGGGCCACTTCGGCAACAGGTACCGGGATATCCTGATCGATTATGCCATCGAGGAGGAGCCGCTGGGGACCGGCGGCGGCATCCGGAAAGCGTTTGAGCTCATCCGGGGAAGCCGGGCCTTCGTGTTGAATGGCGACACCCTCTTCAGGCTCGACCTGGTGCGCCATTTCGACTTTCATACCATCCGGAGGACCGATTTCTCGGTCACCCTGCGCGAGGTGGAGGATGTTTCACGGTACGGAGCGGTGGAGATCGACGAGGACAAGAAGATCGTCGCCTTCAGGGAAAAGGGAGAAAAAAGGGGCAAAGGATACATCAATGGCGGGGTGTACCTGATCCACAGGCGCTTCTTCGAGAAGAACCCCTTTCCGGACAAGTTCTCCATCGAAAAGGACTGCCTGGAGGCCCTTGTCGATTCGGGGCAGTTCCATGGACTGGTGTGCCGGCAGTACTTCATCGACATCGGCATTCCCGAGGACTACGAAAAAGCACAGCATGACTTTGAAGAATTTGCATATTGACAAGAGCTGGGCCCTGTTCCTGGACCGCGACGGTGTGATCAACAGAAAGCTTCCGGGCGATTATGTGAAGAACTGGGATGAGTTCGAGTTCCTCGACGGGGTGCTGGAAGCCCTGCAGCGATTCACCGGCATTTTCGGGAAGGTCTTCATCGTCACCAACCAGCAGGGCATCGGGAAAGGGATCATGACCGAAACCGAACTCGAGCGGCTGCACGACCAGATGATGGATGAGATCAGGTATGCCGGAGGGAAAATCCACAAGATCTACCACTCCCCTTACCGGGAAGAGGAGAAAAGCGTGTTCCGGAAACCCGGGACGGGCATGGCCCGGAAAGCCAGGATCGACTTTCCCGAGATCAAGTTCGGGAAGTCGCTGATGGTCGGGGACTCGCTGACCGACATGCAGTTCGGGAAGAACGCCGGCATGGTCACGGTGCTCGTCGATGCCGGGAGCACCCCGCCCGAAGAGGCGATCGAACTGGCCGATTTCACCTTCCCCGACCTGAAGGCGGTGGCCGAGGCCCTGCAATGACCGGGACCGCCGGACAGCACCGCATGTAGGGACAAACAGGTATTCATTTTATCAACCCAATCATATAGCAAGCAAGCCCGTGACACCGACGCTCATATTCACAAGCTTCATCGCATACACGCTTTTGCTTTTCATGGTGTCGTGGATCACCGGCCGGCGGGCCACCAACCGCACCTTCTTCATCGGCAACAAGCAGTCGCCCTGGTTCGTGGTCGCCTACGGCATGGTCGGAGCCTCCCTTTCGGGCGTGACCTTCATCTCGGTGCCGGGCTGGGTCGGCGATACACATTTCACCTACATGATGGTGGTGATCGGCTACCTGGCCGGTTATTTTGTGATCGCACAGGTCCTGCTGCCCATCTATTACAACCTGAACCTGACCTCCATTTATTCCTACCTGGAGCAACGTTTCGGGTTCTGGTCGTACAAGACAGGCGCCTTTTATTTCCTGGTTTCCCGGATCATCGGCGCCTCCTTTCGCATGTTCCTCGTTGTCAATGTACTTCAGCTCTTCGTTTTCGATGCCTGGGGAATCCCTTTCGGGCTGACGGTGGCCTTCTTCATCCTGCTCATCTGGCTCTATACCTTCAAGGGGGGGATCCGGACCATCGTCTGGACCGACATGCTTCAGACCACCTTCATGCTGCTGGCCGTGGGGCTCTCCATCTACCTGGTTTCCAAAGGCCTGCAACTGGACTTCAAAGGCCTCATCGACACCGTGGCGGCAAGCGATTTTTCCAAGATCATCGACAGCGACTGGCAAAGCCGCACCTATTGGCTGAAGCAGGTCCTCAGCGGCGCCTTCATCGCCATTGTGATGACGGGCCTCGACCAGGACATGATGCAGAAGAACCTCAGCTGCAGGAATCTGAAGGATGCCAAAAAGAACATCATCACCCTCAGCTGGATCCTGGTGCCCGTCAACCTGCTGTTCCTGTTCCTGGGCGCCTCGCTGTTTCTCTATGCCGGCAAGATGGGCATCGAACTTCCCGCGCTGTCCGACGACCTGTTCCCCACCATCGCCATCCGTCACCTGGGCCTGCTGGCAGGCATGACCTTCATCATCGGGCTGATCGCTGCAGCCTATTCCAGTGCCGACAGCGCCCTTACCGCCCTCACCACCTCCTTCAGCGTGGACTTCCTCGACATTCAGAAACGGGATGACCTCACCGAAAAAGCGCAGATCCGCATCCGAACCCTTGTGCACATCGCGATCTCCGTCGTCGTCCTCCTCGTGATCCTCCTCTTCAGGGCCATCAACGACCAGGCGGTGATCGCCATGCTGTTCACCATCGCCGGGTATACCTATGGCCCCCTGCTGGGACTTTATGCGTTCGGCCTTTTCACCAGGTACCAGGTAAAGGACCGGCTTGTCCCCATTGTGGCCATCGTCGCCCCCCTGGCCTCCTATCTTCTGAGCATCTATTCCCAAGCTCTTTTCAACGGTTACCGATTTGGATTTGAATTGCTCATTATCAATGGCTTGATCACGGCAGCGGGATTGTTCGTTGTTAAAAAAAATTAAGAAATCGTTAACATCCCCCCACGGCGTGCATATTATCTTTGCAACTTTTAATCCAACTCATTGTCGAACTAAACACCCCCTTGAACATGACAAACATTCGATTCAAAGCACTGGAAGTTACACTCTCGCGAAAGCGAAAGCCACTCGATCTTCCAAAGGAGAAAGTTTCAACCTACTTCGGCGAGCTGACCTTCAACCGCGCAGCCATGCGGGAGTTCCTCACCCAGGAGGCTTATCAGAAGCTCATCAACGTGATCGAGAAAGGCGAGACCATCGAGCGCAAAGTGGCCGACCAGATCGCCGCCGGGATGAAATCCTGGGCGATCAGCAAAGGCGCCACCCACTACACCCACTGGTTCCATCCGCTCACCGGTGCTACGGCCGAAAAACACGATGCATTCATTATTCCTGTGGATGGCGGCACCGCCATCGAAAATTTTCAAGGGGGAGAATTGATCCAACAGGAGCCGGATGCATCCAGTTTCCCGAGCGGGGGTATCCGGAACACCTTTGAGGCACGCGGCTATACGGCCTGGGACCCGACCTCTTATGCCTTCATCATGGACCGCACCCTGTGCGTCCCGACCATCTTTGTATCCTATACCGGCGAGGCCCTGGATTTCAAGACGCCGTTGCTCAAGTCGCTCTCGGTCCTCGACAAGAATGCCACCGAGGTGGCCCGCCTTTTCGACCGGAAGGTGAACAAGGTTTTTGCCACCCTGGGCTGGGAACAGGAATACTTTCTCGTCGATTCCGCCCTGTTCAAGGCCCGCCCCGACCTTGCCCTCACCGGAAGGACCGTGTTCGGACATGCCTCCGCCAAGGACCAGCAGCTCTCCGACCACTATTTCGGCGCCATCCATGAGCGTGTGCTGGATTTCATGGCCGACCTGGAATATGAGGCCCACCGCCTGGGCATACCCATCAAGACCAGGCACAACGAGGTGGCCCCCAACCAGTTCGAATGCGCTCCCGTGTATGAGGAGACCAACATCTCCGTCGATCACAACCAGCTTCTGATGCACCTCATGGAAAAGATCGCCAGGAAGCACGACTTCCAGGTGTTGCTTCACGAAAAGCCCTATAAAGGGGTCAACGGGTCAGGGAAACACAACAACTGGTCCATCGCCACCGACACGGGTGTCAACCTCCTTTCGCCCGGGAAGACGACGATCTCCAATTTCCAGTTCCTCACCTTCATGGTGAATGTCCTGAAAGCCGTGGAAACCCATTCCGACATCCTGCGCGCGCACATCGCCTCGGCAGGAAACGCACACCGCCTCGGGGCACACGAAGCACCCCCGGCGATCATCAGCGTCTTCATCGGTTCACAGCTCACGACTTCTCTCGATGCCATCGAAAAACAGGTGAAGAAAGGGAAGCTTGACAACAACGGGTTCAACCTCAACATCAATATTCCCAAGATCCCCGAGATCCTGCTCGACAACACCGACAGGAACAGGACCTCGCCCTTTGCCTTCACCGGGAACAAATTCGAATTCAGGGCCGTGGGATCCTCCGCCAACTGTGCCAGCCCGATGACCGCCCTCAACGCCATCGTGGCGCAGCAACTCGGGCAGTTCAAATTGGAAGTGGACAAGCTGATGCAAAAAGGGACCCGCAAGGACGAAGCGATCTTCCAGGTGATGAAGAAATACATCAAGGAATCAAAACGGATCCGCTTCGAAGGCAACAATTACAGCGATGATTGGCGCCTGGAGGCAGAGAAAAGGGGACTGACCAACGTCACCTCCACCCCGATCGCACTGAAGAACCTGATGAAGAAGGAAACGATCAAACTGTTCGAGGAATGCAACATCCTGTCGGAACGGGAACTTGCCGCCCGGTACGAGATCCAGCTGGAGAACTATACGAAGAAGATCCAGATCGAATCGCGTGTGATCGGCGACCTGGCGAAGAACCACATCATCCCAATCGCCATCCGTTACCAGAACACCCTGATCGAGAACGTCAAGGGGCTCAAGGATGTGCTGGACTCCAAGACCTTTGTCAAGCTCAGCAGAAACCAGATGCTCACCATCAAGGAGATCTCGGAGCATGTGGAGGAGATCAAGGACAAAGTGGCTGAAATGCTCGAGGAAAGGAAAAAGGCGAACCGGCTTGAATCCATCGAAGAGCAGGCCATGGCCTACAACCAGAAGGTAATGCCGTACCTTGAGGTGATCCGGTATCACGTGGACAAGCTGGAACTGATGGTCGACGACGAACTGTGGCCGCTGCCCAAGTACCGCGAACTGCTCTTCAACAAATAACGGAAGACCGTTAATTATCCATAAAAAAGGTCGCGTGAACATGTTCACGCGACCTTTTCTGTTTCAGGGATGGGATCAGTATTTCTTCAGGCTGCCGGCACCCGACACATCGTGATCCTTGAGCACTGCGTCGCCCTTGTATTTGAGGCTGGCGGCCCCCGACACGTCGGCAGAAAGCTCATCGCTCACGAAGATCTTGGCATGGGAGGCACCGCTGACATCGGCCTCGCAGGTCTTCACTTCCAATTCCGATGCATCCAGGTGGGAGGCCCCGGAAACGTCGAGGTCCATCGACCCGGCCACACCGTAGAGTTCCATCTGGCTGGCACCGCTGCAATCGAGACTGAGCTTCTCAGCTGACATTTTCAGGTTGACCTCCGACGCCCCGCTGCATTCCAGCTCCAGGTTATCGAACTTCAGCTTGTCATCGGCCACCAGGTGACAGGCACCGCTGATGTCGAGCTCGTTCAGATCCTTGAACGTGACATACACGTTCAATGCCTTGGGGTTATTGATCTCCTTGGTGTTCTTGATCGTCAGCGTATTGCCGCGCACGTCGGTATCAATGTATTGGAGCAGGTTCTCATCGGCCTCCACCACGAGCGCTTCCGCACTTCCCTGGGTCAGGAAGACCTTGAAAGCACCTCCCACCTCGATCCCTGAGAAAGGACCTA
Source organism: uncultured Bacteroidales bacterium (assembly GCA_964386225.1). Classification (GTDB taxonomy): domain Bacteria; phylum Bacteroidota; class Bacteroidia; order Bacteroidales; family JAADJA01; genus JAADJA01. The sequence goes on from CAYLTG010000122.1 coordinate 6,682, forward strand.
CGCTGCGTTCCTGCTTGACGACATTGCCATCGCCTTTGACACCCTGCGCCGCATAGGTACAGCCAGAGGTCATTGTCCAGACCAGCCCCAGCAGGAGCGCCAGGCTGAACACATGATTGATCATTCGCTTTTTCATGATTTACTGATTAATATTAATGTTGATGAATTGTTTTCGTTACCTGTAGAAAAGCCTGACGCCGGCATTCTTCGCATCGATCACCACCTTGGCCGTGGTCTGCTCGTCGGTGCCGATCACGCCTTCGTACCTGTTGGAGGTGTAGGAGAGCTCCACCTCGTTCATGCGGGCCTTTTCCCTTGGATAGGTGAGGTCACCCATCTTTACGGTGGCAGTGATCCTGAAACTGGATTCGGGATTGAAGCCCAGGTTGGCGTCGGAAAAACTGCTGGTGATCTCCACATAATTGAAACCGGAGCCCATCTCCTTCACATTCAACTCGCCGTAATCAAAGTCGGCCACCATCCTTTCCGCGACGCTGCGCACCTCCACATCGGAGAATCCGGCTTCCACGTCCAGGTCACGCACGGCCCCGATCACATCGTCGTCGTATCCGGTTTCCAGGGTGACCACATCGGCTTTTCCAAGCCTGAAGGTGGAGAACTTGGTTTCGGCTGAAATGCTGAACGCCTCGTCAATCTCGAGTTCGCCGTACTTGAGTTCCAGCTGCGCATTTTTCACGTAGCCGATGTACCCTTCGCTGAACTTGATCTCCAGGTCGTTCTCATCGCCACCCAGTTTCCGGGCCTTGAGGGTGCCATATCCCAGCTCCACCGAACTATTGCCCTCCACCTCGGCCAGGATCAGGTCGCCGAATTTGTGGTCCACGCTCAGCTCAACCGATTTGGGCATGTTGATCATGAAGTCGACCGTGATCTCGTCCTTGTTGTTGCTGAACAGGTTGTCGTCGAAATTAGTGATCACCGACACGTTGCGGCTGGTGCCGGTAATGTCGACGGCAACCTTGTCGAAATACTTGTCTGCCTTGTCCTGGCTGGAGGTCTCCACCGTGATGGTAACCTCCACGGAGATCGAATTCCGGTCCCAGTTCTCGCAGTGGATCTTGCCGAACTTGTTCTTGAGTGTCAGCAGGGCTCCTTTGTCCACATCGAAGGATTTGCTGATGGTCTTCTTGAATTCCTCGCGGGCAGCGGAAACTTCCAGCGTAAGGAAGGAGAGAAGAACAGTTGCTAAAATTACATGTATTGTTTTCATCGTTTAAATTGTTTTAATTCACCTGGCTCAGTGTATTTAATATCTTGTCCAATATTTCCGAGCGTTTTTGCTGGTTCACCAGCAGGGCGTTGAGTATCCTTTCATTGTTCGGGTTCCTGGCATATTCCTTTTCCAGTTCCTCCCGGTGTTCCTCCAGGGCCCTGAGCTCCATGACTGCCAACTCCTTCACCCGGGAGGCCTCATCCTCCGACACGGCCAGATCATCGATCTGGTTCACCTTATTGTCGGTGATCACATTGTAGTATTGCATCACTTCTTTCAGTTCGGCTGGCAGTTCAGCGGCCACGATCCGCTCTGAGATCGAATCTTTCACGCGGCGGGAGAGGTCGGAGTAGAAAAACCCTCCGATGGCGAGGAAGATCACTGCTGCCGCAGCAATGCGTATGGCCATCCCGTGGCGTTCGAACCAGCTCTCCCGCTCAACGGCATGGAAGGCATCGAGCTTTTCCCCAAACCTCCGAATGTGGTCCGGGGCGGGCTCCTCCTGGTTGAATGCCTCCCTGTTCTTTCTTATTTTATCTTCTATTCCCTGCATGACGCTGTGTCCTTTAGTTGGGATTGAAAATTTTCATGGTCCGCTGTTCCGACAGGACCGACAGAAGTTTGTGCCGGGCCCTTGAATAGCGGGTACGCGAGGCCGCATAGGAAATGTCCAGGACCTGTGCGATCTCCTCGTGGTCGTACCCCTCGAAGAGGAAAAGGGATATGATCACGCGGTAATCGCCGGAAAGCAGCTCCATGGCCTTTTTGATCTCGTCGATCCGGTATTCGACGTCATCGGGGGATTCATCATTTTCCTCTGCACGGTCAGCCAGGTAGCGGTCATCGATCAGCACCTCCTGCTTCCTTCTTTTCAATGCATCCAGCGAGTTGTTGATGACGATCCTGCGGAGCCAGCCGCCAAAATCGCCTTCGCCCGTATAATCACCGATCTTGCGGAAGGCATCCAGGAACGAATCCTGCATGATGTCTTCCGCCTCTGCTGTGTTGTTCACTATTCTCAGACTGGTGTTATACATTTGTCGGTAGTAGATTTTGTAGATCTCAAACTGGGCGTCACGGTCGTTTTCACGACATCTTTTGATCAGACTGTCATTGATATTTAAGCTGGTCTTACCCAATTTTGTTTTGATCCTTTGATATTATGACCGGGGGGAAATTGAAATGTTACACTTATGGGGATAAAGTTATGGATTTTTTGGTGGCGGTGGCAGTGGTAGTTGGCAGTAGGCAGTAGGCAGTAGGC
>CAYLTG010000123.1:0-9016 GCA_964386225.1 uncultured Bacteroidales bacterium
AATCACGCTCATCCAGTTCCCCGTCGTCCAGCAGGTTGTTGATGGTCATCTCGCACAGGGCCATGGTCTTTTCCTTGGAATAGTCCTCATCCCGCTTGAATATGCTGTAGCTTGTCTTCAGCATGTCGAAGCCCACGTAGGTGATGGGCCGGAATGAGCCCCTGAAGGCCAGGACGTTCTTCTTGTAGAGCATGTCGGCCGGTTCCTGCACGTTGCCGTAGCGGTCGAACATGATGGCCCTGGTCATGTCGTTCTTGACCAGCTGAACGGCCAGCAGGCGGTTGTCGACGTAATCCAGTTCCTGTCCGCCCATGCGGATCATGGTGATCTCGATGCGGTCGTTGGAGAGGTTGTCCATGAGCGACTGCAGGAAGGTGTTGGGATAATCGAAGTGGTAGAAGCAGGCGAAGATGAGGTTGATCCCCAGGATGCCCAATGTGTTTTGCTGCAGGAGGGCATCGGTCTCCAGCAGGCGTACATGCAGGATCACTTCATTGGCTGCCGAGCGCGGGCGCAGTTGGAACCGGACGCCCAGCCATCCGTGACCCTGGTTGTCCTTCTGGAAATTGATGGTCGAAACGGTGTTGGCGAATGCAAAGAACCGGGTGTGCTCATCGCGCTTTTTGGTGAGGAGCTGGAGAAGCTGCCGGTATTCCGTGTCGAGCATCTTCAGGAGGCGGTCCTCGCAGACGTAACGCCCCCCCTCGTCATTGTTGTAGAGGTGGTCGCTGAACAGCTTGTCGTAAGCTGAGATCGATTTCGCCACGGTGCCGGAGGCCCCGCCGGCCTGGAAGAAACTGCGCGACACTTCCTGGCCGCCGCCGATCTCGGCCAACGTCCCGTAAATGGTGGGGTCGAGGTTGATGCGCAGGGCCTTGCGGTTCGCCGTTAAGATTTCTCTATCCATAACTTTTGCGGGATGGCGTAAGATGCCGGGAATCGATACCGCAAAGTTAGGATTTATTTGTGTCGGTCGTCAGACCTTTCCCGTTTTTCGATGACCGGCAGGCCCCGGGGCCGGGTGAACCCGCTGCGGAGGCTTTCCAGGAATTCGTCGCTGAGGAGGTCTTCGATGTAGGAATAGGCGGTGGAATCCCCGCCGTTCCAGTGCCAGCGGTTGTGAAGCGGCGGGCCCGTGCAGAGGCATCCATATCCGTATGCCCCGAAATTGCGGGGCAGGAACTCCCGGATGTCCGTCTCCACGCACTGCCAGATGGAATCAAACCCGGATTCCGTGTATTCCCGTCCAGACCACACCCAGGTCCTGACGGAATCCATCTTCAGGAGGTTGCCCTGCGCGTCGTACTCTGTCCTGATTTCCACTTTGACATCGGGTGCCCCATTCCTGTCGTGCGCCAGCACCGGCCGGATCATCAGGATCAGGCCGGCGGTCAGGAGCAGCGCCGCATAGCTCCATACCAGGCGGTGTTCTTTTTCGAATGTGATCTGCTTGTAGGCTTTCATGGCCGGGAATTTTAGTTCCACACGAAAGTAACGCAACAACACACCGGTTGTGATGGGGATCATGAATTCTTAACGATTTTTAACAGGTTTCGGCCGGCACAACCATTTTACCCTGCTTTTTGTCTTTTTATTGTCAGATTCAGGTTTATTCCTATTTTAGCAGGTGTCAATCAGAAATTTCAACGTACGATCCTATGTTCCATAAACTGCCTTATTCCATTGGCCTTTTTCTCGTGCTGGCCTTTTCCGCCGCCTCTGGCCAGGTGATGATCAACGAGTACAGCACCTCCAACCTGTCGTCGTTTACCGACAATTACGGGGGCTTCGAAGACTGGATAGAGATCTTCAATGCCGGCCCGGGCGCCTACGACCTGTCGGGCCATTACCTGAGCGACGACCCGGAGGAGCCCCTGAAATGGCAGTTCCCGGAAACGTCGCTCGTCCAGGCGCAGGGCTTTGTCAGGATCTGGACCACCGGCAGGAATGAAGTGAGCGGCAGCCATTACCACACGAACTTCCGGCTCACGCAAACGAAGGACATACCGGAACACATCGTCCTTTCATCCCCGGATGGCGAGGTCCTGGACGACATCACCCTCCAGATCACCCAGAAGGAGCATTCCAGGGGCCGGACCACCAACGGGGCTGCCACATGGAGCGTCTTCACCAATCCGACGCCCGCCAGTTCCAACAACAACGCCACGGCCTACAGTCATTATGCGGCCAAACCGGTCGTGAGCGATACCGCCGGGTTCTATGACGGTCCCGTGGTTGTTTCCATCACCAACATGGAACCCAATTCCGAGATCCGGTTCACGACCGACGGCAGCGAACCCACCCTTTCATCCACCCTGTACGTGAACCCTGTCAATGTTTTCAATACATCCATCGTGATCGCACGGACCTTCAGCGCCAATCCCTCGGTGCTGCCCAGCCTGCTCGAGTTCAACACCTATTTCATCAACGAAAGCCACAGCCTGGCGGTGATGTCCACCTCGGCAGCCCAGCTCGACAACCTCCTCAACGGCAACGGGTCCCTGCGGCCTTTCGGCACCTTCGAGTATTTCAACAGCGAGGGGGAGCGGACCACGTTCGGCTACGGCGAGTTCAACGAGCACGGACAGGATTCATGGGTCCACGACCAGCGGAGCATCGATTACATCTCCAGGGATGAATGCGGTTACAACTATGCCATCCGCGATGAGATCATCCCGCTCACCGACCGGGATGAGTTTCAGCGGATCATCCTGCGTGCCGCCGGCGACGACAACTATCCCGGCATCGATACGAGTGCCCACCTGCGCGACTACTTCGTCCAGAACACCGCCCAGCGCGAAGGCCTGCACCTCGACGTACGAAAGGGACAGAAAGGGATCCTTTACGTGAACGGCATTTACTGGGGAGTCTATGGCTACCGCGAGAAGGTGAGCGACCATGATTTCACCAATTATTACTACGACCAGGGGAAATATGATATTTACTACCTCAAGCTCTGGGGGGGCAGCTGGGCCGAATACGGCGGGCAGGCCGCCTGGGACGACTGGAACGACCTGCACGACTTCATCAAGTTCAACGACATGGCCGTGCAGTCCAATTTCGAGTACGTCAAAACGCGGCTTGACCATACCAGTTTCGTCGACTACATCCTCATCAATTCCTACGTCGTGTGCTCCGACTGGATCAACTGGAATGTGGGCTGGTGGCGCGGGACCAACCCCGAGGGGGGCCACCAGAAGTGGGGTTACGTGCTCTGGGACGAGGATGCCACATTCGCCCATTACATCAACTACACCGGCGTGCCCGGCATCAGCCCCTTCACATCCCCCTGCTATCCCGAAGGGCTCACGGCCGATCCGGAGGAACACATCCTCATGCTGAACCACCTCCTCGACAACGAGGAGTTCCGGCAGTATTACGTGAACCGATACGTCGACCTGTACAACACGGCCTTCCAGCCGGCCAGGATGATCAGCTACCTAAATTCCATCGAGGCCGAGATGCTGCCCGAGATGCCAGCCCACGTCGACCGGTGGGGCGGCTCCATGGTCCAGTGGCAGGCCAATGTACAGAAGATCCGCAACTTCATCAATAACCGCCATTCCTACCTGCCGTCGGGGCTCAACAGTTGCTACGACCTGTCGGGTCCCTACGAGGTGAACCTGATCGTGGACCCGCCGCAGGCCGGGCGGATCCGGGTCAACTCCCAGGTGATCGACGACCCGGAATGGGGCGGTTATTATTTCGGCGGGATCGAGACCGAACTGGAGGTCATCAGCATGAACGCCAACTATGAGTTCAGCCACTGGGAACTCTACAACCACGTGCTGTCGCCATCGGATACCGCCCAAAAAGTATCGCTTGAGTTCACCACGGGCGATTACATCACCGCAGTGTTCTCCCAGGTGGCCCTTACCGATTCGCTGATCATCAACGAGATCAACTACAACGCCGACGGGGCGTTCGACTGCGAGGACTGGGTCGAGTTCTATAATCCCCATGACTATCCCCTCGACATCACCGGATGGGAGTTCAGGGACGAGGACGACACGCACATCTTCGAGTTCCCCGCCAGTACCGTGCTGCCCCCGAACGGGTACCTGGTGCTGAGCCGCGACACCGCCATCTTCAGCTCCTTCTTCCCGGAAGTGGACAATGTGATCGGCAACATGGAATTCGGCCTGAGCAGCGGCGGAGAGCTCATCCGGGTCTTCGACGATGCCGGCGTGCTCATCGACACCGTCCATTATGACAACAACGAACCCTGGCCCACGGAACCCGATGGTGGCGGCCCCACCCTCGAATTGAAATACTGGGCTTATGACAACGCCCTTCCCGAGAGCTGGGCCGCCTCTGCCGAGCACGGCACCCCCGGCGCCATGAACGGGTACGTGGTGGGCACCGGCGAAACGGTTCCCGTGGATCAGGAATTCTCCTTCGTGATTTACCCCAACCCGCTCAGTGACAGGTCGGTGGTACAGGTCACCTCGGGACACGACCTGCAGGGCTGCAGCCTCCAGGTGTTTAATTTCCAGGGCCACAAGGTACTGGAGAAGAACGCATTGTCAGGCACCAGGACCGAACTCGTGAAATGGGGCGCAGCACCGGGAATCTATGTCGTGCTGGTGGTCGATGCCCGCGGGGAGACCCTGGGCCGTCACAAATTAATCGTGGATTAAGGCCTGTAGCAGGACATATATCCTTACTTTTGCCGAAGACCCAAATCATCCGATATGAATGCTAATCCAGACCAGAGCGTACGGATCGATTCCGAGATCGGCGTACTCGAGACCGTGATCATTCACACCCCCGGCAGTGAAGTGGAGAACATGACCCCGGGCGACGCCGAACGGGCACTTTACAGCGATATCCTCAACCTTTCGGTGGCGGGGGAAGAGTTCGCGCAGCTCAGAGGGGTGCTCAGGAAGGTGGCCAACGTCCATGAAGTGCACGACCTGCTTGCCGAGGTGATGCAAAATGAGAAGGTGAGGAACGGCCTCTTGAAGGATATCTGCGATAACTGCAGCGATCCCCACCTGCTGGAGCACCTGACGGCACTCAGCAACATCGACCTGGCCCGGACCATGATCGAAGGCGTTGCCCTGTCCCGCGACAGCCTCAGCCGGTTCCTCAGCGAGAAGCATTTCGCGCTGACCCCGCTGCACAACTTCTTCTTCACGCGCGATGCCGCCGTGTCCATGGGCAACCGGGTGATGATCTCCAAAATGGCCAGTCCTGTCCGGGACCGTGAGGCCCGCATCATGGAATCCATCTTCGATTTCTTTCATCCCTTCGGCACGAGCACCTTCACTGCCAGGCCCGGCAACCCGGAATACGGCAGGGCCAGCATCGAGGGGGGCGATGTGCTCGTGGCGAGGGAAGACCTGCTGCTCATCGGCATCGGGGCCCGGACCACTCCTCAGGGGGTGGACGTGGTGGTCGACAAATTCCGCGAGGACCCTGCGCCAAAGCACATCATCGTGCAGGAGTTGCCCACGAACAGCGAGTCGTTCATTCATCTCGACATGGTGTTCACCTTCCTCAGCCAGGAGGAGTGCCTGGTGTTCGAGCCTGTCGTGCTCCAACCCAACCGGTACAAGACCATCCACATCACCATCGACAACGGCCGTGTCAATATCCGGGAGGAAAGGAATATCCTGGAGTCGCTCTCGGCGCTGGGACTCGACCTCAAGCCCGTCGCCTGCGGCGGGAAAGCCGACCCCTGGCAGCAGGAGAGGGAGCAGTGGCACAGCGGGGCCAATTTCTTTGCCATCGCCCCGGGGAAGGTGATCGGGTATGGCAGGAATGTCTATACCCTGGAGGAGATGAACAAGCATGGCTTCCACATCCTGCAGGCCACCGACGTGATCGCCGGGACGGCCAACCCTGACGACTACGGGAAATGCGTCATCGCCATCGCCGGGTCCGAACTCTCGAGGGGAGGGGGAGGCGCCAGGTGCATGACCATGCCTGTCAGGCGGAAGCCGGTCGCCTGGTAAGCCTGTCAATACACCCAGGGGATCAGCCGCCAGGTGCTGCGCTCCAGGGCCTTATAGCCATCAAAACGCGCGCGCAGCAGTTTTTCCTCGTACCTTAGCTTGAACACCAGGTTGATCAACAGCAAGGCAAGCACGGCAATGTTGGCCGGTTGGGGGTGTGCGATGACGACCGGAGTGAACATCAGGATCAGCGAGGTGTACATGGGGTGCCTGATCAGCCGGTAAGGGCCTGAGGTGACCAGCACCGCCCCTTTGAGCGGCACCGGGGTGATGTTCAGGCGGCTGCGGCTCATCACAAGGATGGCCCAGCTGCCCAGCAGGACACCGGCGGCCTGCAGCGCGATCAATGCAGGGTGCCCCGCAACCCAGGGGTTGAAGGCCAGCAGGATGCCAAGGCAAAGGAATTGTACCGACGTCAGGACGACCGACCGCATAGTGGCTTTTTCAGGTAAACACTTTTCAGGGGATGAAGTTCAAAATGACCGGGGCTGTTTCACAGGACTGCTGCGCAGTGGCGGTGGCATCGCAGCCGGAAGTCGGCCCCTGGCGGGGATTTACGCTGCCTCCGGAAGGCTGTGACCGCGGATGCTAATCTTCGCTGTCGGAATCGGCGGGTTCGTCATCCATCGACGAATCATTCTCGGCCTCCCGCTCGGCGTTCTTGTCGGCAAATTCATCCTCCAGCCGCTCCAGGTCGCTTTTGGAATCCACCTTGACATTCACTTTCACCAGGTAGCTGATGGTGTCGGTGTCCACATTGATGGCATAAAAGAACTCCCCGCTGGGCTTGGTGATCTTCCGTACATAGTCCTTCCAGCCATCCGGATATTTCTTGTAGAGGGCTTTGATCCCTTCGGGAGGAAGGTCTTCGAGCTTGACGACTTTCTTCAGTTTCTCCATACTGCCGTTAAAAAAATCGGACAAAAATATAATATTCTCAATATTGATGATAAAGATGGAAAAAAAATTTATATCATCCAGGTCCTGCCGGTATTTTGAATGTTTTTACGGAAGGGCGGGGGCAATGGTTCGGAAGGGGCGGGTCGGCGGCCGGACGGCGTGTCCGGTGTCCGGATCACTCGTAGTTCAGCAGGGAATCCCTGTATTCGCGCAATTCTCCCAGGTTGGCCTTGTTGGAGCTGTTGGTCATCACCGACAGCAGGTAGTTGAGGCTTTCCACCGGATCATTCTTGCCCGGGGCATCCGACGCCTGATGCTCGACCTCCGTGCCGTCGATCTCTTCCACAGGCTCTTCGTCGGGGATGGGAATGTCGAACGTCCCGTGATTCTCGATGTGTTCATAGGTCAGGCGCAATACCTTGACAAGGGTGGGATTGCCCTCCTCCAGGGCATAGGCCCTGAGTTTCTTCAGTTCTTTGACCAGTTTTTCCGGCTCAATGCCGGAGGCCAGAATTTCCTTTTGTATCTTTCTGATGAGCTTTTGTGCTTCTAGATTTTCCACGGTAGTCCTTTCTTTAACGATTGATTGCATTCCGGTCACCGGGTCTGCATGCCCGGTTTGCGGGGTGCAAAAATAATGGATTCGGGAATATTATGAAATTTAAAGTCATTTTTTCCCGATTTACCATCGTCCTGTTTGAACTTGCAGCCCGAAGTCGGCACAATGCCATAAACATTTATCTTTACCCATTCAAACGATCTGATCATGACAAGGAAACCAGACCCCAGGAGCAGTGCCCTGCGCATTGCATCAGCGATCATGCTGTCTTTCTTTTTTGCAATCCTCTGTTCTTCCGCCTCCGGGCAGCAGAACATCCCCATCCCTGAGAAGCAGGGTGCCCCGGTGGTGCTGGAGGTGCCCGGCGACGCCTATGTGCCGGTGAACCGGAAGGACCAGGAGCGGTCGCCCGCCTACAAATTCTCGTCGCCCGGCTTTTTTACCGTGCAGGTGAACGTGGATGAGAACGGGGAGAACATCGTCGGCGACGCGGCCAATGAGCCCAGCATCGCGCATGACCCCGGCGACCCGGACAGGATGGTGATCGGCTGGCGGCACTTCGAGACCATTTTCAATAATTTCCGGCAGGCCGGCATCGGTTATACGGATGACGGCGGGGAGACCTGGACCTTTGCAGAGGTGATCGATCCAGGCGTATTCCGGTCCGACCCCGTGCTGGCCACCGACGGCCAGGGGAACTTCTACTATAACAGCCTCACCGTTTACGGCGGGGATTATTTCTGCGATGTCTACAAGTCGGCCGATGGCGGAGCCACCTGGGACGAAGGTACCTTCGCCTTTGGCGGTGACAAGCAGTGGTTCACCATCGACCGCACGGGCGGTCCCGGCCAGGGCAACATCTATCATTACTGGTCGTCGTACAGCATCTGTCCGCCCTACAAGTTCACCCGCTCCACCGATGCCGGGCTCAGTTACGAGGACTGCTCCGACATTCCGGGCGACCCATACTGGGGCACCACAACGGTGGATGCGGAAGGGAGGCTTTACGTGGCCGGGTCGCAGGGTAACAATTTTGCCGTCTTCCGGTCCACCGGGGCGCAGAACGGCGGCAACCCCATGACCTGGGATTATGCGGCCACGGTGAGCCTCGACGGCAGCATCATCGGCTTCGGCGGCTACGGATGCCCCAACCCCGTCGGGTTGCTCGGACAGGCCATCATCGCCGTCGACTCCTCGGGAGGGGCCACCCACAACAATGTTTACCTGCTCTGTTCGGTGGAGCGCTATTCGGAGGATGACCCCTGTGATGTGATGTTCGCACGCAGCACCGACGGCGGCCTGAGCTGGAGCGATCCCGTGCGGGTGAACGACGATGCAGGCTTCAATGCCTACCAGTGGTTCGGCACCATGTCGGTCGCCCCCGACGGCCGCATCGACGTGGTATGGCTGGATAACAGGGAGGACCCGGGTGAGCTCGTCTCGAAGCTTTACTATGCGGCCTCCTGGGATGGCGGCCTGACCTGGTCGCAGAATATCCCCCTGGGCGAATCCTTCGACCCGCATGTGGGATGGCCGCAGCAAGACAAGATGGGCGACTATTTCGACATGTTCTCCACCGTCGACGGGGCGCACCTGG
>CAYLTG010000124.1:0-1484 GCA_964386225.1 uncultured Bacteroidales bacterium
GCTATTTCTTCGCCGACGACCTGGTCAAAAGCGGCATCACCCCCCTGCTGAAGCAGAGCGACACCCCCTCGGGCAAGGCCATGGCGCTCATCAGCCCCGACTCGGAGAGGACCTTCGCCACCTTCCTGGGGGCGGCGGTGGAGCTGACACCCGACGACCTCACCGACGACCTCTACATGGGCTATGATATCCTGCACATCGAGGGCTACCTTGTGCAAAACCATGCCCTCATCGAGCATGCCGTGAAGATGGCGAAGAAGAACGGCCTGAAGGTGTCGCTCGACATGGCCAGCTACAACGTGGTGGAGGACAACCTTGCCTTCCTGAAAAATATCGTGGCAAACTATGTCGACATCGTCTTCGCCAACGAGGAGGAGGCCCGCGCCTTCACCGGCAAAGAGCCCGCCGAGGCGGTGCATGTATTTGGTGAACAATGCGAGATCGCCGTGGTGAAGACGGGCAGGTCAGGCAGCCTCGTCAGGAAGGACGGCCAGGTGACCGCCATCCGGGCCATCGCGGCCAGCGTGGTCGACACGACCGGGGCCGGCGACCTTTACGCCTCCGGATTCCTCTATGGCCTTGTCAAGGGACTCACCATGGAAGAATGCGGCAACCTTGGCTCCCTCCTGGCCGGGAAGACCATCGAGGTGATTGGCCCAAAGATGGCTGCCGAACAATGGGAAACGATCAGGAAAATGATCTCGCCAGGCTGAGCCGCAAAGGCCTCATCATTTTCAGTTATTTAGAATCGTTTTGTTCAGAAATTGTCCGTATTTTTTATATTTTTGGCCTCCCTTTGCGGGATGACATTTATAATTAATTAATACTCAATATAAAATGAAGGTTTATCAAACGAACGAGATCAAGAATATCGCACTCGTCGGTGCTGCGAAATCCGGCAAGACCACCCTGGCCGAATGCATGCTGTTCGAAGGTGGCAAGATCAACCGGAGAGGAAGCGTGGATGACAAGAACACTGTATCCGACTACAGGCCCATCGAGCTGGAGCGCCAGAACTCTGTCTTCTCCACGATGCTGCATACCGAGTTCAACGGCAAGAAGATCAACATCATCGATGCCCCCGGTTTCGACGATTTCGTCGGCGAGGTGATCGCCGCCCTTTCCGTGGCCGACACCGCCGTGATCATGGTCAACGCCGCCAACGGCGTGGAAGTGGGTGCCGAGATCGCCTGGATGAACGCCCTCAAGAACAACACGCCCGTGATGTTCACCGTCAACCACCTGGAACACGACAACTCCAACTTCGACGAGACCATCACCCAGATGAAGGGACTGTTCGGCAACCTGGCCGTATGCCAGTACCCCGTGAATGCCGGTCCCGGCTTCAATTCGGTGATCGACCTGCTCAAGATGAAGATGTTCAAGTTTCCCGAGGATGGCGGGAAAGCTGAGATCCTCGACATCCCCGACAGCGAGAAGGACACGGCCGAGGAGCGCCATGCCGCCATGATCGAGGACCTGGC
>CAYLTG010000124.1:1584-9002 GCA_964386225.1 uncultured Bacteroidales bacterium
ACAGCGAGAAGGACACGGCCGAGGAGCGCCATGCCGCCATGATCGAGGACCTGGCTTCCAGCGACGAGGCGCTGATGGAGAAATTCTTCGAGGCCGGCACCCTCACCGAGGACGAGATGCGTTCGGCCCTCAAGGTGGGACTTCGTACCCGCGAGCTGTTTCCCGTGCTCTGCATCGGCTCCAAACACAACATGGGCGTCAACAGGCTGCTGGAGTTCATCTCCAACAACGCGCCGTCGCCCGATGAAATGCCCGCCAAAAAATCAGAGAAAGGCAACGAGCTGAAATACGACGTCTCCGCTCCCACGGCAGCTTTCATTTTCAAGACGACCATCGAGCCCCACTTCGGCGAGGTCTCCTTCTTCAAGGTCTACAACGGCGAGATCAGCGAGGGTGCCGACCTGGTCAACAGCAAGACGGGGGCCAAGGAACGCCTCGGGCAGCTCTATGCCGTCAACGGCAAGAACCGTGAGAAGCTCACCAAGGTGGTGGCCGGCGACATCGCCGCCTCCGTCAAGCTGAAGGAGTCGCCTACCAACTCCACGCTGACGACACCCAAGAACAGCAACGACGCGCTGCCCCTCATCGAGTTCCCCGAACCCAAGTTCAGGGTGGCCGTGAAAGCCGTCAATCAGGGCGACGAAGAAAAACTGAGCGGCATCCTGACCGCCATGCACAAGGTGGACCAGACCCTCCTGGTGCAGTACTCCAAGGAGCTGAAGCAACTGCTCCTCGGCGGACAGGGCGAGCTTCACCTCAACATCACCAAGTGGCAGATCGAGAACATCGACCACATCCCCATCCAGTTCATCGCACCCCGGATCCCCTACCGGGAGACCATCACCCGTTCGGCCAAGGCCACCTACCGCCACAAGAAGCAGTCGGGCGGCGCCGGCCAGTTCGGCGAGGTGCACATGATGATCGAGCCCTACACCGAAGGGATGGAGTGGACCAAGGAATTCCCCGTGCGGGGTTCCGATGAGATCAAGCTCGAATGGGGCGGAAAGCTCATCATGAACAACTGCATCGTCGGCGGTGCCATCGACGCCAGGTTCATGCCGGCCATCCTCAAGGGGGTCATGGAGAAGATGGAAGAAGGGCCGCTCACCGGCTCCTATGCCCGCGACATCGTCTTCTACGTCTACGACGGCAAGATGCACCCGGTCGACTCCAACGAGATCTCCTTCAAGCTGGCCGGAAGGAACGCGTTCAGGGAGGCCTTCAAGAACGCCGGCCCCCAGATCCTCGAACCGGTGTACGATGTGGAAGTGCTCGTGCCCGAAGAGAAGATGGGCGATGTGATGACCGACCTCCAGGGCCGCCGTGCCGTGATCATGGGCATGGGCCGCGAAGGCAAGTACCAGAAGATCGAGGCCAAGGCCCCCCTGGCGGAAATGAACAAGTATGCCACCGCGCTGAGCTCCCTCACCAGCGGCCGCGGCATGTACTCCATGAAATTCGCCGAGTACGCCAACGTACCGCCCGACATCCAGCAACAGCTGCTCAAGGAATACGAAGCCCAGCAGCAGGAAGAGGATTAAAGGCAAAGAATTTCCTGTCAGAAGCCGGATGCTCCCTGAAGCATCCGGCTTTTTTTTGCAACCATGCCATCTGTCCGGAACTGAATTGATAAATATCAGCCGGGACAACAAACTGCCCGATATCCCGTATATTTGTGTGCAATTCCCCGGCACAGGGTCCGGATTATGTCGAAAACCGCGCACACGATCTATATTTTGCTGATGGTCACCGTCGTCATTGCGACCCTGATTCTCCTCATTCTTGACGGCCACGGCTACTACACCACCGCCCTTGAAGAACGGTTCTATCACCCCGACCATACGGCCCTCAAGCCCAGTGGCATGTGGGGCCACGGCCTGGGCATCATCGGGTCCCTCTCCATGATCATCGGGGTGTCGGCCTACATGACCAGGAAACGATCAAGGGCCATGGCACGCTGGGGCATGCTCAAGCACTGGCTGGAATTCCATATTTTCCTGTGCACCCTGGGGCCCATCCTGGTGTTGTTCCACACGGCCTTCAAGTTCGGCGGCCTCGTCGCCGTCAGTTTCTGGAGCATGGTGGCCGTTTTCCTGAGCGGGATCATCGGCCGGTTCATCTACATCCAGATCCCGCGGACCATAGAAGGACGGGAATTGAGCCTGAACGAGGTGAAGGGATTGAAACAGGACATCGGAGAGATCATCAAGAACATCTATAACCTGGACCAGGAGAGCTATGACCTGGTCATTGAGTCGACAAAAGGGAAAAATTCAGGGTCCCTGCGAAAGATAAAAGCACTCCTGAAACGAAACAAATTGTCCCGCACCGAGATCAGGGACGTGATGGGCATCATCCGGAACGAGATCACGCTGAACAAGCGGATCGAACGGCTGCAGCTGATGCAGAACCTGTTCAAGTACTGGCATGTGGCCCATCTGCCCTTCGCACTCGTCATGCTCATCATCATGGTGATCCACGTGGTGGTGACCATCGTGTTCGGGTATAAATGGATCTTTTAACCATGGAAGTCCTCATTGAACAGATCGTGATCTATGGCGGCGTGGCCCTGCTTTGCATCCTCGTGGTGATGATCTACCTGCGGAAGCAGAGGCGGGAGTCGCAGGCGGTTGAAGTGAAGATCGAGAAGGCGAAGCAGGAGGGGCTGTTCGAGCCGGTCTCGCTGCACCCCGTGGTGGATGTGAACAGCTGCATCAGGACCGGCGCCTGCATCCTGGCCTGCCCGGAGAAGGACATCCTCGGCATCCGGAACGGCAAGGCCACCACCATCAACGCCTCCCGCTGCATAGGCCACGGGGCCTGTTTCCATGCCTGCCCCACACAGGCCATCTCGCTCTGCATCGGCAGCGAGAAACGGGGCATCGAGCTACCGCATGTGGACGAGCACTTCCAGACCAACATACCGGGCATCTACATCGCCGGCGAGCTGGGGGGCATGGGGCTGATCAAGAATGCCGTGGAGCAGGGGCGCCAGGCGGTGGAGAACATCACCCGGACCATGAAGAAAGAACACAGGGCCGATTACGACCTGGTGATCGTCGGGGCCGGACCGGCAGGCATCTCCGCCTCGCTCACGGCCAAAAAGAACAAGCTGAGGTTCCTGACCCTGGAGCAGGATACCCTGGGAGGCACCGTGTTCACCTTCCCGCGCTCGAAAGTGGTCATGACCTCCACCATGGACCTTCCGCTGTTCGGGAAGCTGAAGCTTTACGAGACCAGCAAGCCTGAACTGCTCGACATCTGGAACCGGGCACTCTATAAAAACGACATCCGCATCGAGGAGAACACCAAAGTGGAATCGGTGGAGGTGCATGACGGGCACTTCGCCGTGAAGACGAACAAGGGGGATGCCGTGACCGCAAAAACAGTCCTGTTGTCCATCGGAAGGAGGGGCAGCCCCCGCAAACTGAACGTTCCCGGCGAAAATTCCGAAAAGGTCGCCTACCGCCTGCTCGAGCCGGAGATGATCCACGGCAGGAACATCCTGGTGGTGGGGGGCGGCGATTCGGCTGTGGAGTCGGCGCTGCTGCTGGCCGGGCAGAACAACGTGACCCTTTCGTACCGGAGGGATGCCTTCCAGCGGATCAAACCGAAAAACAACGACCGGATAAAGGATGCCATGGCCCTGGGGCGGGTGAACGTCCTTTTCAACACCAACGTGGCGGCCATAGAAAAAGACAGGGTGCTGCTGACCAACGGCATCCCGGATGAAAAGAAAGCCGTTCCCAATGACCTGGTCTACATCTTTGCGGGCGGGGAATTGCCCACGGATTTTTTACAGAAGATCGGACTGAAGATCACGAAGAAATTCGGTGAAGCGGTCCTGAAACACAAATAGACATCTGAACAGCGACTCATCATGATCAACGGCACATTCACCGGCCTGCTCATGCTTCTCCTCACGATCGCCACCGCGGGCTACGGCCAGTTGTCGCCCGGCGACCTGTCCCGGCACCATGCCCACCTCGAAGGCATGTCGCACTGCACCGACTGCCATGTGCTGGGAGAGAAGGTCTCCGACGACAAATGCCTCGCCTGCCACAAGGAACTCAAAAGCCGCATCGACCAGGACAAGGGGTACCACGCCTCCCGCGAGGTGAAGGGCAAGGCGTGCGTGCAGTGCCACAGCGACCACCACGGCCGCAACTTCGAGATGATCCGGTTCGACACCAAATCGTTCGACCATACCCTTGCCGGGTACCGGCTCGAAGGGGCGCATGCGCGCAGGGAATGTGCCGACTGCCACCAGAAGAAATTCATTGAAAGCGATGCCATCCGGAAAAAGGAAAGGACCTACCTGGGGCTCAGCACCGCCTGCCTCTCCTGCCACGAGGATTATCACCAGAAGACACTTGCAGGCGACTGCACCTCCTGCCACGATTACGAAGCGTTCAAACCCGCCTCCCGGTTCAGCCACGACCAGAGCAACTACCCCTTGCTGGGGAAGCACCAGGAGGTGGCCTGTGAAAAGTGCCATCCCCTGGTCACGCTCAACGGAAAAGAGACCCGTCAGTTCGCAGGCCTGGCCTACGAAAGTTGCGCCAACTGCCATAAGGACCCGCACAACAACCGGTTCGGGCAGAACTGCGTCCAGTGCCATTCGGAGGTCTCCTTTCATGTGATCAAGGAGATGACGGCCTTCGACCACACGAAAACGGGCTACCCCCTGCTGGGCAAACACCGATACGTGGACTGCAAGGCCTGCCACAAGACCAGCTACACCGACCCCCTGGCGCATGATCGCTGCAGCGACTGCCACGCCGACTACCACCGGGGACAGTTCACCCGCGACGGGGTGACGCCCGACTGTGCCGGCTGCCATACGGTGGAGGGCTTCCAGGGTTCCTCCTTTACCATCGAAAGGCACAACGAGGGCGAATTCCCCCTGCGCGGCGCCCACCTGGCCACCCCCTGCTTCGCCTGCCATAAAAAACAGGAAAGATGGGCCTTCGCGGATATCGGCATGCGCTGCGTCGACTGCCATGAGAACATCCACGCCCCCTACCTCGACAGGAAATATTACCCGGAGGCCACCTGTGAGAGCTGCCACGGCGAGAGCCGCTGGAGCGAGATAAAATTCGACCATGGGAAAACCTCTTTTACACTGGAGGGCGCCCACGCACGGCAAACATGCCGGGCCTGCCATTTCAGGAAAGAGGCCGACGGGTCCCACAGCCAGCACTTCGGTGACCTGGGCAACCACTGCACAAGCTGTCACCGGGATGTTCATTACGGACAGTTCTTCAAGGACGGAGCAAACGACTGCGCCAGCTGCCACGCCTTCGAAAAATGGACTGCCGACAGGTTCGACCACGACAACGCCCGGTTCAAGCTCGACGGGGCGCATCAGAAGGTGGCCTGTGATCAATGCCACAAGCCCGTCCCGCATGAGGATGGCGGCACCTACATCCTTTACATAACTGAAAAACTCAAATGCGAAGACTGTCACAAATGATCCTGCTCCTGTGGCTGGCTGTCCCTTCTTTGGGTCAGTCACCCCACGGCGACGACTTCGACCTGTCGTGCGACGACTGCCACACCTCCGAAGGATGGAAGATCCAGCCCGGGACCCTCTCCTTCGACCACAACAAAACCCGCTTCCCCCTGGAGGGGATGCACCGGGAGGTCAACTGCAAGCTGTGCCATCCGACCCTCAAATTCGAAGAGGCGGAGCCCGAATGCATGACGTGCCACACCGACATGCACAACCAGACCGTCGGGTTCGACTGCGCCCGCTGCCATACGCCGCGCTCCTGGATCGTAGCCAACATCACCGAGGTGCACCAGCTGAGCCGCTTCCCCCTGATGGGTGCGCACAATGCCGCCGACTGCTACCAGTGCCACCCCTCGGCCTCCCTCCTGGAGTTCGAACCCCTGGGTGTGGAGTGCATCGACTGCCACCAGGAGGACTACCAGGCGGCCAAAGATCCCGACCACGTGCTCAGCGGGTTCTCCACCGACTGCAGCAGCTGCCACTCCATCAATGCGTTCGCATGGACAGGCACCGGCTTCAACCATGCTTTCTTCCCCCTTAACGAAGGACATGCCATCAACGACTGCTCTAAATGCCACGTGCCCGGCGAGCCCTATTCCGCCGCCTCCCCCGAATGCTTCAGCTGCCACCAGGGCGACTACAGTGCCACCGCCAATCCCAACCACTTTGCGGCCAACATACCGACCAACTGCGACGAGTGCCACACCACCGAGCCCGGCTGGAAACCGGCCGAGTTCGTCCTGCACGACGCCCAGTACTTCCCGGTATATTCAGGAAGCCACAACGGGGAGTGGATCAGCTGCAACGAATGCCATCCCAACCCGTCGAGCTATGCTGTGTTCACCTGCACCGACTGCCATGCGCACAACCAGGGCGAGATGGACGACGAGCATGACGAGGTGGGCGGTTACCTCTACCAGAGCCCGGCCTGCCTGGAGTGCCACCCCAACGGCGAGGCCGACGACGACAGCTTCAACCACAACGCCTCCGCATTTCCGCTGACCGGGGCACATACCACCACCGAATGCATCGAGTGCCACTCGGAAGGCTATGCCGGCACCTCCACCGTATGCTACGACTGCCATGTGGAGGATTTCAACCAGAGCATCAACCCGGCCCATTTGCAGCTGGGGCTGGAGAATGCTTGCGAGCTCTGCCACTCGACGGCACCCGACTGGCAGCCGGCCCTGTTCGACAACCACAACGATTTTTACGCCCTCACCGGCGCCCATGCGCCCATTCTCAACAACTGCTTCGACTGCCACGCCGGCGATTACACCAACACACCCAACGAATGTGCCGGGTGCCATACACCAGCCTACAATGAATCGGCCAACCCCAGCCACGTTCAGCTTGGGCTTTCCACCGACTGCGAGCTGTGCCACACCACCCAGCCCGAGTGGGAGCCTGCCGCATTCCCGGTGCACAACGACTACTACCTGCTGGCCGGTGCCCATGCGCTGGTGGCCGAGGATTGCTTCTCCTGCCATGCCGGCAACTACACGACGACACCCAACACCTGCTTCGGCTGTCATGAGGAGGACTACACCCAGACCACCGATCCCAACCACCTGTCCGCCCAGTTCCCCACCGACTGCGAGGCCTGCCACACCGAGTCGGCCTGGGAGCCCTCCACCTTCGAGCACGATGCCCAGTACTTCCCCATTTACAGCGGGGAGCACCAGGGCGAGTGGGACCAGTGCGCCGACTGCCATACCGACCCTTCGAACTATGCCCTCTTCACCTGCCTCACCTGCCACGAGCAGGGAGAGACCGACGACGAGCACGAGGGTATCCCGGGTTACGTCTATGAAAGCAATGCATGCCTGGCCTGCCACCCCGACGGATCGGCCGTGGGGGCCTTCAACCACAGCACCACCAACTTCCCGCTGACGGGGGCCCA
>CAYLTG010000125.1:0-8966 GCA_964386225.1 uncultured Bacteroidales bacterium
GCTGTGCAGGGCTGATGGTCTGGCACGGAGGCATTTCGGGGTCGGCTCCGCTCAAGGTGGCCGAGGCGGGGCATTTCCTGTCCCTCGTGGGGCAGGATATCCCGCCGGTCACCTTCGGGCAAACGGTGTTCTCCCCGATGAACCTCACACTCGCCGCGGTCCTTTTATTCCTCATCCCCGCAGCCCTCTACCTGGCGGGCAAGGGTGCCGTCCCTTCGGCGTCAACTTCCCTGCCGGAACGAGAGAAACAGGAGGAGAAAACAAGTAATGAGGCCACGGGTGCCGAGCGGATCGACCATTCCCGTGTCGCTGCCCTGTCGCTGGGCGGGGTCCTGATCTTCGTTGCCACTTACAAGGCGTTCCTGGCCGGTGACTTTTCGGTGGTCGACCCCAACTACCTGAACTTCCTGCTGCTGGGGCTTTGCATCCTGATGTGCGGCACCATCGCCCGGTTCCTGGATGCAGCAAAGAACGCCATGGGCGCCGCCGCAGGCATCCTCATCCAGTTCCCCCTCTATTTCGGGATCATGGGCATCATGAAATACAGCGGGCTGGTGGAGGTGTTCTCAAATTTCCTGATGGAGGTCTCCAACGAGACCACCTTCCCGGTGTTCACCTTTTTCAGCGCAGGCCTGGTCAACATCTTCGTCCCCAGCGGCGGCGGGCAGTGGGCCGTGCAGGGCCCCATCATCGTGGAGGCGGCCGAAAACCTGTGCATCCCGCTGGGCAAGGCCGTCATGGCGCTGGCATACGGCGACCAGATCACCAACATGCTGCAGCCTTTCTGGGCCTTGCCCCTGCTGGGCATCACCGGGCTTCAGGCCCGCGACATCATCCCGTACACCCTGTACCTGATGGTGATCGGTGCGGTTGTTTTCATGGCAGGCCTGCTGCTTTTTTGATACCCTGCGAGGGTTGAAAGCCGCGCAGGGTGGGTCCGGTTGATGGCAGTTGGATTAAATTGAGTATTTTTAATCATCAATCCCAAAGACATGAACCGTCCTGCCTGCTTCCTGACACCTGTCCTGATCCTGCTGCTGGTCCTCATCCTGCCCGACCCGGTGATTTCCCAGGACCTTTCGAAAGAAGAGAAAAAGGAAATGCGAAAAGCCAAAAAACAGGAAAAGATCGACAAGGGGAAGGTGATGGTCCTGCCCCTGGCGGGGCCGGCCTATACCCCCGAACTGGGTTTCACGATCGCAGGCGGCGTGATGATATCATTCAAGACCAACCCGAAGGACAGCCTCATACAACGATCGTCGGCACCCATGATGCTGGGCTTTTCCTCCACCGGTGCCTTTTTCATCGGGTCTAAGGCGACCTCTTTCTGGTTCGAGGACAAGCTGCGGATCTATTCCGACATCAACTTCAAGGACATGCCCGACAATTACTGGGGGGTGGGCTATGACCGGGGATACACCACCGAAAAAGGGGACTCGACCACGGCATACAACCGCACCTGGTGGCAATTCTACCCCCGCTTCCTCTGGCAATTCAAGAAGGGTCTATTCCTGGGCCCGCTCATCGACCTGAACTACACCAAAGGGACGGACCCCAGCCCCGGCGTGGCATCCGACCCGTATTTCATCAAATACCAGGACAAGCCATTCAATGCCGGCATCGGGGTCGTCTTCCAATATGACACCCGCGATATTCCGGTCAATGCCTGGAAGGGTGCGTTCGTAGAACTTTCCGCCGGTTTTTACGGTCCTTACCTGGGAGGGGACAATGCGTACCAGGTGTACGGTTTCGACCTTCGGAAATACTGGAGGATCAAACGGGACGGAAGGACCGTCGCGGCACAGGTCAGGGGCCGGTTCGGCAAAGGGGACGTGCCTTTCGGCGAGATGTCGCAGCCGGGCACACCCTTCGACCTGAGGGGATATACCTGGGGGCGTTACCGCGACGAATCGATGTACTTCATGCTCGGTGAATACCGCCACATGTTCCTGAAAAGGGACGGCAACCTGAGCCCTCACGGGATTGTCATCTGGGCCGGGGTCGGGACCCTCGGCGACAGGGTGAGGGATTTCCAGGACTGGCTGCCCAATTTCGGGATCGGCTACCGCCTTGAGGTCCAGCCCCGGATGAACCTCCGGATCGACATCGGCTTCGGCCGGGAAACGCAGGGGTTCTATTTCAATTTCAACGAGGCTTATTAATACCCTACGAGGGTTAGCTAACCCTCGTAGGGTGTCAATCATCGAACGCATCGAACCGGATCCCCTGCGCCAGCGGCAGCTCGGTGCCGAAGTTGATGGTGTTGGTCTGGCGCCGCATGTAAGCCTTCCAGGCGTCCGAGCCGGACTCGCGGCCGCCGCCGGTGTCCTTCTCACCGCCGAAGGCGCCGCCGATCTCCGCCCCGTTGGTGGCAATGTTCACGTTGGCGATGCCGCAATCGGACCCCTCGTGGCTGAGAAAACGCTCGGTCTCCAGGATATTCTTGGAGAATATGGCCGAGGAGAGCCCCTGGGGCACGTTGTTGTGCATCTCGATGGCCTCTTCGATGGTCTTGTATTTCATCAGGTAGAGGATGGGTGCGAAGGTCTCCTCCTGGACGATGTGGTAGTGGTTCTCTGCTTCCGCGATGCAGGGCATCACATAGGTGCCCGCTTCAAACCCCTCCCCTTCGAGGACCTGGCCCCCGAAAAGGATCTTTCCGCCTTCCTTCACCACCTGCTCCTGGGCATGTTTGAACGCTTCCACGGCCGATTTGTCCACCAGGGGACCGACGAACTTGCTTTCATCCAGCGGGTGGCCGATCTTGATCTGCTTGTAGGCGGCGATCAGCTTGTCCCTGAAGATGTCGTACATGCATTCGTGGATGATCAGCCGGCGGGTGGAGGTGCAGCGCTGCCCTGCGGTGGCCACGGCGCCGAACATGCTGGCCCGCAACGCCATGTTCTTGTTGCCATATTGCGAAACAACGATGGCATTGTTGCCGCCCAGTTCCAGGATGGTCTTGCCCAGGCGCTCGCCGACCAGGCGGGCCACCCGCTTTCCGACGGCCACCGAACCGGTGACGGAGATCAGGGGCACCCTGCGGTCCTTCAGGAAATCATCCCCGATGTATTTGGAGCTGGCCACCGTGAGGTTGATGACACCTTCCGGCACCTCGTTGCGGACCAGCACGTCCTTCATGATGTTGTGCACGGCGATGGCGCACAGCGGGGTCTTGGAAGATGGCTTCCAGATGACCACATCGCCGGCGATGAGGGCGATCATGGTATTCCAGGCCCACACGGCCACCGGGAAGTTGAAGGAGGTGATCACACCGACGATGCCCAGCGGGTGGTACTGCTCGTACATGCGGTGCTTCTCGCGCTCGGAGTGCATGGTGAAACCATACAACTGCCTGGACTGGCCAACGGCGAAGTCGGCGATGTCGATCATCTCCTGCACCTCGCCCAGCCCCTCCTGGTAGACCTTGCCCATCTCATAGGATACCAGTTTCCCAAGCGGTTCCTTGTATTTGCGGAGCTCCTCCCCCATCTGGCGGACGATCTCGCCCCGCTTGGGCGCGGGCACCATGCGCCAGTATCTGAACGCTTCCTGCGCCTTGGCTACGATCTTCTCATAGTCGTCCCAGTTGGCCTGCCTGACACTGCCGATCAACTGCCCGTCGGCCGGGGAATACGACCCGAGGACCTCCCCGGTGGTCTCAAACCATTCCGCACCCGTGGAGGCACCGTTGTTCACCGCCTCGAGCCCGAGGTCGCTTAACATCTTACTGATTCCGTATGTATCCATAATTCAATTTTATGATAATGTGTGGTTTTTGTGATCGTTCCATTGCTTCAACCTTCTTTGAAAAGGAGATGGCCAGGGATCTCATTCGGCCGGAAGGCAATATTTTTGATGTCAATCCTGATGTTTTCTCACGTTTGCTATCACAACACCACAATGCCCGGAATGTTTAGGCCATGTGGCGGATTAGTCTTCAAATGGCAATTCCTGACCAGACCAGCACGTATGAAATGAATTCGTCGGCGAGGCTCAACGCGAAGGGCCGGTTCCCGAATTCGCTTTTCCGGGTATACCCATTCGGGTGGAAGTTCAGGACCCCCACCCGGGCCTCCCCGCCGAACGTTTTCCTGTATGAGAGCCAGGTGCGCCGGCAGTGCAGGCCTGAGGAGACCACATTGAAAGAACCGATGCCGGTATTCCCGGAATACTCCCTGAAGGCATGCGCGGAGGCGAGGGTCAGGTTCCGTTCCGGCGCATGGAAATCGACCGCATGCACCCTCCCGGGTGAGATCCCGATGCCGACCAGGTAATCCGCGGTCTCTGCCGCCTGCGAGCGGAATCCCGTGGTACCGCTGTTCATGTCGCGTGTGATCCTGGTTGTCGCCTGGTTCGCAACGATGCGGTTCCCATCGATGACGAGGGCCAGCACCATCAGGTTCCTGTCGGCTGTATCGGCTTTCAGGTCGTTGTTGAAGCGGACGAATACCGACCGCATGGGCTCGCCATGGCTGATCCAGGTGCAGGACTGTTCTTCGGGGTCCTCACCGGCGAATCCTCCCATCACGGCGCGGCCGTTTACCACCAGGCGGAAATGGGCCCCGAAACCGGATGCAGCCTGTCCCCGGACGGAAAGGACCAGGGTTACCGTATCCTTCAACACGGCAGTGACAGATCCCGGAAGCCTGAATTCGAGGGAGGAATTGGCATAAAGCCAAACACCGGCCCTTGCGTCCTCCTTGCCGGAGGCCTCGCCTGACGGCCAGGGCGGCAGGTCATCGGGATGAAAGGGCGGATAGGCGCGTCCCACGACAAAGAAATCGATGCCGGGATCCTGCGCGAGCGTGCGGACCGCATTCTCCATCTCACTTGCCGGGACCCAGGCCTCGACAAGCACGTTGCGGCTGTCAACGGGCCTGTCCAGCGCCAGGAAGGGGGGCATGGCCAGGTACAGGGTCAGGATGACCGTTGCCAGCAACAGCAAAAAGAGCCCCGTGCGCCTGATCCGTCTCATGGTATACACTGTCTGACAAATGTACGGATAATCCATCACCGTGCGGGGCCTGGAACATATTGAAATTTTTATATCTAAATCGGATAAAAACGTATTTTTGAGCCGGCTGGTGTCTTTAATATGCTTCATTGACATGCGTTTGTCGGGGTCCTTTTATCTTTCCGAGGTGGCATTGTGCACCTACCTGATCCTCACAGGCTTACTCCTTGCTTTTCATCATTCGGCGGTTCCCGGTGCCCTTTCACTTCTCCTTGTCCGCATCGCCGGCGTATTGACGGTCATCACCCTGGCCCTGGCGAGGCCCTCATCAAATCAAAGGCGGGCCCTGGAGATCGTCCGCCTGCTTTTTCCCCTTGCGATGCTGGCCTATCTTTACGGCGAGACCGATAAGCTGAACAATTTCCTGTTCAGCGAAGACCTGGACCCGTTCTTCAGCGGGGTGGAAAATAACCTGTTCGGGTTCCAACCATCCGAATCGTTCGCCCTGGCCATGCCCTGGAACTGGTTTGCCGAGGCCATGTATTTCGGGTACTTCTCCTATTACATCATGTTGTTGGTTGTACCCCTGCACATCTACTTTACCCGGGGCCTCAGGGATGCGAACCGGGTGATGTTCATCATCCTGCATTCCTTTTTCATCTTTTACCTGGTCTTCATCCTCCTTCCCGTCGGCGGGCCGCAGTTCTATTTCACGGATTGGCCCCCCCTGCCCGGAGGATACTTCTTCGGGCCGGTGATGCGGCTGATCCAGCAACTGGGTGAAGCGCCCACCGGGGCCTTTCCGAGCTCGCATGTGAGCATTTGCATCATGCTGGTGCTCCTCAGCGCAAGGTATGCTCGCACGCTCCTGAAGTACATCCTTCCGGTGGCGCTCCTGCTGGTCATGTCAACGGTCTACATCCGGGCCCATTACGTGATCGACATCCTGGCCGCCGGGCTTGTCACATGGCCTTTATACTCTTTTTCTCGCACGATCCATGACCACCTGCAACACAAACCCAACTCCTGACCCTGCATGGAAATAACCATCAAAGAGGTATCTGGCAAAAGGGAGCTCAGGCACTTCATCCACCTTCCGGCGAAGATCCACCGCGGCCATTCCAACTGGGTGCCCCCGGTATACATGGATGAACGGGTCTTCTTCAATCCCCGGAAGAATACCGCGTTCTCCTATTCCGACACCCTGCTGCTGCTGGCCTGGCGGGGGAAGGTGCCGGTGGGCCGGATCATGGGGATCATCAACCGGAAGTACAACCTGGAAAAGAACGAGAACTACGCCCGGTTCTGTTTCCTGGAGACCTTTGAGGAACCGGAAGTGGCCTCAGCCCTGCTGGCACACGTGGAGTCATGGGCAAGGGAAAAAGGCACCGACCTGCTCGTCGGGCCGCTGGGATTTTCTGACAAGGACCCCCAGGGCCTGCTGATCGATGGTTTTGACGCACCGATGGTGATCACCTCCAACTGCAACTATCCCTACATGGTCGATTACGTGGAGGGGCACGGTTTCACCAAGAAGCTCGACCTGGTGGTGTACGAGGTCCCTGTCCCCGATGAAATACCGGCATTCTACAGGAAGATATACGAAAGGACCATCCGCAACAACGGCGGGGTCAGACTGGTGAAGCTCCGGTCGAAACGCGACATCAGGCCCTGGATCGTTCCGGTGCTATCCCTCATGAACGAGACCTTCCGCGAGATCTATGCCTTCACCGAACTCACGGAGAAAGAGATGCGGGAGTTCGCCTCCCGGTACTTCCTGATCCTCGACCCCAGGTTCATCAAGATCCTCCTGAACGGGAACGGGGAGGTTGTGGCGTTCATCCTGGGGATCCCCGACATCACCGACGGGATCAGGAAAAGCAGGGGGTACGTCCTGCCCACGGGGGTGTTT
Source organism: uncultured Bacteroidales bacterium (assembly GCA_964386225.1). GTDB lineage: Bacteria > Bacteroidota > Bacteroidia > Bacteroidales > JAADJA01 > JAADJA01. The sequence continues at coordinate 6,870 of CAYLTG010000125.1, forward strand.
CACATCCTCCGGTCGCAGAAGAAGACCAGTCGGCTCAGCCTGATGCTCGGGGCCATCCGCCCGGACTATCAGAAAGGGGGCCTTGATACCGTATTGGGCATCCACCTGCTCGAGGAGGCAAAGAAGGCGGGGCTGACCCACATCGACAGCCACCTGGAGATGGAGACCCACTACAAGATACGGATGGAAATGGAAAAGATGGGAGGCAGAGTGTACAAACGCTACCGCATTTACCAGAAACAGCTCAGTTAGAACGGGAGGATGCCGGCCAGCTTCTGCCTGAACTCTTCGAACAGGGTGTCCATGTAGATATCTGCTTTCCCGTGCAATTCGTCGAAAGCCCTGACGAGCTCCTTGCCTTCGGGGGTCAGCTGGGTCTGTCCGCCGTCCTTGCCCCCGCGGGTCTTGTCCAGGAGGTTGATGCCCAGGACCTCCTCGATATCCTTCAGGTCGCCCCAGGTGCGGCGGTAGGTGATGCCGAGGGCCTTGGTGGCGGCGCGCAGCGACCCGTGCTCCTGGATCGCCTTGAGGATCTGCCATTTGCCGTCGCCCATGATGCCTTTGTCGTCGGGTGTGGAGAGCCAGATCTTGTAGTTCAGTTTCACGTCGTGGCTTGATTTATTGTCAGGCATAAAAAAAAGAGTTTCCACAAATCTACGGAAACTCCTTCAAATGGTCTTCCCCCCGGGACCGTGTCACGATACGAACATGGGGAACTCGGCCATCATCTCGTTGACCTGCCTCCTGATCCTGGGGATGAGGTCGGCATTTTCAATGTCCGAGATCACTTCATCAATGAGGTCGACGATCACCGGCATATGCTCTTCCTTGAGGCCGCGGGTGGTAATAGCCGGCGTACCGATCCGGAGCCCTGAGGTCTGGAAGGGTGAGCGGCTGTCGAACGGCACCATGTTCTTGTTCACGGTGATATCGGCTTCGACGAGGGTGTTCTCCACCTGCCTCCCGGTAATGTCGGGGAATTTGTTCCGCAGGTCGATCAGCATGAGGTGGTTGTCGGTGCCTCCGGAGATCACGTGATATCCTTTTTCCACGAAAGCATCCGCCATGACCTCTGCGTTCTTTTTCACCTGCTTCATGTAGGCCTTGAACTCTTTGGTGAGCGCTTCGCCGAAGGCGACTGCCTTGGCGGCGATCACATGCTCCAGCGGGCCGCCCTGGATCCCGGGGAACACCCCAGAATCAAACAGCGAGGACATCTTACGGATCACCCCCTTGGGCGTGGTCTTTCCGAAGGGATTGTCAAAATCCTGTCCCATCATGATGATGCCGCCGCGGGGACCGCGCAGTGTCTTGTGGGTGGTGGAGGTGACCACATGGCAGTATTTGAGCGGGTCGTTGAGCAGGCCGGTGGCGATGAGGCCGGCAGGATGGGCGATATCGGCCATCAGGAATGCCCCGATCTTGTCGGCGATGGCACGCATCCGTTTGTAATCCCAGTCCCTGCTGTAGGCCGAGGCGCCCGCCAGGATCAGCTTGGGCTTCACCCGCAAAGCCGTCTCCTCCATCTTGTCGTAGTCCACCAGGCCGGTCTCCTCGTTCACTTCATAGGCTACCGGGTTATAGAGGATCCCGGAGGAATTGACGGCCGATCCATGCGAGAGGTGGCCCCCATGGGACAGGTCGAGGCCCATGAACGTGTCACCGGGCTTGAGCAGGGTGAGGAATACCGCCATGTTGGCCTGGGCCCCGGAATGGGGCTGCACGTTGGCCCACTCGGCCCCGAAAAGCTGGCACAGGCGGTCGATGGCCAGCTGCTCGGTCTCGTCCACATGCTGGCATCCCCCGTAATACCTGCGGCCCGGGTACCCTTCCGCATATTTGTTGGTCATGACCGACCCCATGGCTTCAAGCACCTGGTTGCTGACAAAATTCTCGGAAGCAATGAGCTCGATGCCGAACCGCTGGCGGTCGGCTTCTTTTTTCAATATCTCGAATACTAATTCGTCTCTTTTCATGGGTATCACTTTAAATGCACTCAGATTGCTCAATTTTCCCGCGGTTTCCGAAATCCGCGGTTTCCAAGCAAAATTATAAAATTTATTTTGCCCTCCCTGACGAATGAAATATTTTTGCAAA
>CAYLTG010000126.1:0-4949 GCA_964386225.1 uncultured Bacteroidales bacterium
CCTCCATACATGCCATAAACGCCGCCTCCCAGATCGGTCTGCGCATCGGTTCCGTAAGCCTGGCCCGCAGCTGTGGTGAAGTCATAGGTGTGGACGCCGGCGATCTCCGGCAGGGGGACGGCCGAAATGACAGGAAGGTGGTTGCGGTGCCAGACGACCACATAACAGTTGTTCGCAATCTGGTCTCCGAACCTGGGATTGAATCCGTTGATGCCGGTGACGGTGCCGTCGGACAGGAGGAAGACCGCCTGACGCCCGATGGCGGTGGCCGGCGTGGCAAGGGTGATATCCGCGGCATCCCGCACTTCAAGTAGGAGCCAATCAACCACTTGGGGGTCGGGGAAGGAGGAGACCTCCTCGGGGCCGCCGTAACTCCACGGAGCTTGTGAATAGGGCTGCATGAAAGGCAGGCTGCCAAGGTCCATGAGGTCCGTTTCCATCTTGCTCCCCTGGTGCGGTCCCTGGAGAAAGACTTTTACAGCTATTTCAATCCCGTTAAAATATTCATAGGCGCCCATGTCGATGGTGCCACTGCAGATCCGGGGGTTGCCATCAAGATCGAAGAGGGGGAGGTTCATCCCGGTGGTGTCGGGATTGCCGGCATCGATGCAGGGAGAACCGGCATCCAGGCTATAATAGCTGTCACCAACCATTGTGAAACCCGGGGTAACATTGATGTTTCCCGTACCGGTTGGCCAGCCGCCTTCTACATCACAATAATTGATATCCACAGTTGTGCCGGTATAAACATATACCTGTTCAGGAACATTGTCCCAAAAGATGGAATTCTGGATGGAGTAGGTATTGTTCTGGCAGAAGATCGCCCCTCCGTCACCATCTGCCACATTTCCAACCATGGTCACATTGAAAAGCTCCGTTTCCACGTCATTGAGGCAGAAAGCTCCTCCCTCACCATTTGAAAAGGGATATTCCACGGTGGTGTTGTTTGCCACCAGGCCATTTTTGATCATCAGGCTGCTCCAAAGGAATTCATAGATCGCCCCTCCCCGATAAGAGGAATTGCCGGTAAAAACCACGTCCTCCAGGAAGAGATCATTCCCTTGATAGGCATAGATCCCACCACCATCCCCCTGTGCGGTATTATTTTCCCATACAGTAGCAAATGCCTGAAATTCAGCATTCCACAGTGCCAGTCCGCCACCGTACCCGATGGACTCATTGCCTGCAATGGTCACGCTATCCAACCGGTTTGCCTGCTGCATGAGCCTCAATCCTCCACCATCCCCGTTGAATACGTTGTTGGCAGTGAAATCGCATGATTTGATCCGGCAATAACCATTGTACGAAGCCTGAAGCCCGCCTCCGCCATGCCGGGCAGTATTTGAACTGAACACAGTATGATCGAAAACCAGGGTGTCACTGCTCTGACCATAGAAGGCACCGCCATATGTGTCGCTGTAGTTATCCGTGAAGTCAACAAAGGAGAACACAGGACTTGAATGATCGTAACACCAGACGGCTCCTCCGTGATTTTCCCCGTAATTGTTTTGCATTGTCACCTGGTGGAAAACGGGATTTGAATAGTGCTCGATGAGAACCGCACCTCCTTCACCGTCCCTGTATCCGTTCTGCAAAGTCAGGTCCGTCACGGAATCGTTGACATCTGCATAAGATGTCAAAAGCTGGTAGGCGTCCTCGCCGTCAATGATCGTTCCTTCCCGGCTTTCGCCCCTCAGGGTCACGTGGTCGCGAAGGTTCACAGGAAAGGTCTCCCCGGTGGAAGTCCTGGAATAGGTTCCATCTGCCAGGTGGATCACATGGGGGTCCGAACCGGTAGCCAGTATCTTCATAAATGCCCTCTTCATTGTTTTCAGAGGCGCAGAGCTTGACAATCCACTGTTCTCGTCGGAGCCATCGGGACTCACAAACAGGTCAGCCTGCTCCTGCTCAATGGCACGGTGGAATGATTCAATTTCAAAAAGATGTTCCGGATGGGAGAAATGGTCCTGATGGGTTTCAACGGAGGCAGAATCAAGGTAGACATAGGTCACCGGCGGCACAGTCATATCCTCTTCGGTATAAAAATCCAACCCTGCCTGATCCGCATAGTTGTCGTAGATGTTGCACCTGTTCGTTTCATCGAAAAGGGGGACCTGCCCTCCCGACCGATAAAGCGCACCTCCAAATTTCGTTGCACGGTTTTTCAGCAGGCTTGTACCAGAAAAACTTGGAGCACAGGATTTTGCCCACACCGCGCCACCATAAACTGCCACATTGCGCATCATTATGCAATTTTGAATATTGGCATATACATTGCCATAAGCTCCGATCGCTCCGCCGTATGTGGAGCGGTTGCTTTCCAGTACGGTTCGCCTGATCAATGGTGAGCTGCTGCTTGTCAAATAAATGGCACCCCCGTATACAGCGCGGTTCCGGTAGAAAAGGCAATCGCTGATGAGCAGGTTGGAAGAGGAAGAAGCATAAAGACCTCCCCCCTGCCCGTTCTGGTTATACCCGTCGGCATTGCCATGCCTGATCCTGCAATGGACCAGCTTCGATGAATCCTGACCATTGGTGTTCAGGTTGAGAAACCGGATGCCCATCCAGCCTTCCGCGGTGTCAGCAGGGTAGAAGGTGATCTTTTGCTCAGGGGTTCCTTCGGCCAGCAGGCGGCCATTGACGTTGAGGCGGTATTTCCCGGTAAAAATCAGGTACACGCAGGGTTCAATGACAAGCTCCTGGCCGGCAGGAACCGTCAGGTCGCCGGTTACCCGGTAGGGGCCGCCGGCACAGGTGATCGTTCCGCTGATATCGCCTCCTGCCAGGACCGTGTAGGTCTGCTCGAATGGCAGCGCCCCCATGTCCGCCTGGGTCCCGTCCGGATCCATCGGAGCTGCCGGACTGCCGGCATCGATGCAGGGCGACCTCGTTTCATCGGGATCGGGATAATGAGCCCATGACAGGGAGTAATCATTTTCTCCCGGATCGGTGAAGAGCGGGTCCAGGGCGATGTTCGAGATCCCTGTCCATCCCCCCTCAATATCCGAGTAGGAGATCTGGGTGGCGCAGGTCCCGTATTCCTCCACATCGGCATTGTCGTTGCCCCAGAGGATGCTGTTGGTCACCACCGGCGAGGAATTGTCAACGAACAGCCCCCCGCCGAAAAGGGCTCCCCAGTTGCCGGCGACGGTCACACGGTCGATCTGCGGGGCAGCGCCCATGGACAGGTAGATCCCGGCACCCTGGGTGGGCGCGTAGTTGCCGGTAACGAACACGTGGTCCATGTCGACATCTGAAGCGTTGAGGTAGAGCCCACCGCCGGAATAGCCGGCGTAATTGTCACGGATCACGCAATGGCTCAGGGTGATGTCGGACTCATAACAGTAGATACCTCCCCCCAGGCCGTTCCCGAAAGCCCTGTTGTCCTCGATGGTCGTGTGTTCGATGGTGAGGTCCGAAGACTGGTTGACCAGGATGCCACCACCCCATTCGTCGATGCTTCCCGAATAGTCGTCGAAGACCACCCCGCCGCTGATGTGGCAGTAGCTTAACAATGAAGGGGACAGGCCGTTGGTCTCCGTGTTGTGGAAACGGATGCCCCGCCAGCCGGTGGGTCCGTCGAAAGCGCTGAAGACAATGGAATCCGACTCCGATCCCACGGCCAGCAAGCGGCCATAGACGCTGAACGCATAATTGCCGAGGAATACGATCTCCACACCCGGCTCGATCACCAGCTGCTCCGTGGATTCAACGGCCACATTGCAGGTGATGAGGTAGGGGCTGTTTGCCGCACTCAGGATGCCGTTGATGCTTCCGCAGAGGTGGTAGGCCTGGTAGAAATAGAGGGCTCCCATGTCGCGCGTGGTGCCGTCGGGATCCGGGGACGATAGTGGATCCCCGGTATCGATGCAGGGCGATTTGGTACCATCGGGGGTCGGGTAATTGTCCCAAGTGAGGTGGAAATCATCGGAGGCCGGGTCCGCGAACAAGGGATCCGAATCGATGCACCCGGTGCCGAACCAGGGTTCCCCCGATCCTCCCTGGATGTTGGAATAGGTAATTGCCGGGGTGCCATCCTCAAGGTAGATCTCTGCATTGTCATTTCCCCGGAAAATGGAATTCCGGATGACAGGATCAGCACCACTCAGAAAGATCGCACCTCCCTGCTGAAGGCTTCCCGACATGGTATTCTGGGCGATGGTGAGGTTCACCAGGACGGGGTCGGAATTGACCAGCATGATACCTCCTCCCCGGGCCTGGTCAGTCGCATCCATGTTGTTGTCGTAGATCTGTGCATTGGTGATCTTTGGGTCGGAGTTGGTATGACAGTAGATCGCCCCGCCATATGTAACGGGGCCTTCCAGTTCATTGTCGTGTATGCTTATATCGGTGATGACCGGGCTGGAATGATCGCAGTAGATGCCGGCTCCGTAAGCAGCCACGGATCCGACAATGAAACAGTTGGTGATCTCGCACTGACTCACGCTGACGTCGGAACTGTTCTGGAAGAACAATCCTCCGCCCTCGGCATGCGCATCGGCAAAAAAGACGTAGTCGATCAGGAGGTGCTCCAGCCTGCTGCTGTCCTGCCCGTTGGAGTTCGTTTCGTAAAACCTGATCCCTTTCCACCCTGAGGGGCCATCCGTAAAACGGACCCTGTCCCACGACTCCCCCTGCACTTCCAATCGGCCATATACATTCAGCGGCTCCCGGTACCAGAAGATGGCTTCCACCCCATGCTGTACAGTCAGCTCGCAACCCACCGGCACATTCACGGCACCTTCGATGATCCAGGGACTGCCGGCAGTGGTCATGGTGCCGCAGAAATCCCCGCCGTTGAAGTAGGTGCCATACGGGATGATATACGGGATCGCGCCCATGTCTGCCCTCGATCCGTCGGCATCCGGGGGGGAGGACGGGTCGCCCTTGTTGATGCACATGGACCGGCTGGAATGGGGAAAGTTCCACGAGAGGCTGAAATCCAAGCC
>CAYLTG010000126.1:5049-6639 GCA_964386225.1 uncultured Bacteroidales bacterium
GGGCTGCCGGCCTGGGTCCAGGTGCCGGAGATGTTCCCTCCCGGGATGCTGGTTTGCGAAAAGGCCATGTGGAATAGCAAGAAAAATCCCGGAACTAGAAGCAGCAGGGTCTTGAGTTTCATATCCCTTGTTTTTGTTGGTTTCATAACGGAAGGCAGAGTTACAGGAGCAAGCAGTCGAACGGATTTCCCTTCCTTACCTGGTGTTCATCCATCCATTGGATGCATGGATCGGTGCTTAACGAATTACCTCGTGGGATTATCCGAAAGGCGCTGGTAAACTTCAGTTTGGTTATTATCTGAAGCTAAAGATAGGCAATTTAGGTGAAAAGGTCAAGAGTTTGGTGCAAGGATAAGGGCATGTAAAAATGGCCTTCACCCTCCCCGCCGATGGTTACTGATCTCCTCCATCCGCCGGATGAACCAGGTGCTTGCAGAATGGGGCACGATATCAGATTGGACCTTCCCGGCGATCATGTCCCGTCCCACCCCATCGATCTCGAACTCGAACCCGGTGCCTTTCCTCCCGTCGGTGAAATGATCCGCCAGCTTCTCCCCCTCATAGAGGTAGCACTCGTTCGCCCGCCAGAAGTCGGGGATGGCGATCATCCCCCTGTCCCCTGAAATGTAAGCCCAATTGGGCAGTTTCACCCGGAAGGAGGCGGAGAGGAAAGCCACGGATCCCGGGTATTCCATCAACCAGCTGATGTCGTCGTCCGTGCCGGTGGGCGCCAGGTGCGCCGTAACGTGGGTGCTGACGGGTTCTTCATCGATGAACAGCCGTGCGAGGGCCAGCGGGTAGATGCCCATGTCGAGCAGGACGCCGCCCGCCAGGTCGGGATTGTACCCCCGATGTTCCGGGTCGTATGCCAGGGGGTATCCGAAGCTGGCATGGATGTGCCGGATGGTGCCGATCCGGCCCTGGATGACCCACTCCTTAGCTTTCCTGATGGCGGGCAGGAACCAGGTCCACATCCCTTCCATGAGGTACACCCCGGTATCGCGGGCAATATCGACAAGCGCACTGCTCTTCTCAAGGCTTTCGGTCAGCGGCTTCTCGCACAGGACCGCCTTTCCGTGACGCAGGGCCGCGGCCGACTGCTCGAAATGGAAATTGTGGGGGGTGGCGACGTAGACCGCATCCACATCGGGGTCGCGATAAAGCTCGTCGTAGCTTCCATAGTGGCGGGGGATGCCGAACTCTTTTGCAATATCATGGGCCCGCTCACCCGACCGCGACGCCACGGCTGCCAGGATGCCCGTTTCGGAATGCCGCATGTCATCGGCAAACCGGCGGGCGATGATGCCGGGACCGAGGATGCCCCATCTGATCTTCCTCATAAGACAGAAATGTTCGTACAGGATAAAGTTACGGAAAATACCGGGACCGGAGAAAAGAAGCGCCAGTCCCGCTATTTGCTCTCCTTGTAGTTCTTCAACGCCTCCCGGGTGGCGAGGCGACCCCGCTCGATGAGCTCTTCAGCCATGAAAAAATCGTAGGTGCCGGCCGACTGCCGCGAGACCTCCACCAGGATGTCGGGCGGATCCTTTTCCATGTTGTTCCTCGCAATGGTATAGGTCATCAGGCTGA
>CAYLTG010000126.1:6739-8898 GCA_964386225.1 uncultured Bacteroidales bacterium
CGGTCCAGCACCTTGTCGCCCTTCACCAGCCCCTGGGTGCTGAAGGTGAAATCGACCAGCTTGAACACCTTCATCTTGTCGAGGGTGAGCATCCACTCCTTGAACTCCCTGAGCCTGCCCAGGGCGTACACGCCGCCCACCAGGGCCCCCATGGAGGTGCCGGCGAGGGCGGTGATCTCGAACCCCTGCTCCTCCAGCTCCTCGATGGCGCCGATGTGGGCGATGCCGCGGGCGCCGCCGCCGGAGAGGACGAGTGCTGTTTTCTTTTTCATGGGTTGCAGAATGTTCTGCAAATGTAAGGGATTCAATGGATCACTTCATCCATGCCATGGATTTGGGCACCAGGGTGCCAGGCGGATGATCAGCGCATCGGCACCTCCATGACCAGCACCCGGCTATCCGGGGAGGCCTTGATGTCCACCCTGTCCGCATCCCATACGCCCATGCCGTCCCTGGCCGTCAATTTCGTGCCGCTGATGTCGAATTCACCCTCGAGCACGAAGAAGTAAACCCCGTTCTGAGGATCATTGAGCGCATACGCCCCATCCCAGTCCCGGGTGAAATCACCCAGGTAGAACCAGGCATCCTGGTGGATCCAGACACCCTGGCCCTCCTTGTTGGGAGAAAGGATCTGGTAAAGTTCGTTCTCCTTCGCGATGCTCGAAAGCGAGATCTGGTCATACCTGGGCGCCACGTTCCTTTTGTTGGGGATGACCCAGATCTGCAGGAACTTCACCTCCCTGTCCCTGTTCTTGTTCTTTTCGCTGTGGAAAACACCGGTCCCGGCACTCATCACCTGTACGTCCCCTTCCCTGATGACGGCCACATTGCCCATGCTGTCGCTGTGCTCCAGGTCCCCGGAGAGCGGAATGGAAATGATCTCCATGTTGTCGTGCGGATGCCTGCCGAACCCCATGCCCGGCGCCACCGTGTCATCGTTCAATACCCTGAGCATGCCGAATTGCAGCCTGTCGGGGTCGTAGTAATTGGCAAAGCTGAAGGTATGGTAGCTGTCAAGCCAACCGTGGTCGGCATGTCCGCGGGTGTTTGCCCTGTGTATGATCGTTTTCATTTTTCTGTCCTCCTTGTCGTTTGTTTTAGAGAATTTACCGTGCGCTATTCCGGCCAGCGGTAACAGGTGTAATCCCAGGGACCCGAGGGCCATTTTTTCAATGAATTCCTTTCGGTGCATTTTCGTAAACTATTTGCTGCAAAATTAGGGGGTGGGAACGGGACGGTCATTGCGAAAACCGGTCCAGGTATTGCAAAAATCAGGTATTCCTGGCCGTTTCGCGGAATGTGGCAGGGGTTTGCCCGGTCAGCCTCTTGAAGAAATTGCTGAAATGGGAGGGTTCCTCGAAGCCAAGCTGAAAAGCGACCTCCTTGTTCGAGGCGTCTGTGAACAGCAGAGTCCGTTTCGCCTCCAGGAGCAGTTTATGCTGGATCAGCTCCTTGGCGTTCTTTCCCGAGATCGTCTTCAATGTCTTGTTGAGGTAATCGGGACTGACCGATAACAAAGATGCATAATCCGTGACTTTGTGCCTGGAGGCATAGTGCTCATCCAGCCGTTTCTTGAACCGGCGGATCAGTTGGGTTCCCGTCTCGATGGCCTGAATATCGGAGGTCCCTCGCTTGCTGCAGACCTGGATGCTTTCAATGAAGAGCAACTTCAGCAGCGCGCCCAGCCCTTCCGTGCGGTATACATACTCCTTGCCCGACAGCTCCTTCATCTGCCCGAACAGGGCCGTGATATTCCCGTTCTGGCGATCGTCCAGCAGCAACGGAGGGGATTCTCCGTAGTCGTTGAAAAGATAGATGTCATCGATCATCCTCTCGCTGATGCTGTTCCTCACCAGGAACTCGCCGGTGAAGTTCAATACGGTGCCTTTGGGTCTTGATTCGGCGATCACCTGGTGGACCTGCCCGGGGTAAATGAAGAACAGGCTTTTCGAAACAAGGGGATAGTGCCTGAAATCAACATAATGGCTCCCCACTGCCTGCTCCACATGTACTACGGTATAATAATCATGCCGGTGGGGTCGGTCGGGTTTCCCGGCTGTCTGCTCATAAAGCGATCCCATCTCCTTCACCACGAAATCCGCATGGGCGTGGCTATCCAGGCTGATCGGGTATGTTTTGATCTCATCGTGCATGGCAAG
>CAYLTG010000127.1:0-8859 GCA_964386225.1 uncultured Bacteroidales bacterium
TTCATCATCACCACCTTCAGCGGCAACAAGAACTACTGGGTGCACATCATCAACACCCCCGGGGTGCCGTGGTGGCTCAAGATACCGGTGCCCCTGATGCCCATCGTCGAGCTCATGGGCGTATTCACCAAGCCCTTCGTGCTGATGGTCCGTCTTTTTGCAAACATCACGGCCGGCCACATCATCGTGCTTGGTTTCATGAGCCTTATCTTTATTTTCGGGGCCATGAACCCGGTTATCGGGTATGGCGTCTCCGTGGTTTCGATAGCATTTTCGGTGTTCATGTTCCTGCTCGAGCTCCTGGTGGCGTTCATCCAGGCCTATGTGTTCACCCTGCTCTCGGCCCTTTATTTCGGGATGGCTACGGAGGAGCATCATTAGATATCAGATTGGAGATTAGAGATAAGAGATAAGAGATAAGAGATTTTTTTTTAACACTTAATAAATATCAATTATGTCATTAGTATTAGCAATTCTGTTAGATGTGGCGATTGCCAAGATGGGTGCCGGCATCGGTGCCGGGATCGCGGCGATCGGCGCGGGTATCGGGATCGGCCAGATCGGCAAAGGTGCGGTGGAATCCATTGCACGTCAGCCCGAGGCCGTCGGCGACATCCGTTCCAACATGATCGTGGCCGCAGCCCTCATCGAAGGTGTCGCCTTCTTTGCTATTGTCGTGTGTCTGCTCATCCTTTTCCTTGCGTAGACCACACCTGCCCTTACCGTCGCGGCGGTTGGCCGCGACGGCAGGGGCTTTCTACGGCGGAACCCCGGGCCGGCAGGCCGGTACGCCGACAGTGTAAATGAGATAGACTAAACATTCACAGCATATGGAATTAGTACAACCAGGGTTAGGCCTCATCGTTTGGATGACCGTAGCGTTCGCCCTCCTGATCTGGATCCTGGGCAAGTTCGCCTGGAAACCCATCATGAGGGGGCTCAAGGAGCGCGAAAACTCCATCGACGAGGCTCTCAACCAGGCCAACAAGGCCCGCGAGGAGATGAAAGAGCTGAAATTCAGCAATGAACAGCTCATGAAGGAGGCCAAGGAGGAGCGGGACAACATCCTGCGTGAGGCCCGGAAGGTCAAGGAATCCATCATCGAGGAGGCCCGCATGAAAGCCAATGAAGAGGCCAACCGGATCGTGGAGAATGCCAAGGAGGCCATCGAATATGAGAAGATGGCGGCCATCACGGAAATGAAGAACCAACTGGCACAGCTTTCCATCGAGATCGCCGAAAAGATCATCATGGAAGAGCTTTCTACCAGGGACAAGCACAAGGCGCTCATCGACCGGATGCTGAAGGAAGTATCTGATAACTAAAGTTCCGCTGCGACAACATGAGAGAAACCAGGGTAGCAAACAGGTATGCAAAGGCGTTGTTCGAGCTCTCCCTCGAGATGAAGATGCTCGAAGAGATCCGGGGCGACATGGAACTCCTGCTCGACGTGTGCAGGGAGAACAGGGAGTTCGTGCTGATGCTCAAAAGCCCGGTGATCAAAGAGTCGAAGAAGCGTGCGATCCTGAAAGGCATCTTCGAGAAAAAGATCAATGACCTGACCTACAAGTTCCTGCATGTGATCACACGCAACCGCAGGGAGGAGGTGATCATGGAGGTCGCCGAACAGTTCATCAAGATATACAAGGAATTCAAGAATATCCTTCCCACCACCCTCACTTCTGCGGTGAAACTGGATGCCGCGACACGCGACCGGATCGTGACGGTCCTGGGCGAACGCACCCACACCGAGATCGAGCTTTCGGAGGTGGTCAGGGAGGAGATCATCGGAGGGTTCATCCTCGAGTTCGAGGACAAGCAATATGATGCAAGCGTGCTGCGCAAGATCAAGAACCTCCGGAAAGAATTTGACGTCAATTTATACTTAAAAGGATTTTAACAAAACAACTGAATACAATGGCAGAAATTAAACCGGCAGAAGTTTCCGCAATACTCAGGCAGCAGCTGGCAGGATTCGACGACAAGGCCAGGCTCGAAGAGGTGGGCACTGTGCTTCAGATCGGCGACGGCATTGCCCGGATCTATGGCCTGAACAATGTGCAGTCGGGTGAACTGATCGAATTTGAGAAGACCGGCCTCATGGGCATCGTGCTCAACCTGGAGGAGGACAATGTGGGCGCCGTGCTCCTCGGCGAGGCCAAGAATATCCTCGAAGGCGACAAGGTCAAACGCACCGGCAGGATCGCCTCCATCGACGTGGGCGAGGGAATGCTCGGCAGGGTCATCAACACCCTGGGCGTGCCCATCGACGGCAAGGGGGAGATCGAAGGCAAGAAGTATCCCATGCCGCTCGAACGGAAGGCTCCCGGCGTCATCTACCGGCAACCGGTGAATGAGCCGCTTCAGACCGGCATCAAGGCCATCGACGCCATGATCCCCATCGGGCGCGGACAGCGTGAGCTGATCATCGGCGACCGTCAGACCGGCAAGACGGCCATTGCCATCGACACCATCATCAACCAGAAGAAGTATTTCGAAAAGGGTGAGCCCGTCTATTGCATCTACGTGGCTGTCGGCCAGAAGGGATCGACGGTGGCCAACATCCAGAAGACGTTGGAGGACAACGGCGCCATGGACTACACCGTGATCGTTTCCGCCACCGCCTCCGACCCTGCTGCGATGCAGTTCTACGCGCCCTTTGCCGGGGCTTCCATCGGAGAATTCTTCAGGGATACCGGCCGCCCGGCGCTGGTGATCTACGACGACCTCTCGAAACAGGCCGTGGCCTACCGCGAGGTGTCGCTGCTGCTGCGCCGCCCCCCCGGACGGGAAGCGTATCCCGGCGACGTGTTCTACCTCCACTCACGGCTGCTGGAACGTGCCGCCAAGATCATCGAATCCAACAAGGTCGCCGCCAATATGAATGACCTGCCCGAGTCCATCAAGGGCATCGTCAAGGGCGGCGGATCGCTCACAGCCCTGCCGGTGATCGAGACCCAGGCCGGTGACGTATCGGCCTATATCCCCACCAACGTGATCTCCATCACCGACGGACAGATCTTCCTCGAAACAAACCTCTTCAATGCCGGGGTGCGTCCCGCCATCAACGTGGGGATCTCGGTGTCGCGGGTAGGGGGCAATGCCCAGATCAAATCGATGAAGAAGATCGCCGGGACCCTGAAACTCGACCAGGCCCAGTACAGGGAACTGGAGGCCTTTGCCAAGTTCGGGTCCGACCTGGATGCGGCCACCAAAGCGGTGCTCGATAAAGGCAAGAGGAACGTGGAGATCCTGAAACAACCGCAGTACAGCCCCATGACCGTCGAGAAGCAGATCGCCATCATCTTCTGCGGTACCAGGGGATTGCTCATGAAAGTGCCGGTCGACAAGATCCAGCAGTTCGAAGACGACTTCCTGGCCCAGATGGAGCTCAAGCACAAGAAAGTGCTGGACACCCTCGCCAGCGGTCAGCTGGATGACGAGGTGCTGGCCACACTGGAGCAGGTGGCCCGGGAGATGGCGGGCAAGTACACCAAATAATGCAGGCAGGGATCAATTCATTGACGATAAAACGATAAGCAGGTAAATGCCGAATCTTAAAGAAGTCAGGACAAGGATCGCGTCGGTGAAATCGACGCAGCAGATCACCAGCGCCATGAAGATGGTGGCAGCCTCAAAGCTGCGGAGGGCCCAGAATGCCATCCTGCAGATGCGACCCTATGCTGCCAAGCTAAAGGAGATCCTGCAGAACCTGAGCGCCAGTCTCGACGCCGGCGATGATGCGGGCATCTATTCCCGCCAGCGCGAACCGGTGCGGGTGCTCGTCGTGGCCGTGTCGTCGAACCGCGGGCTATGCGGGGCTTTCAACGCCAATGTGATCAAGAGCGCCGTGAACCTTATCCACAGTACCTATGGCAGCCAGCATGCCGCAGGGAATGTGGCGCTCGTCACCATCGGGAAAAAGGTATCGGAGTATTTCGTGAAAAGGAAATACAACGTGCTGGAGAAGCATGACGACATCTTCGACCACCTGACATTCGAGAATGTCTCCGTCATTGCCGAGAACCTCATGCAGCGTTTTGCCGCCAGGGAGTTCGACAGGGTCGAGATCATCTACAACCAGTTCAAGAATGCGGCCACCCAGCTGCTCGTCACCGAGCAGTTCCTGCCCGTGGAGCCCATCTCGGGGGATGGGGGTGCCGGGCCCGAGGAGGTGAAGGTGGATTATATCTTTGAGCCCAGCAAACGGGAGATCGTCCAGGACCTGATCCCGAAGTCGCTGAAGATCCAGTTCTACAAAGCCCTCCTTGATTCCTTTGCTTCCGAGCACGGGGCTAGGATGACGGCCATGCACCAGGCCACCGACAATGCCAAGGAACTCCTCAAGGACCTCAGCCTGGCCTACAACAAAGCCAGGCAGGCGGCCATCACCAAGGAGATCCTCGAGATCGTCAGCGGGGCCGAGGCGCTCAAGGGCTAGTTGGAATAATCAATTGTTAACCTACAAGAAAATTAAAAGACATGTTAGCTAAAAAAGTAGAAGAAGCACTGATCAAGCAGGTACAGATCGAAGAACAATCCGCACGCATCTACATGGCCATGGCCTCCTGGTGCGAGGTGAACGGGTACCCCGGCGCTGCCAGGTTCCTCTACACCCATTCCGACGAGGAAAGGATGCACCAGACCAAGATGATCAAATACATCAACGACAAAGGCGGCTTTGCCACACTGCAAGCCCTGGAGATGCCGGCAACCAAGTTCAAGAACCTCCAGGAACTCTTCGAGAAGGTGCTCGCCCATGAGGAGTTTGTGACCCGGTCCATCAATGACCTGTACGAGATCGCATTCAAGCAGAAGGACTATACCACCGGCCAGTTCCTCCAGTGGTACATCATGGAGCAGATCGAAGAGGAGAGCCTCATCAAGTCCATCCTCGACAAGTTCAGGCTGGCAGGCAACCAGACCGGAGGCCTTTTCCACATCGACAAGGAGCTCGATTCGCTGGCCGGTCCAGCGGCAGCGCCCACGGAATAACAATCAGGACTATGACCCTTGTGGCCCCTCCCCAGGAGGGGCTTTTTGTTTTCAATGCCCGCTTGCCGTATATTTGCATTGATGAAAGCACCCCTTTCCCTTTTCTGGTTCCGCCGCGACCTCAGGTTAGAAGATAACGCAGGCCTGTTCGAAGCCTTGCGCTCCGGGCCGCCCGTCCTCCCGGTTTTCATATTCGACCGCAACATCCTCGACGAACTGGAGCGCGACGATGCCCGGGTCACCTTCCTCCATGCCACCCTGAACCGCCTCGGCAAGCAGCTGGCCTCCCACGGCAGCACCCTGCTGGTGAAACATGGCGACCCGGTGGACTGCTGGAAGGAGTTGCTGGATGGATACAAGGTGGAGAGCGTCTACGCCAACCGGGACTATGAGCCTTATGCGCGGCAGCGCGACGGAAAAGTGAAAGAACTGCTGGAATTGACGGGGGTTCCCTTCCGGACCTTCCGCGACCAGGTGATCTTTGAAAAAGGTGACGTGGTCAAGGATGACGGCGCACCCTATACGGTCTATACCCCCTACATGCGAAAATGGTTTGCCCGTTTCGACGGGTCGGCACCCCGGCCCTATCCCTCCGAAAAGAACCTGGACAACCTTTTATCCTGTCCGCCGGGGTCCTTGCCTACCCTGGAGGAACTGGGGTTCAGGGAGAGCACGATCAAAGTGCCTCCTTACGATGCCGGCGACGACCTGGTTGAGGATTACCGAAATACCCGGGACATGCCCTTCCTGGAGGGGACAAGCAGGATCGGGCCCTACCTGCGGTTCGGCCTGCTGGGCATTCGCACGCTGGTCGACAGGGTCAGGAACCTGGAGCCGACCTACCTGAAGGAACTGATCTGGCGGGAGTTCTTCATGCAGATCCTCTGGCATTTCCCGGAGGTGGTCAGAAGCAGTTTCCGGGAGCAGTACGACCGCGTGGAATGGACCAACGACGGACGGATGTTCCGGCGATGGTGCGAGGGCACGACAGGATATCCCATCGTGGATGCCGGCATGCGGGAGCTAAAGTCCACGGGGTACATGCACAACCGTGTGCGGATGATCACCGCCAGCTTTCTCTGCAAGCACCTGCTGACCGACTGGCGCTGGGGGGAGGCCTGGTTCGCCCGTCATCTGCTGGACTACGAGCTCGCTTCCAACAACGGGAACTGGCAGTGGGCTGCCGGCACGGGATGCGATGCGGCCCCCTATTTCAGGGTCTTCAACCCCGTCACCCAGCAGCAGAAATTCGACCCGGACCTCAAATATGTCAGGAAATGGGTGCCTGAATTTGGCACCAGGGATTACCCGGAGCCCGTTGTCGACCATAAGGCGGCCCGGGAACGGGCCATCGCGGCTTACAAGCGCGCCCTTTCCTAACGGAGGATGATCTTCCGTGTGGACGATGACCGGTCCCCGGTCAGCACCAGGAGATAAACCCCGGCAGGCAGGTGCGACAGGTCGAGGGTCTGGCGCTCCCGGCCCGCATCGATGGGGAAATTCCCGAGGAGTTCCCCCTGCAGGCTCCTCACCTCGAGGGTGCCGCCGGCAAGGGATCGTCCCGGTTCTACGACCAGGAGGCCGCTGCCCGGGTTGGGGCTGACAGCGAACGCCGCTTCCTCCGCACGGTCGAATAGCCCGGTCTGGACCTCCGCCACCGGGTGTATGGCCATCGAAATGTTCATGCCCCAGGAGCTTGCATCGGCGATGGCCACCCAGTTGTTATCCTCCCAGAGGTCCCAGGCTGTGCCCGGAAAGGTGTCCCCGTCCTCATTTGACCAAACCGCCAGGGTATCCCCGGCATCGGTCGGCAGCACGAAGCCGGCATAGAAGGGATGGTTCAGGATGACAGGCTGATCGAAGACCACTTCCGTCATCATGTTATTGGCAAGGTTCGATTTGATGGTGTTCATGTCCACCGACTCGCTTGCCAGCTTGGTACCGGGTCCGCCCTGGGCCCCGTTGTTGTTCCAGATGGCCATTTCGATCTGCGGGTTGCCGCCGGTGGCCACGGCGAAATCGACCAGCATGCCTGTGATCTTGAGGTCGTCGTTGCTGCTGAAATAATTGGCTTTCGCCAGGTCGTTGAACAGGTTGTTCCCGCATATGTAACCGCCGTTGCCGGTGATGGAATAGAGGGTATAGATCCCCTCCAGCGGGTAGTTGAGCGTGTCGGTCACCACAGGAATGACGGTCGAGACCAGGATGTAATCCTCCCGCGTGAGCGTATCCTGGCCCGTGCCGTCGCTCACCACCAGGGTGACGTCGTAGAGCCCCTCTTCGGCGTAGGTCACAGTGGGGGATTCCTCCGTGGAGGAGGCGGGTGTGCCCCCTTCGAAGGACCATGTCCAGGAGACCGGCTCCCCGATGGAACTGTCGAAAAAGGTGGTGCTTTCCCCGGGCTTCAGCTTGGCCGGGTCGGCGAAGAAATTGGCGATCAGTCCCACATCGGGGTCCACAATGGGGAAAATGGCGTGATCCATCACGTAGCCCCAGGATTCGTCGTCATCATAGGGAAACCACTGTCCCGTGTTCCACTGCTCCCAGGCCGTGCCCACCGCAGGATCGCCGTCGAAGTTGGTGAAGATGGCCACCGTATCGGCTCCGTCGGGCAGCACGACGCCCACGTAGAAGGTGGGGGTCATCAGGACCGGAGGCTCGAAAGGGATGTAGGTCGTCTGGTCGTTCAACACATCGATGAAGATATCGTCCAGGGCGATGGTGGTGCCGGCGATCTTGGATCCCGGCGACCCGCCGGTGCCCGAATTGTCCCATGCCGCGACCTCGATGTCGATGGAATTGCTCGTGGCCACGGCGAAATCGATGAGCACACCCGTCAGCAGGCTCTGGCTCCCGTACTGGAAGACGCTGGCCTTGGCCCTGTCGCCGTAGGAGTTGTTCCCCGACACATAACCTCCTCCGAAGGTGTAAAGGGCATACTGCCCCTGGAGCGGGAAGTTCAGGGTATCAGGAAGCTGCATCATGGCCCGCTGTGGATCTGGCGAGGTGCTGGCAGCCAGCGACCTGTCGCGTTGATCAGGCATGACATGACGTTCGGGGGATGGCGCTCCATCCTTATGGAACCGGCTGTCAGGGGCCGCGGTGCGCTCCTGGGCACTGAGGACGCTGAAAGAAAGCAGGAGTGCAAGAATAAGTATAGGTCTTGATATCATCTGTAGCTGAATTTGGTCTGCATGAACGGGTTTATTCAGAAACGCCGCCATTTCCTCTATTATTATTCCGGAGTGGTCAGACGGTCCGTGCCCCGGCTTTTTGTCTCGATCTCCTCTACCAGTTTGTCATACCACTCCGGGCCGTATTTTCGTACCAGGCCGTCCTTCAGGAACCGGTAGAGGTAAACGCCCTCTGCTTTCCCATGTGTGCGGGCCGGTCCGCAGATGTGCCATTTGTGGTAATTGACCGCCTCGAAGGTCTTGCTTTTGGTCACCCTCACGGGGTAGAGGTGGCAGGAAACGGGCTTCTGAAAGGGTATCCGGCCTTCGGTGTGGGCCTTTTCGATGGCGCAGCGTGCGATCTTTCCCTCGTAGAAGACGAATGTACAGTCCTTGTCCCTGATCAGCGGGGTGACGTATTCACCGTGCATGTCGTAATCGAACACACCGCGCCACGTGATCACCTCGATGCCTTCAGGCCGCATGAAGGGCTTGATTTCGTCGAGGTGATCCTCGATCAGGCTGATCTCCTCCTCTTCCAGCGGGGCCCCGGCATCGCCCTCCACACAGCATGCGCCGAGGCACTCCTGGACGTTGCAGCAGAACCTGGCGTCGCGGAACTCGTCCGAAACGAGGATGTCGTCAATGATGATCATGCTGCAAATGTAGGGAAATGCTCCTTTCGGGAAGG
>CAYLTG010000128.1:0-3917 GCA_964386225.1 uncultured Bacteroidales bacterium
CCAGTTGCTGGTGTCGACCACGCCGTAGGCGATCTGCCAGTCCTTCTCATCCACCACCAGGTCTTCCAGGTGGCCCAGCCGGCCGTCGGTGGCATGGATCTGGTAGCCCTCCACCTCCTTGAAGCTGCGAAGTACCGAATCGATCTTTTCTTCGGCGGAATTGCCCCTGGGGATGATGGGCCTTGGGGGGTAGAATCCCCCGCTGAGGCCCATGTTGGCTGTGGGCCAGTAAGGGTTGGTGCCGTAGTGCTTGTAAAGTGCTTTCTCGTACTGACGGGAAACGGGCAGGTGGTGGTCGATGTCGGGGCATTTGCTGATCTCTCCGTCGCGGAGGGCGATCGGGAGATGGGTGCCTTTCCGGTCGGGCAATTCGAAAAATGCTTTCGGGATCAGCACCCGTTTGTTCCTGAAGAAAGTGCCAAAGTCCGCTTCGATGTAACGGACGATCCATTGTATCTCGTCAAAAAGGAGATCCTTGATCTTGCCTTTTGTCTTGTCACGTGTTTCAATGCTGAAACCGCTCACTGTTTTTATGCTTCTTTTCATGATGCTGTATATTTGTGTTCGTTCGTGGTTTGCAATCAATAAGGTGCTTTTTTTGGATGGCCCAGTTCGTCGTAAAATAACCTCAATACAGTGTCGCCGCGGTTCACGTCGACGGCATAGAACCAGGGCCCGTAGGGAGTCCGCATGGCCAGGGAGGCGGTCACGTCCCGGTTGCCGTATTCACTTTTCCTGAAGGCGTCCAGGACGGGCCCCGGAACCTCTGTCCCGGGGATATATACGCCCATGGCCACCAGCAGCATGTCCTTGCGGTCCGAGTTGAGGATCACCTCGCAATACGCGCCTTCGTCGAGGTAGGACACTTTCGTAAGCCGGCCCCGGAGAGGTGTTGTCCCCAGGATCTCGACGGTGTCGAAACGGAGGGGAAATTGCGTCTCCAGCACCAGGTGCTGCTTCGAGAGGATATCCACATCCTTGATCTCCGTGAACGCCTGTCCGTCAAGATGCGTGGTGATTGTAAACAGGGCCGCGATGATCATCAGTGTCATTTTCATTGTCTTGCCATGTTGGTTACAGGGCAAAGTTGAAAATACCCCGTGAAGATCACAATGACGGATGTCAAGGAGGGGGGTTGATTTGCATCAAGGTGGGCCGGCGGGATGGCCTGTCACCAGTTCCTGGAGAGCGTCCGGAGCTTTTCCCGGTCGGTGAGGGTGATCTGCTGGCCGTGCGTGGCCACCAGCCCCTGGTCCCTGAACTCGGCCAGGGTCCTGACGATGGTCTCGGTGGTGGTGCCCAGCAGGGCCGCCAGGTTGGTGCGGGAGATGTCGAGGGAGGTCTCCTCCCCGTCGGGGATCATCTCCAGCAGCTTGAGGGCGATGCGTTTCCTCACCGATTCGTAGGCGATCTGCATCATCTGGTTGTCCCTGTGGGTGAGCTCCTGTGATATCTGCTTGATCATCAGGCCGGCCAGTTCGGGGTTGCTGCGGATCTGCTGCATGAACTCCGCCCCCGGGATGCGCCGCAGGGTGCTTTCCTGCAATGCTTCGGCGGTCTCGCGGTAGGGCCTTTCCTCGAAAAGGGGCTGGAACCCGAAGAAGTCGCCTTCGAAATAGAGGCTGCTGATGAACTCCTTGCCGTTGTCGTTCATCCGCGAGGTCTTGATGCTGCCGGACTCCACAAAGAAGAGGAAATGGGGGTGGTCACCCTCCTTGAATACCACCTCCCGCTCGCCGTAATCCCTGGATTCGGATTGCAGGGCCATGCTTTTCATGTCGATGTGGCGGTGGGCCTCCCGGAAGAAGGATTCGAGCCGCCCGTCGGGATCGCTCTCGAGGGCGGTGAAGGTCGCTCTTCGCCTGAGGCGTGTTTCGATGGCGTTGAGCAGGTCGGTCGACTCAAAGGGTTTTGTGATGTAGTCGTCGGCTCCCATCTCCATGCCCCGTCGCAGGTCGCTGCGGTCGGTCCTGGCGGTGAGGAAGATGAAGGGGACGGTGGCTGTGTCCGGGTTCTTGCGCAGGACATGCAGCACTCCGTAGCCATCGAGGTCGGGCATTTTGATGTCGCAGACGATCAGGTCGGGGATCTGGCGCCTGGCCGCGGCAATGCCCTCCATCCCGTTGGCGGCGGCCTCCACGGCGTACCCCGAGATCTCCAGGAGCTCGGTGATGTTCTCGCGGACGATGCGGTCGTCCTCAATGACCAGGATCTTTTTCATCTGTCAGTTTGTTTGGTAGCGTGATTGTGAAGGTGCTCCCCTTGTTCACTTCGCTGGTGAAGGAGATGTGGCCGCCCATCAGGCCGACGTAGCGCTTGACGATGCTAAGCCCCAGGCCGGTGCCCTCCTGCGCTGCCATGGCGTTCTCGGCCCGGTAGAACCGCCTGAAGATCTTGCCCTGCTCCGGGGCGGGGATGCCCATGCCCTGGTCGATCACCTCGATGCGGATGGTGCCGTCGCGGACCTCCGATACGATGGTGATGTCCTTGTTGTAGGGTGAGAACTTGATGGCGTTGGTCAGCAGGTTGTTCATGATGTGCTTCAGGAGGTACTTGTCAAGGTGTACGATGGTTTGCCCGCTCTTGTGCAGGTGATGGATCCGCTGGCCGGGCTTGCACATGGGCTGGAGTTGCTTCCTCTGGGCATCCAGCACTTTCTTCAGGTCGAAATCCGTGAATTTGATGGGGATCTTCCCCTTTTCGATGGCATCGAGCGAGAGGAACTTGTTGAGGGTCCCCGACAGGTTGTCGGCCGACTCCTTGATCTTTCCGAGATGGTTGACCACATTTTCCTGGTTGAGGAATTGATGCCAGTTCTTTTTGTCGGCATGGATGTAGCGGTCGATGAGGTTGAG
Source organism: uncultured Bacteroidales bacterium (assembly GCA_964386225.1). Classification (GTDB taxonomy): domain Bacteria; phylum Bacteroidota; class Bacteroidia; order Bacteroidales; family JAADJA01; genus JAADJA01. The sequence goes on from CAYLTG010000128.1 coordinate 2,856, forward strand.
GGACGACAGGATGCCGGTGAGCGGCGTTTTGAACTCATGGGATGCAATAGTCAGGAACCGCGATTTGAGCTCGCTCAGTTCCCTTTCCTCCTGCAGTTTGTCACGCAGGTAATCGGCCGTCGAGCCGTCCTGGTCGTTCGCCGGCCCGGCCATGTCCGGGGTGGACCTCAGCAGCCCCAGGATCAGGCGGGTCTTCCCCTTGCCCGGTGAGATCGCGATGAGGTCTGCTGGGTGAGTGCTGTTCAGCGGCCCCTTCAGGAATACCCTGCACTGCCGCAGGCTTTTCTCATGACGGCTTTTCGTGATGTGCATGAACTCGCTGAAGGTGTCGTCCTGATCCTTGATCAGCATCTCCCGCAGGTTGGTGTCGTCCCATTCGTCTTTCTGGAGGGCCAGGCTTTCGGCCGCCGCGTCGTCGACGTAGAGGATCGTGCCCTGGCTGTCGGCCAGAAGAAGACCTTGCCGGGGCCCGCTGAGTTGCCGGTGATGTTTGTTTCGTTCCATTTGCGAAGGTCCGGCGGGGACCATTCCGGTAATGTACTAAAAATTTTGCTTCGGCGCCGGTTTTTCGAACGGAAAGGAGTGATTGAGAGTGCCGCCGGACCTAAAAATCTCCGGGACCTGCCACGAAGGTATACCGGTGATAGTAATCCGAGGGGACCTTCTTCCGGTGCTCGATCTCCATTTCCCAGTTTTCCATCAGCGTGTAATCCCTGGTCACCGTATCCCCCTGCTGGTTCGTGATGGTGAGGGACCTGAAGAATCCTGAAGGGTTGGCCGGGTCGGACGATCCCCCGCGCTTGTCCCAGATGTAGAGGGTGATGGAGGCACCCGGCATCAGCACCGTGTCCGTGGTCTCCCCGACGGCGGGCTCGGCTTTGATCCGGATCCCCGTCTCCGTGCGGTTGTCCGCAACCGCCTCGTAGGTGGTGTTCCCTTCACACCCCGGGAGCGTGAGGGTTGTCACAATAAGTGACGCTCCGGTCAGCCATTTGTTCATACAATAATGTTATATAAGATCTTCCCGTTCCCAACCCCCATACACCATCCGCCCTTCGACCA
>CAYLTG010000128.1:4017-8842 GCA_964386225.1 uncultured Bacteroidales bacterium
CCACCTACCCCAACAACCTCTCCGCCAGCTCCCCGAATGGCTTCTGCTCCACATAGTTGAATCCCGTATACCAGGTCGCCATGCACTTCACCGCCAGCAGCTCCCCGTCGTAGGTCTCCGACTCGAAGAGGATATTGCCGTACTCCTGCGGTACCGGCGGCTGGTAGCTCTGGATGGCGGGCTTGAAATAGTATCGTTCCTTCACCAGGACCTTGTCATTGCGGATATAGTGCTCATGGTGGGTGCTGTAGAGGCGGTAGGGCAGCTCCTGCATCTCAGAGGCCCAGTGGTCCAGGAGGTATTGGGCTTCCTGCGGCGCCATGTCCGCCTCGCTGCCGTGCACCAGGAACCCTTGTACGCCCTGTCCCTTCAGCCGGGTCACCACCTCGGACCCTTCCCCGGCGAGGCCCAGGTACTCACTTTTCAGGAAAGACAGAAGTTCGGCTCTTCTGCCGTCCAGGTTCCACAATTCGAATGATTGCCTGAATTTTTCGTTCCGGAGGATGGGTTCGGCAAGCACCGGCATTTTTCCGGCTTCGATGGCCGAAGGGTCGGGGAACAGGCGGGCGCGTATGTTGTCAAAAAAGCTCATGATGACCGGGTTGTTATTGTTTTAAGGATAACAAAAATCGGAGGTGAAGTGTTTAGCGGCAATATTTAAATTCCGCGTGCCGGTTTTTTCAGATCAATCCTTGAAGATTCCCGAATCGATCCCTTGGAGCAAAGTCGCTGCGCCAACCTCCAACCATAAATCACTATTCACCAATCATCAATCACTAATCATCGATCACTACTCATCAATCACTAAGCACCACCTCCTCCAACACCTCCAGCAAGGCCACCATGGCCAGTGTATCCATCCGGCAGTAGGCGAGCAGGTTGCGCCTGGTCTCTTCGATCACTGCGGGGTCGCCCTCCCCCAGGAGCCGCTCGAAAGCCAGGCTGGCGCTTTCGCCGTCGGCGATGGCGAGCCTGTCGTAACGGAAACTGGGCAACAGTGCCGGAAGCACCTGCTTGATGGAGTAGGATCCCTTCATCGCCGGGGTGTACAGCCACTTCTTCCGGAATGGGACCATCAGGTCGGCCAGGCGTTCCAGCACCTGCCCGATGGCCGGCACATACCGCGGGAAATCTTCGGCCATCTCCTGCAGGCGCCCGGCTTCGAAGCCCTGGTTGTAGACCACGATGCTGCCTGTGGTGCCCAGGTCGGCGACCAGCTGGTCCAGCACCTGCAGGCGCGGGTCGCTGCCCGGGCTGGCCAGGAACTCCCGGTGCTGCACCGGTCCGCCGGGACTTTCAAGGATGTGCAGGGAATACTGGAACACCAGCTGCTGGTAGGGCCGCGACCGGTCATGGCGCGGAATGGCCGGCGCGAAGGTCTCGAAATCAAGGAAGTAGAGGGGGTGGCTGAGAGTTGAGAGGAAGCCGGAGATCGCCTGCCGGTCGACGATCGCTTTGTCCGTCCTGTCGGCCTGCACCTGCAGCCGCTGGGCCTCGCTGAGGGGGTACTCGTCGGGGATGTCGGCGGTCGACACGATGCCCCGGCGGAACAGCTCGAACTTCTTCTCCAGTCCCAGCCGGGTGATGTCAAATACCGAGTAGCCGGGCACACCCTGCCAGCAATGGCCCATGAAGTCACAGGCATAGGGATCGAAGCACTGCATGCCGATGGGGATGTCGGGAACAGACCGCCCCTGAAGGGCCGCCCATTCCGATTCCAGGAGCATGCGGACTTCCCCCTGCAGGGCGCCCGCCTCGTCCGTGACGGCCTGCACGGTGAACAGCGACCTGATGTCGAGGTCGCCCTGCCTCACATACCGGTTGTTGATATGGATGATGCAGACCTCCGACACATGCAGCCCGGCGGCGGTGACCACGAAATGCTGGAAAGCGGCGTCGAACAGGTAGACCTCCGAAACTTTCGTCGAGCTTTTCACCTCGAAGAGCTTCCATTTTTCACCGTCTTTAACCAGGATGTCGACGAAACAATGGGTGCCGTTCACCATGAACCCCGCCTCGTAAATGACATGGTGTCCCTGTTCGATGAGGTTCTTGGTCCGGTACATGCTCCTGATGAATCCTTCGGGCAGGTCGTAGGCGGCCAGCACACCCCCCGGGAACAGCTGCTGCGCCAGCTCGCCGACGGAATGGCCGCGGTCGAAGGTGGCCTGAAGCGCCTCCGGGACCGGGTCCTGAAGCTCGGGGTGCCGCTTCGACAGGTACAGCGACTTGAGGCACTGCCTGCCCCGGATGAAAGCGGACTTGGATATGGCGGGGCGTCGGGGCATGGGGATCTGTTTGCGTGTGCCAAGGTATGAAAACCTGGGGATCGTGCGGCTTGAATTTTCGGCAGGTCCTTGCCAGTCTCCTTTTTTTGTATTTTTAGCTCACATTTTACAGGCATGTTGTCAAAAAAGGCCCAATACTCCATCTATGCACTGGTTAACCTGGCCCGCAAGCATGAAAGGGGGCCGGTCCTGATCAAAGAGATCGCCGACGAGGAGCACATCCCGAGGAAGTTCCTGGAGGCCATCCTCCTCGATCTTAAGAAGATCGGTTTCCTGGGCAGCCGCAAGGGGAAGGGTGGGGGTTATTACCTCATCAAGTCCCCCGGGGAGATCAGCCTGGCCGACGTGATCCGCTTCTTCGACGGGGCCATCGCCCTGCTCCCCTGCGCCACCTACCGGTTTTACGAGCCCTGCGAGCACTGCCAGGACGAGGAGCTCTGCGGCGTCAGGAGCGTCGTGAAGGACATCCGCGACGAGACCGTGAAAATACTCAAGAACACCACCCTGGCCGATATCCTGGAGCGCGAACGGCAGCTTGCCTCCCGCTTCAAGTAAGTGCCTGCCTGCCCACTCGAGCACCTGCGGCCCGCCCGAACCCTGGGCTGCCCTCGGATAATCCATCGATACAAGCAATTATTGGATTCATAACCAGGACTTTAAAAAAATATTAAAAAATATTTGGTGAATTGAAAAGTATTGTTTTAAATTTACAGTCTATAAAATCTATATAATAGGTAGGATAAATAGATTATATATGAAAGTGGTCATTGAAACGGTCCGTGTTCTTCGAGTTCTCTTTATTAAGATGCTCTCCATGCGGGGGTTCACGTGTGGGCGGGGTCGGGCATGGGCGGGGAGGTCATCGCGACCATCGGCCCGCAGGGTTGTTTCGCCCTCGATGACCATGTCGCCAGGCGGGCGCCCGATGCGATCACGAACCTTTAAAATAGATCCAATGAAAAAAAGAGTCATGAATTTCGCTATCCCGGTCATGGTGCTTGCCATGGCTTTGGTGCTCAGCCCGTCCTGCGGACCGCAAAGCGGCAAAGGAGGCGCCGGGGGGCCGGATGAACTGTCGGGCACCGTATCCATTTCGGGCGCGTTCGCCCTGTACCCCCTGACTGTCAGGTGGGCGGAGGAATTCCAGGAACTGCACCCCGGTGTCAGGATCGACATCTCGGCCGGCGGGGCCGGCAAGGGGATGACGGATGCCCTCTCGGGCATGGTGGACCTCGGGATGTTCTCCCGCGGCATCGCCCAGGCCGAAAAGGACCAGGGCTGCTGGTGGGTGGCCGTCGCCAAGGACGCCGTGCTGCCCACGATCAATGCGGCCAACCCCTACATCGGTGAACTGATGCGCACGGGCGCCACCGTGGAGCAGTTCCGGTCGGCCTTCCTGGAGAGTGCGGGGCCTCAGTGGTCCGGCTTCGTCCGGGGTGCCGGCAGCCGGTCAGTGAATGTGTACACCCGCTCCGATGCATGCGGCGCCGCACAGATGTGGGGTGAGTTCCTCGGCACGGACCAGGAAGGCCTCAGGGGCATCGGGGTCTACGGCGATCCGGGAATGGCCGATGCGGTCAGGAACGATGTGTACGGCCTCGGCTACAACAACGTGATCTACATCTACGACATCGCCACCCGCAAATGTTTCGGCGGACTGGCCGTGCTGCCCCTTGACCGGAACGGCAACGGCATGGTCGACATGGAGGAGAGGGTCTACAATTCCCTCGATGAGGTAATGGCTGCCATACGCGACGGGGTCTATCCCTCGCCTCCCGCCAGGGACCTCTATTTCGTCTCCAAAGGGAAGCCCGCCGACCGGGCGGTGGTTGAATTTCTCCGGTGGGTCCTCACCAGGGGCCAGCAATACGTGGGGGAGGCGGGCTATGTGAACCTGCCGCCCGACAAGATCGCCGAAGAAATGAAAAAACTGAGGGATTAGGCCATGCATCTATTCACTGTCGGCCGGGAACTTCGCAACAGGCTGCATTACAGTTGGATGGTGATCTGCCTGTGGGTGGTGGTCCTGCTTCCGTTCCTGCTGTTCGCAGGGCTCCTCGTGAAGTCATCCCTCATCCTGCGCGAAAATTGCCTGCTGGGCCTGCTGGTCTCGGATGCCTGGCGGCCGCTGAGCGGAGAGTTCGGGTTCCTCCCCTTCATCGCGAGTTCGGTGTGGGTCACGGCCATCGCCCTCTTGATCGCGGGACCCGTCTGCCTTCTCACCTCGATCCACCTCACCCAGTATGCCAAACCCTATGTGCTCCGCATCATGCACCCGGTCATCGATATCCTGGCCGGCATTCCCTCTGTGATATACGGGGTGTGGGGGATCCTCGTGGTGGTCCCTTTCATCTCGCGGTGGCTGGCGCCGCTGCTCGACAAGGAGGTGTCGGGCTACAGCATCCTTGCCGGGGCGCTCGTGCTGTCGGTCATGATCATCCCTTTCGTGCTGAACATCCTCATCGAGGTGTTCGGGACCATCCCGGTGGAACTCTCGGAGGCCTCCCTTTCGCTGGGGGCGACCAAGTGGCAGACCA
>CAYLTG010000129.1:0-6051 GCA_964386225.1 uncultured Bacteroidales bacterium
ACTCCATCGTCTACAACGGCTCCTGCGAGAGCGCCCACAACAACACCATGGCCAATGCCTTCCTCACGAAAGGGGCCAACAATTACTTCGGTTTCTCGGAGAGCGTACTGTCGGTCTTCGACCGCGACATGGCCAACCAGCTGTTCCCGGCCCTGGTCAACGAGGGCAAGAAAGTGGGCGACGCATTCATCCCCGGGCAGCATGACGGACAGGCCACCAATCCGGCCTATTTCGTGATGATGGGCAACGCGGAGACCACCTATGCCGCCGGCTTCGTGAACGGCGATTTCGACGAAGGGGCCCTGTCGGGATGGAACGTGGTCGGCGACGGCCGTGTGATCTCCCAGCTGGGCTACATCGCCCCCTTCGACGGTGGCTTCATGGGCATCATCTCCACCGGCCTCGGGTTCACTGAGGAGATGGGCTCCATCTCGCAGAATTTCTGCGTGCCCGAAGACGCCCAGGAACTGATCGTAAACTGGAATTTCCTTTCGGAGGAGTTCGATGAGTGGGTAGGATCGCAGTACCAGGATTATTTCGAGATCGCCATCATCGACGAGGACCTGAACTCCCATGTGCTGTTCTACAAGACGATCGACGACATTTGGTACCAATACTCGCCCACGCTGGTATCGCCCGATATCGTGTTCGACCAGGGCGATGTGTACGGCACCGGGTGGCAGTTCTCTTCATTCGACATCAGTGCGTTTGCAGGTACCGCCGTTACGTTGGTGCTCTCATCGGGCGATGTGGGCGACAGCATCTACGATACCGTCATCCTGCTGGATGAGATCGTGATCTTATGACAGCCATGCGACTGCTATTGCTTACATTATTGATCCAGCTGACCATGGGTTTCGGATGCCATTCAGGACAAAAGGCGGCGGGCACATCGCCCGATAGCGCCGCGTTCGTCCTGAACGGCCAGGAACTCAACCTTGACCGGGAGGCGGGCGACCGCCTCCTGGCCACGGTGCTGGACCTTTTCAGGGAGAGCGATGAGTTCTATGAGCTCCTGGTCACCGGCAACCTGCTCCAATCCATCAGGGACGACGAGGAATGGCTGGAGGTGACCCTCCCCGCAACGAAGAACATACAAACCGTAAAGTTCGGAGAAGTTGAGGTCAGGACACTGTTCATCCCCCTGTCGGGGAAATATGCCGGCGGGGACCAGCTTACCTTCTTCACCGGCCCCGGGGATCTGTCCAATACGCCATTGGTGAAGACCTCTGGCCTGGGCGAGCTTCGGGCTGCCCTGGGGAAGTAGGGAAGTAGGGAAGTAAGAATGAAGAGCATTTGAGTGAAGAATGAAGAGTGGGGGCGGTCACGCCTTTGCTGCGTCATGCGGGGATGTCGGGTCCTTGCTTTGGCCGCCCTGCCTGAGCAGATGTTCGTTCTCGCCTTTTAGCTCCATCCCGTCCTGCAAAATTCGTCCGAATACCGTTGCAAAAACAGCCGTGACCACCGAGCACGCAATGATGAGGAGGCCCATGAAAACCCCACCTGCACGGTCGTCGCTGTCGCTGAACAGGATATAGACCTCTCCGGCCGCCACCAGGCCGACGATGATCAGGGCACACCGTTTTATGGCCTGCAATGCCCTGACCGCCTCATTGGAAAATGCATTGTTCCTTCCGGCATATCCCAGCAGCCTGAATGCCTTGCCGAGTGCCACGAAAAATGGAATGGACGAAAGGTATGCATATGCCAGGAAAGGATCCTTGAAATAGATCTCAAAAAGCGTGGCGTCCGCATTCCTGCCTTCAACATGGGGCTCCCACAGCATGAAGGCGAGGACGGCGGCCCCGAAAAGCACGATGACAGCCTGAAGAAACCGGGTTGAGCTTTGTTTCATGGATGCGGATCTGTTTTGCCGGGCCAGGAATTTTCTGGTCGAAAGTACGAACAAAAATCATAGGAACGAGGAAGTAGAAAGTGTGGGCTGCCCCAAAAACTTATGACTTTTTTAGTTCTATTGTTCCCTGTTCGTACTTCAACGCCAATCAGTTACAAGCGCACTGTTGAATACCGCAACATCTGTATAAAAATTCAACAATATATGTAAGTGGCTTAAGAATAGCATTTTAGTCTTTCTTTTCCCAACATATGTTGAGAATCTCAACAATCCATCCTGTTTATCATTTCAGCGGTTGAAGGATCAACTTTCATATAATCAGCATTTTATGGTGTGAGATTTTCTTTGGCATCCGGATTGAATACCTGTTATCGGACTAACAATAAATTCAATCAGGATAATCACCCTAAAAAAACAACATCATGAAACGCATCATCTTGATCCCCGCCCTTCTCGTCCTTCTGCCGCTCCTGGGCTTAAGCCCGGCAACGGCAGCGGCCGACGGCCAGGATGCCGGAGCCCCTGGTCTCACCGTCTATACCACCCCCGGGCTGGCGCCGCTGGCCGGGACCTGGCAGCAGGCCTGGGCCGAAACGCATCCGTCCACCCCGCTGCACATCACCACCCTGGCGGCCGCCGACCTTTCTGTTTCCGGCAGCCGTGCCGTCGTCCTGCTGCGCGAAGAGGAGTGTGCCTCCTTAGCGGAGAAGCCGGCATGGAAGATGCCGGTGGGACGTGATGTGGTCACCCCCATCGTCAGCACGCGAAACCCATACTTTGAAACGATCGCTGGACAGGGCGTCCCTGCCGCCGGGCTGGCGCGGCTCTTCGGAGGTCCGGCCCACATGGACTGGTCAGCCGTGCTCGGCACGGAACGGGGAGCGCCGGTGCACGTGTATATGACCGAATCGGTCGCGGTGCATGCCGCCGTTAGCCGATTCCTCGGCACCGCCGACCTCAACGGCGTCACCTATGTGGCTACGGAGACGGCACTGCGCGAGGCCGTGGCCGGCGACCCCTATGCCATCGGGTTCTGCCGCCTGCCCGACCTGCCCATGGCCGAGACGGCCTTCGGGGCCGAAGGCATCGCCCTGATGCCCATCGACCGCAACGGCAACGGCAAGCTCGACTACCATGAACGGATCTACGGCAGCCTGCATGAGTTCATGCGGGGCGTCTGGATCGGCAAGTACCCGCATGCCCTGGTCAGCAGCCTCTACCTCGCCGCGCCGGCGCTGCCTGCCGACGACGGGCTTACCGCCTTCCTCAAGTGGACCCTCACCGAGGGCCAGCAATACGTCGCCATGGAAGGCTATGGCGAGCTGCTGGGCAGCGAGCGGCAATCGGGCCTTGACGTCCTCACCGGCGAGCCTCTCCTGGAGACCGCCCGCAGCGAACGCTGGGCCACACTCAAGATCGTCATCTACCTGGTTGTCGGGCTGGCCGCCGCCGCCTTCCTCGTGAGTGCCATCGTCAGGAGCCGCAGGGAGGAGAAACGGGCCGGCCGCCAGGCTGCGCTCCGCACGCCCGTGATCAGCGAGGAGACCGTGGACATCCCGGCCGGGCTGTATTATGACAAGACCCATACCTGGGCCTACATGGATAAGTGCGGCTTCGTGAAAGTGGGTGTCGACGACTTCCTGCAGCACGTCACCGGCCCATTCACCCGTGTGCAGATGAAGAACGCCGGCGACAAGGTCAAAAAGGGCGAGCCTTTCCTCACCCTGGTGCAGGACGGCAAGCAGCTCACCATCCACGCCCCCGTGTCGGGCACCATCAAGGCCGTCAACGACGACCTCGTCGAGGAGCCCGACCTGGTCAACATGTCGCCCTACGACGAGGGTTGGGTCTACCTCTTCGAGCCCGCCAACTGGCAGCGTGAACTGCAGTTCATGCGGATGTCCGGCGCCTATAAGGACTGGCTGAGGAACGAGTTCATCCGCCTGCGCGATTTTCTCGCCGTCAAGGTCAATACCAATTCCTTCGCCTATGCGGGTGTCGCCCTGCAGGACGGCGGCGAGCTCACCGACCATGTGATGGAGAAACTGGGCCCCGAGGTCTGGGAAGAATTTCAGAAACATTTCGTCGACACCGCATACTGAAGGTGTTGACCTATCTCTAACATAAAATTGATGCAGTTATGAGACTAGACCGCAGAAACTTCTTCAGGGTGCTTGGCGTCACCGGCGCCACCCTGGCCCTGGGGAACAAAGGACAGGCAAGCAATGCCGCCGGCAGCGACGGCGAGTTGAATGCCATCCTCTACGATTCCACCCGGTGTGTGGGGTGCCAGAGTTGCGAGTATGCCTGCGCCGAGGCGAACGGCCTGCCGGAGCCTGTGGGCATGCCGGAGGTGGGTGTGATCCGCAAGACCGACGAGACCTGCCGCACCGTGGTGAATGCCTATGACACGTCGAAAGGGGAAGTGTATGTCAAGCGCCAGTGCATGCACTGCAACGACCCGGCCTGTGCGGCCGCCTGCCTCACCCGGGCGATGCATAAGCACCCCGGGGGCCCGGTCACCTGGACGGGCAGCAAGTGCATGGGCTGCCGCTATTGCATGATCTCCTGTCCGTTCGACGGGCCCCGCTTCGAGTATAACAGCCCCAACCCGCGCATCACCAAGTGCGACATGTGCTTCGACCGGCTGCAGGAGGGCCAGCTGCCCGCCTGCGTCGAGAACTGCCCGGCGGAAGCCCTGATGTTCGGCAAGCGCCGCGACCTCATCAAGGAGGCCCGGCGCCGCATCCACGACAACCCCGACCAGTATGTCGACCACATCTACGGGGAGACCGAAGCCGGCGGCACAGGCGTCCTCTACCTCTCGCCGGTGCCGTTCCAGGAGCTGGGCTTCAACACCCGCGTGCAGAAATCGTCCTACCCCGCCCTCACCAAGGGCTTCCTCTACAGCGTGCCCACCGTCTTCGTGCTGTGGCCCATGATGCTGCTGGGGATCAAGGAGGCAACAAAGAATAACGGTTCAACCAACGAAGATGAAAGTCATGAATAGTACAGGACATATCGCGATCACCGAAGACCGGAGAGAAAAGAGCATCTGGAGGTTCCTCCGGCAGGAACTGAAGCCCAGGGGCAAGTTCTTCACCCCGTTCAACATCATTTCGCTGCCCATCATGATCACCGGGCTGGTGCTCATCGTCATCCGCTTCTGGAAAGGGATCGGGGCGGTGACCAACCTCACCCAGGACGTGCCGTGGGGGCTGTGGATCGGGTTCGACGTGGTGACCGGCGTGGCCTTTGCCGGCGGCGCTTACGTGATCACCTTCATGGTGTACATCCTCAACCTGAAGAAGTACCATTCCATCGTGCGGGTCACCGTGCTCAACGGTTTCCTGGCCTACGTGTTCTATGCAGGGGCCCTGCTCCTCGACCTGGGGCGGCCGTGGAACGTGGTCAACCCCATCATCGGCAACAGCTTCGGCACCAGCTCGGTGCTGTTCCTGGTGGCCTGGCACTTCCTGCTGTACATGCTGGCCGAGCTCATCGAGTTCTCGCCGGCCGTCGCCGAGTGGCTGGGCGCCCGCCGTGCCCGCAAGATCCTGGGCGGCATGACCCTCGCCGCGGTGATCTTCGGCATCACCCTGTCGACCCTGCACCAGTCGGGGCTCGGGGCCATGTACCTGATGGCGAAGGACAAGATCCACCCCCTGTGGTACAATGAGTTCATCCCCATCCTGTTCTTCGTCTCCAGCATCTTCGCAGGCCTCTCCATGGTGATCCTGGAGGGGAGCATCAGCCACAAGGTGTTCAACGGGCAGATCAGCCCGTCGGTGCGCAGGAAGCACCATGGCATCCTGCACGGGCTGTCGAAGGTATGCGCCGCCGCCATGTTCGCATACCTCTTCCTCCAGGTGCTGGTGTTCGTCCACGGCCAGAACTGGGCCTACCTGGGCACCCCTATGGGCCGCTGGTACCTCACCGAGATGGTGGGCTTCGTGCTGCTGCCCATGGTCCTGTTCTACCAGGCCTATCGCCGCAACAACCTCTTGCTGGTGCGTGTGGCCGCCATCCTCACCATTCTTGGCATTATCATCAACCGGCTGAACATCAGTGTGATCGGCTTCCGCTGGGACGCCGCCACCCACTATGTGCCATCGTGGATGGAGATCGTGGTCACCCTGGCCATCATCTTCACCGAGATCTGGATCTTCCGCTGGGTGATCAACAGGATGCCGGTG
>CAYLTG010000129.1:6151-8817 GCA_964386225.1 uncultured Bacteroidales bacterium
CAGTGGTTCTTTGACAGGAGAGAGGTAATTTGAAACGCTATACACCCTATAACCCTATATACCCTATACCCCTGAAAAATAGACTGAGAGAATTTCGAGATACAATTAACATAAACAACAAAGTACCATGGACCCATTCACATACACCGACATCTTCGCCACCAAGGGCATCGAATACATCGTCGTGATCGCCTTCCTGGCGCTGCTGATCCCGTTCTGGATCATCCTGAACCGGCAGGCGCCGGCCACGGTGCCGGTGCGCCGTGCCGCCGGCGTGCTGGCCGCCGGGCTGCTGCGGGTGCCGCAGGGCATCTTCTTAGGACGCAACCATACCTGGGCTTTCCTGCAACGGTCGGGAATCGCACGGGTGGGGCTGGATGACTTCCTGCTCAACGTAACGGGCGACATCACGGTCAACATGCTCAAGAAACCCGGCCATGCCCTCCGGAAGGGCGAACTGATGGCCACCGTGGGCCAGAACGGCAGGACCCTGCGGGTGTACGCCCCCGTTTCGGGTGAGGTGGTCGAGGCCAATGCCGTGCCGGAGATCTCCCCGGACGACCCCTATGGTGCCGGCTGGATATACAGCATCAGGCCGGAGCGCTGGAAGGAGGAGAGCAGGCTGCTGATGATGGCCGACGAGGCCACCGCCTGGCTGCACCGGGAAGTGGGGCGCTTCAAGGACTTCCTGGCCACGGCCGCCGGAGCCCATGCCCCCGGTCCCGCCCTCGTGGCCCTGCAGGACGGCGGGGAGCTGCGCTCCAACCTGCTCGCCGACATGGAAAAGGAGGTCTGGGACGAGTTCCAGAAGGAATTCCTGGAGGGGTGAAAAGAAAAACCGGAAATAGTTGTATAATCTGCATATATTTTCTTACTTTACAGGAGCATAGTACCGGGACGTGTGCAAGGCCTCCCCGAGGCAAAACCGATACACGATGGTCTACAAGAAACAAAAACAAGAGACCGGAACCGGAACCGCGAAAACCCGCAGCGGGTGGTGGTTCCGGTCCTCCATTTACGGCAGGGTGGTCTGGGTGATCACCCTCCTTTCGGTGATGCTGTTCCTGCTCTTCGGCATCATCTTCCGTTCGGTGTACGAGGACCACCTCAACACCACCATCCGGCAGAGCGGCAACAACATCGGCTCCATCGTCGAAGGGGCGCTGTACTATTCCATGCTCAAGAACGACAAGAGCGCCCTGCAGAGCACCCTCGACATCATCAACACCATGCCGGGCATCGATGAGGTGAACATGTACGACCACGACGACAGGCTGGTCTACTCCACCTTTTCGGCCGACACGGCCGGCAAGCCCGACCCCAACTGCATCGGCTGCCATACCGACCTGTATACGATGTTCTCCCGCAGCGAGAAGTCGTACCGCATCATCGACAGCCGCAGCGCCTGCATCATGAACAAGAGCGACAAGGGCCACCGCCAGCTGCTGATCCGGTCGCCCATCCTCAACGAGCAGTCGTGCTACACGGCCTACTGCCATGCCCACGACCGCAGCGAGGAGGTGCTGGGCTCCCTGGTGATCAAGATCCCGCTGCGCGACATCGACCGGACGATGCAGCGGTCGTCGACCGAGTTCTATATCCTGGCCACCATCATCACCGTGGTGCTGGTGGCCTCGCTCATCCTGTTCACCCGCAGCAACATCAAGAAACCCCTTACCAACATCTTACTGGCCAGCGAGGCGGTGTCGCGGGGCGACAAGAGCACACGGCTGGAGATCAGGCCCAACCTGCTCGACGACATGCGGGTGGTGTCGGAGGCCTTCAACAACATGCTCGACAGCCTGGCCGCCGCCAACAAAGAACTGGAGAACTGGTCGCACCAGCTGGAGTACAAGGTGCAGAAGAAGTCGGAGGAGCTGTCGGAGATCCAGAACGAGCTCATCCACGTGGAGCGCATCGCCTCCCTGGGTAAGCTCTCCTCATCGGTGGCCCATGAGATCAACAACCCGCTGTCGGGCGTGCTCACCTACACCAAGCTGGTGCACAAACAGCTCGCCCGCCTGCCCGTGGAGGAGGAGGCCAAGCAGTCGATGCTCCGCTACCTGGAGGTGATCGAGACGGAGACCAAGCGGTGCGGCGACATCGTCAAGGGGCTGCTGGAGTTCTCGCGCAAGGACCAGAAGAATTACGAGCACAGGCACCTGCACAAGATAATGCACGACACCTACAATCTGATGGCCCACCAGATGAAGATGGCCGAGATCAACTTCTACACCGACTTCGCGGCGGCCGATGACCTCATTTACTGCAACGAGAACCAGGTCAAGCAGGCCTGCGTGGCCATCCTGGTCAACGCCCAGGAGGCGGTCACCGAGAACGGCGAGGTGGTGATGCGCACCTCCAACCCCGACGGCGACCACGTCCGCATCGACATCACCGACAACGGGGTGGGCATCGCCCGGGAGGATGTCTCGAAGATCTTCCAGCCCTTCTTTTCGGCCAAGCAAAAGGCCAGCGGCATCGGGCTGGGCCTGGCCATCGTCCACGGCATCGTGCAGAGCCACAAGGGGAGGGTGGAGGTGGACTCCGAGCTGGGTAAATACACCACCCTGTCGATCATTTTACCACTGGCTAAGAAACAGGAGAAAACATAATGGCAAAGAAAATCACACTACTGATCGTCGACGACGAGGAATCCGTGAGGG
>CAYLTG010000130.1:0-8774 GCA_964386225.1 uncultured Bacteroidales bacterium
AAGCCCGAGCAGGCCCTCATCTGGCGCGGGGCCATGGCCACCAACGCCCTGAACCAGCTCATCAACGATGCCGACTGGGGCGAACTGGATTACTTCATCGTGGACCTTCCTCCCGGAACGGGCGACATACACCTGACCCTGGTGCAGACATTGCCGGTGACGGGTGCCGTCATCGTAAGCACGCCGCAGGAAGTGGCCCTCGCCGATGCCCGCAAGGCCTTCAGCATGTTCCGGCAGAAGGAGATCAATGTGCCCATCCTCGGATTGGTGGAGAACATGTCGTGGTTCACGCCCGAGGAACTTCCGGATAATAAATACTACATCTTCGGGAAGGAAGGGGGCAGGAGGCTGGCCGAAGAAGCGGAGGTGGTGCTGCTGGGACAGGTACCCCTCGTGCAGGGCATCCGTGAAGGGGGCGACAGCGGCTCGCCCGTGGCCCTCGACGGGTCCACTCCGGTGGGAAGGGCCTTCGACACGCTGGCTTCGAACGTGGCGCAGCAGGTGGCCATCCGCAATGCTCACCTCGAGCCCACCAGGATCGTTGAAATAAAACAAACATAAATATATCCGAATAAATCATGACAGACGAGAAAAGAGCCGAGCTGACAGGAAAGGTGGAGAATGTGATACAGCAGATCAGGCCTTACCTGCAGCAGGACGGAGGCGACATACAGTTCGTTGAGCTCACCGACGACAACATCGTCAACGTGGAACTGCTGGGTGCGTGCGGTTCATGCCCCTACAGCCTGATGACCCTGAAAAGTGGAGTGGAAACGGCCGTGAAGAAAGCGATCCCGGAGATCCAGGCCGTGAATGCCGTCAAGGTCTGACCGCAGGGTACACAGGTACCCCGGGACGACGGGCGGTGAATCCTTTTACCTCAGCACATCCTTGGCATACCCTGCCATCCGGATGAGGTCTTTCATGTCGACGTTGTCCAACCCTTTCATGGTGGCATAGTCGACGAGGTCCTCCCACGATTTTTCCGGCTCCCTGATCCGGATCTCCACATCCTCGCCGGGGGCCTCGCCTTTTTCACGGAGCTCTTTGTAAAAGGCCATCACCTGTGCAATGTAATCCTTCTTTTTCATTTTGCTGTTGTTGTCAGATGCATACGCGATGGTACGTTTTGGTTCAACCAGGTCAGCAGGTGCGGTCCGTGGCAGAAAATCGGCCATCGGGCCATTTACAAAGGTCTGAAATTCCGGGTGGGATGTCAATAGCAGAATTCTGCCATTTTTTTTGATGCCCTTCAGGTGGCGGCTTCAGAAACTGGCCCGGAGCGCGATCATGAAATTCCTTCCCGGAGCCACGATCCCCGAGCTGTAGGGTCGGTAGCGCTGGTCGAGGATGTTCTCGATGCCGGCGTTCACCTGCAGGTAGGTGTTTACCTGGTAGTAGCCCGTGACATTCAGGGTATACCATGCGGGTGAATAGGGATTGCCATCGTCATCGACGGCGTAGATCTGGGGTTTCTCGCGTTCTGACGGCGCCAGGTTGCGGTAGGCGATCTCTCCGTTGAAATCGGCCCTGGCCTCCACTTTCACCTTGCTGGCCGCATAGGACAGCCCGATGCTCCCGTACAGGGGTGTCACATGCCGGATGGCGAACCCTTCATCGTCCTTGCCGGTGATGTAGGTCATGGCCGACCGGAGGCCGATCCGCCGGGTGATGTCGGCACGGAGGTCGATGCTGGCCCCGGCAAGCCAGCCGCTCGAGGCGTTCTGTATGGCCTGAACCTTGCTGAGGGTGCCGTCGTAATAGATGGAGTCCTGGCCGTTGAACGTGAAGTCGCGGCGCACCATCAGGTTGGTGATGTAGGTGTAGAACCCGGTGACCTCGGCCTTGATGTGTGGCCCGAAGCTCTTCACGAGCCCGAGGTCGGCGTTATAGGCGTATTCCGGTTCCAGCCCGTCGTTGGGGACCACCACATTGCCGGGCTCGGAATCGAACACCTTGGCCAGGTCGTCGATGTTGGGCGCCCGGAAGCCGGAGGCAAGGTTCAGGTTCACGCGGGCGCTCTCGGTGGCCCTGAAGACCAGTCCGGCGCTGCCGTTCAAAGCGCCGGTGCTGAGCCTGATCTCGTCGTAGGGGAAGTTGAAGAAAGTGGTGTCCTCAAATCTCGATGCGGCATGGATGAAGCTGTACCTGAGGCCTGCCTGCAGCGTGAGCCGCGGGTGGGGGTTGGTCTTGAAATTGACATAGGCCGCCGCCGTGGCATAGTCGCTCCCGCCGTCGGGGTAGCGCGTCGATTCGGGGCTTACCTCGCCGGTGCGGATGTCGGTGGAGATCCCCTCCGATGCCACCAGGTTGTAGACCCCCTCGATGCCGTAATAGATGGTGCTGCTTGCGCTGAAGGACCGGTCGAGGTCCAGGTTGACCGTGTACATGTCCACCTGCTCGGTGCGGGACCTGAGGGCGTCGCGCCCGAACTTGCGGTCGTGCCTGCTCTCCTCCATCTTCTGCCATGCCACGATCATCCGGGCGTTGTCATAAAGGGCCGTGCGCTTTTCGAGGGACAGGCGCAGGTCGTTGAGCATCCAGAACTGAGGGCCGTAATACCATTCGGCATTGGTGAGGGTGGAATCGTCGTCGTACTCGATCAACCGGTCGTACCGCGGTATGTCGGTGGTATTGGCCAGGTGGAAACCGTATTCCAGCGTGGCCCCCTGTGCCGGCCGCCAGGCCAGCTTCTGGGTGAGGTTGAACTGGCTGTAGCCGGAGAACCGCTGCAGGTCGGGATCGGTGTTGGTCACCATCAGGTCCTGCCCGCCGCTCTGCCTGACGTAGTGCATCCTCCTGTAATCCTCATGGCCCGCCGAGCCCATCCGCAGGTCGTCGAAGTCGCTGAACGAGACGGCCGTGTAGGATCCCCAGCGATGCCGCGCGAAAGAGAACTCGGCATGCCCGGTCTTCTCGTTGTTGGCGGTCGAATAGCGCATGAGCGCCCCGCCGCCGAATTTTTTCTCACCCTCCCCGGCAAAGCCGATCCGGCGCGTGTGGAAATCCATCACGCCGCCCAGGGCATCGCTGCCGTAAATGATGGACCCGGGCCCGAAAATGACCTCGGCCTCATCGATGGTGTTCGGGTCGATGGAGATTATGTTCTGGAGGTTGCCGCTCCTGAATATGGCATTGTTCATCCGCACCCCGTCCACCACGATGAGCACGGAATTGGCGCTGAACCCGCGGATGATGGGGCTGCCGCCGCCCAGCTGGCTCTTCTGGATGAACACCTGTTGGGTGCTGCCCAGCAGATCGGCCGCGGTCTGGGGGTTGGCAAAAGCCACGTCCCCGGCATTCATCCGGGTGATCTTGTTGGGGACCTCCTCGCGCTTCTGTTCCCATTTGCTGGCCGATACCACGTATTCACTCAGGTTGACGGTGCTCTGGACAAGCGCCACCCGGTAATTCATCTGCTCCAGGGCGGCAAAGGGAAGGATGTATTCCTTGTATGACGGGTGCTGGAAATACAGGGTGTCCTCGCGGCCGAACGGGTCCAGTTCGGCCTGGCCGCCGGCATTGGTGAGGGCGGTGCGGGTATGTGCCAGGTTCACCACCATCACATTCTCAATGGGTTGCAGGCTGGAGTTGTCGACCACGGTGATGGTCTGGGCCGCGGCGTCGACCCAAATGGATAGGCAGAGGACAAGCGCGCAAAAAGGAATAAAAGGCCTCATAAATGCACTGGATCTGGGGGTAAAAGTAACCATATTATCATACTGTTGACCGGATAAAAGTTTAGATTTGCAACACAAATTGTACCGAACCGGATGACCCGACTGACACCTTCGGAATTTCTTTCCCAGGCATCTGAAAGCCCGGTGCTTGACGTGCGCTCGCCAGCCGAATATGCCTCCGGGCACATCCCCGGTGCCGCCAACATGCCCCTCTTCACCGACGGGGAGCGTGCTGAGGTTGGCACCCTTTACAAAAGGACAGGGAAGGAGGCTTCCATCCTCCGGGGGCTGGAGTTCGCAGGCCCCAAGCTGGCCGGCTTTGCCGCGGAGGGCCGCCGCACGGCCCGTGACGGCAGGGTGCTGGTCCACTGCTGGCGGGGTGGCATGCGCAGCGCCAACATGGCCTGGCTGCTCGAGATGGCCGGACTGGAGGTGGGGGTCCTGGAAGGGGGTTACAAGGCATACCGCCATCATATCCGGGAACACCTGGCCAATTTCACCCGCCTGGCGGTGGTGGGAGGCAAGACGGGAAGCGGGAAGACGGAGATACTCCACCATATCCGTGAAAAGGGCGAGCAGGTGATCGACCTGGAAGCCCTGGCACACCACAAGGGATCGGCGTTCGGGGACCTGGGACAGATGGAGCAGCCGGGCAGCGAACAGTTCGAGAACGACCTCTACGCCGCGATCGCCCTCCTCGACGCGGGGACAGTGACCTTCGTGGAAGACGAGAGCAGGGCCATCGGAAGGATCAGCATCCCCGACGTGTTCTTCAGGAACATGCGGGAGGCCCCGGTCATTTTCCTGGATGTGCCCGGGGAGGAGCGTGTCCGCCGGCTGGTACAGGAATATGCCGGCTTTCCGAAGGAACGCCTTGCGGCCGCCATCACCCGGATCACACGCAGGCTGGGCGGGCTCAACTGCAAGCTTGCCCTGGAGGCCCTGGAGGATGGCGACCATGCCGCCGTGGCCGCGATCCTCCTCTCATACTACGACAAGGCCTACCTGAAGGGGTTGTCGAACCGCGATCCCGCCCGGGTCTGGCAGGTGCCCGTGGAGCGCGACGATCCGGAAGCCAATGCTGCGGTCGCCATCCGGCACTACCGGGAAGTGGTTGCGGGCAGCGGTCAACCAACGAACCACCAAAAACATTGAGATCATGGAACCCATCTACCTCGATTACAACGCCACGACACCGGTCGACAGTCAGGTTGCCCGGGCCATGCAGCCATACCTGACCGAGCTCTTCGGCAACCCTTCGAGCATGCATTCCTACGGCATCCGGACGAAGCAGGCCGTCATGCAGGCCCGCCGGCAGATCGCCGCCTTGCTCAACTGCCGGCCCGAAGAGGTGGTCTTTACCAGCGGCGGCACCGAATCGAACAACTACGCCATCAAAGGGGCGGCCCTGGCACAGCGGACCAGGGGAAGGCACATCATCACCTCCCGTGTGGAGCATCCCGCGGTAACGGAAGTGTGCAGCTACCTCGAGCGTGCCGGCTTCGAGGTCACCTGGCTCGAGGTGGACAGTTACGGCCGGGTGGATGTCCGCGACGTGGAAAAGGCCATCCGGCCCGATACCATCCTTATCACCATCATGCATGCCAACAACGAGGTGGGCACCCTCCAGCCGGTGGAGGCCATCGGCAGGCTGGCGAAGGAGCGGGGCATCCTATTTCACAGCGATGCGGCCCAGTCGGTAGGCAAGGTGCCGGTGGACGTGGAGGCCATGCAGGTGGACCTGCTGTCGGTGGCCGGCCATAAGCTTTACGCCCCCAAGGGGATCGGGGCGCTGTACATCCGGCGGGGCGTGACGTTGGAGAAGCTGATCCATGGTGCCGACCACGAGATGAACCTGCGGGCGGGCACCGAGAATGTGCTCGAGATCGTCGGCCTGGGCAAGGCCTGCGAGCTTGCGGCCGCCGCCCCGGAAGACCATACGGAGCGGATGCGCGAGCTGCGCGACGCCCTCCAGCAGGGCATCCTGGACCGGCTGCCGCAGGCCCGGGTGAACGGCCATCCCGAAGCGCGGCTTCCCAATACCCTGAGCATCTCCTTCCCGGGGGTGGAGGCCAATACGCTGCTCGCCGGGCTGCCGGGGGTGGCCGCCTCGGCAGGGGCTGCCTGCCATACCGATTCCATCGACGTTTCCCCCGTGCTCCGGGCCATGCGCGTCCCCGAAGAGTATGCCATGGGCACCGTCCGTTTCTCGGTGGGCAGGTATACCACCCGCAAGGAGGTGGAGGCGGCCATTGACCAGGTGACCGGGGCCGTCCAGCGCCTTTCCGGGGACCGGGAGGCCGCGGACCGGGTCGCCGGTGCCGCGGATGTGAAGCTGACGCAGTATACCCACGGCATGGGGTGCGCCTGCAAGATCAGGCCGCAATACCTGGAAGCCATTCTCAAGGACCTCCCCATTCCCTCCGACCCCAATGTGCTGGTGTCGCTCGCCACGTCGGACGATGCCGCCGTATACCGCCTCAGCGATACGACGGCGGTGATCCAGACCGTGGATTTTTTTACGCCCATCGTGGACGACCCCTACCAGTTCGGGGCCATCGCCGCGGCCAATGCCCTGAGCGACGTGTATGCCATGGGCGGGAAGCCGCTTTTTGCCCTGAATATCGTCGGGTTCCCCGATGCGCGGCTGCCGGCGGAAGTGCTCAGGGATATCCTGAAAGGTGCTTCCGACAAAGCTGCCGAGGCCGGAATCCCCATCCTGGGGGGGCATACGGTGGAGGACACTGAGCCCAAGTTCGGGATGACGGTCACCGGCATCGTCCACCCCGGCCGCATCATGCGGAACGACACCCCGGAACCGGGCGACGCCCTGGTGCTCACCAAGCCCATCGGTACCGGCCTGGTGGCCACGGCCATGAAAAGGGGTGTCGCCGACGCCCCGGCGGCCGGTGCTGCCATCCGGGCCATGGCCTCGCTCAACAAGGCCGCCGCAGACGTGATGGCCGGGTTCGACGTGCACGCATGTACCGATGTGACGGGATTCGGGCTGCTGGGGCACCTCCTCGAAATGGTCAGGTCGTCGGGCATGCAGGCGAACCTTGAGTTCGATGCCATCCCGCTGCTCCCCGGGGCCATGCAGTTTGCAGCCGACAACATCGTGCCCGGCGGCACCGTCAACAACAAGGCCTATGTCGCTCCTTTTGTGGAATACGGCCCCGCAATGTCGGAAGTGCTGAAGACCCTCGTCAATGACGCCCAGACCTCGGGCGGGTTGCTCATGGCCCTGCCGTGGGACCTGAAGGACGACCTGGTGGAAGCACTCCGTGCACAGGGGGTGGAGGACGCAGCCTGCATCGGCAGGATCGGCGGGCCCGGTGTTGGTAAAATTTTTATTGGGTAAATCTGAAATTTTCCTAACTTGCAGGTTCATTGTATTCTGCATTATGGATTTCAATTCTAGCTTAGTCATCGTCCTGACGATCGTGAGCTCCATCGCGCTCGTGACCATCCTTGTGACGCTTTTCTACAAACCCGGCAAAAGGCTGAAGGTCGATGCCAAATTTTTCTCCAGGAACAACGAAGACCCGCCCGCCAGCATGGAGTTCCACATCGTGAACGTCGGCACCAAGCGGGTCAAGATGGCGACACCTTTCGTGATGTTCTACACCATGAAGCACTCCGTGCTCTATGAGATCAAGAACAGGTATACATCCTGCCGTTTCCCCAAGATCCTGGAGGTGGGGGATGAGATGCGCTGCACTTTCGACCTGGAACATTTTCATGAG
Organism: uncultured Bacteroidales bacterium; assembly: GCA_964386225.1. Taxonomy (GTDB): domain Bacteria; phylum Bacteroidota; class Bacteroidia; order Bacteroidales; family JAADJA01; genus JAADJA01. The sequence goes on from CAYLTG010000130.1 coordinate 7,427, forward strand.
GTGCTCGAGAAACAGGATTTCAACCCCCACCATGTCAAGATCGTGATCCGCGACACCATCGGCATGCGGTTCAACTCCAACCCCCTGGACTACCACCTTTAGAAGCGGCGGCGGTGACCGCCCGCCTGTGAATAACTTTTTCCGCCGAAAAGGGCAGGGGCGGGAACATAACTTTATATATATAGTATTTTTGGCGATCAAAAACTAACGCAGTGGCAGACATATTGGACCAACTGAACGCCGAGCAGCGCAAGGCCGTGGAGGCCGTGGAGGGACCGGTCATGGTGGTGGCGGGTGCAGGGTCGGGCAAGACGCGGGTGCTCACCTACCGGGTGGCGCACCTGCTCAACCTGGGTGTGGACCCCTTCAACATCCTCGCGCTCACCTTCACCAACAAGGCGGCCCGCGAGATGAAAGACCGGATCGTCCAGCTGGTGGGCAGTGCCGATGCCCGCAACGTATGGATGGGCACCTTCCATTCCGTGTTCGCGCGCCTGCTGCGCTCGGAGGCCCACCGCCTGGGATACCAGTCGAATTTCTCAATCTACGATACCGACGACTCCAAACGCCTCATCAAGACCATCGTGAAGTCGCACAATGCCGACGAGAAGGTATACACCGCAGGGTATGTCCTCCACCGGATCTCCTCCGCCAAGTCGAGCCTCATCACCGCCGACCAGTATGTGGCCAGCGAGGAACTGCTGCTGCAGGACAAAATGGCCGGCAAGCCCCTCATCGGTGAATTTTACAAGACTTACCAAAGCCATTGCTACCGGGCTTCGGCCATGGATTTTGACGACCTCCTCCTGAACACCTACCTTTTGCTGAGCCGCTTTCCCGAGGTGTTGCTCAAGTACCAGCGCAAGTTCGAGTTCATCCTGGTGGACGAGTACCAGGATACGAACCATGCCCAGTACATGATCATGAAGCAGCTGGCAGCCAATAACGAGAACATCTGCGTGGTGGGCGACGATGCCCAGAGCATCTATGCCTTCCGGGGTGCCAATATCCAGAACATCCTGAACTTCAAGCGGGATTACCCCGATGCCCGGGAGTTCAAGCTGGAGCAGAACTACCGGTCGACCAAGAATATCGTGAAGGCGGCCAACTCGGTGATAATTAATAATAAAGACCAGATATTCAAGGAGATATGGACCGAGAACGACGAGGGGAGCACCATTCAGCTCATCAAGGCGGCATCGGATAACGAGGAGGGAAGCCTGGTGGCCAATTCCATCTTCGAGAACAAGATGAACCAGCAGCTCCGAAACGATTCCTTTGCAGTGCTCTACAGGACCAATGCCCAGTCGCGATCCATCGAGGAGGCCCTGCGCCGGCTCAACATCCC
>CAYLTG010000131.1:0-2582 GCA_964386225.1 uncultured Bacteroidales bacterium
TGGGCGGTGGAGAAATCGGCCAACAAGCGGGTGGCGGTCATCACCTACGACCCGGAGGCCACCAACTGGATTCCCGACTATTTCAAGGACCTGGGCGCCCTGGAGGCGAAGAACTTCATAATCGACGACGCGGTGGCGGCCGACCTGCAGGAGACCTACGACAGCCTCGTCACCTACGACGTCATCTTCTTCAAAGGGGGCGACCAGTGGAAGTATTACGATTATTACAGGAACACCCTCACTCAGCAGGCGGTGGAGGATGTGTTCAGCAGCGGCGGCGTGATCGGCGGCACCTCCGCCGGACTGGCCATCCTGTCGGGCGTGATCTTCACGGCCGAGAACGGCACAGTATACCCCGAAGAGGCCCTGGAAGACCCGTTCAACCCGTACATGACACTGGAGGATGATTTCCTGGATCTTTACCCGGGGTACATCTTCGACAGCCATTTCGTGGAGCGGGCCCGGTTCGGGCGGCTCCTCGGCTTCCTGGGGCACTGGAAGATCGGCCATGAGGAGGATATCGTCGGGATCGGGGTAGACGACAAAACGGCCTTTTGCATCGATGCCGACAGCACCGGGAAAGCCTTCGGCACCGGGGCTGTCACATTGATGATGGCCACAGAGAATACCAACTTCCACCTCAGCGGTGCCAAGCTCGTGGGAAGTTCCATCATCACCAGGCAGCTGCTGGACGGATCCACCATCGACCTGACAACCCATGCCATCACCGGAATGGACATGCCGGTCCAACCCGAGCACACCACCGTCACCCACATGAACGAGCTGTGGCTCAGCGGGAGCGACAAACTCTACGACAACGCGGAGATGCTCACCCGGTTCGTACTGTTGTCCGAACCCTTTCAGGACACGGTCGTGATCGTGACCGGTTCCAATACCTCCACGGCAGGCTTTTTCAGGGATTATATCGAGGAGGAGCTGAAGGCCCCCACCCTGATGATGCAGGCCATCCCCGCCACCGTGCAGGACCCGGCCTGGACGGAGCGGATCGGGCGGCTGCAGAAGTTTCTGGTCGTCGGCAACGAGTACGACACCTTCATGGACTTCCTGTATTCCTGGCCGAATGGTAACCTCCTGAAAGACAAGGTGCTGGATGGCGAAAAGCAGGTCGCCTTCGTCGGGGACAACAGCCGCTTCGCGGGAAAGACCGTCCTGGTCAACTACGAGCAGGAATATGCCTCCTACGACGGGCTGCTGGAGTTCGATGCGGGGTGGGGCCTGCTGCGGAATGCCATCATCATGCCGAAAACCTTTTCCGGCGACATCGACAACGAGAATGCCGCCGCCGGCGTCCCCTACGGGATGGTGCTGGACCAGCTGCACATGGGCTTCTGGCTGCACGGCGACTGCTATTTGCATTACTGGCCCACATCGAACATTGCGGTCCTCCGCTCCTACGGCAGTTTCCCGATGATCACGCTGGTCAGCAAAGGCACGACCGGCGGTTTTTCCACCCAGTCGGCCGTGAATTCAGGCGAGCCCCGCGATGTGGCCGGCTTCGGGGAGTTTGAGCTCAGCCTTATGGACAGCTCAATGATGATCGCATTGGAACTTACGGCATCCGTACCTGAAGAAAGCACAACACCCTTCCACATCTGGCCCAATCCCGCCACGGACAGGATCCGCATCCAGACCGCCTCCAGCTTCCCGGCGGAGGTCCTGGTCTATGACACGAACGGCCAGGAGGTGCAAAGGACCTGCACCCGGCTGCCCGGCACAATCACCCTCGACGGACATAAAAGCGGGATATACATCCTTCGGATCAGGAAGGAACAGACAGGCGAACTTTATCATTCGAAATTCATCATCCAGCAACAATGAAAAAAGGATTCATTCTATTCATGGCGGGCATGCTATTGCTCTCCTGGGGCTGCCGCGAACAGGCTGCCGAAGAACCGGTGAGCAGCCCGCCCCTTCCCGGCGGCAAGCTTTTCATTATCGGTGGCGGCAAAAGGCCGCCGGCCATGGTGCAGGAGTTGGTCCGGCTCGCCAAACTCGACAAGGGGGGTTACGGGATGGTGCTGCCGTTCTCCAGCATCGAGCCTGATACCGTTTTCTACTATGCCCACAGGCAATTCATGGCACAGGGGGCAGTTGCGGTCGTTGAATTCCGGATCGAAGAGGACGGCAGGATACCGGCCAGCCGGGTCGATTCTCTCGTGCGGGCCAGCCTGATCTATATTCCCGGGGGGGAACAGGTCCGCTTCATGAAGACCATTAAGGGCACGCCCATCGCGGAAGCCATGCACAAGGCCTACCAGCGGGGGGCCGTGATCGCCGGCACCAGCGCCGGGGCGGCCGTCATGAGCAAAAGAATGATCACCGGCAATGAGTACAAGTACCCGGAATATACGGGTGACTTCCGCACCATCGAAGCGGAGAACATGGAGCTGGCCGAGGGGCTGGGCTTCCTGGAGAAGGCGATCATCGACCAGCACTTCATCCGGCGGATGCGCAACAACCGGCTCATCAGCGTGGCCATCGAGAACCCCGGTTACACCTGCGTGGGCATCGACGAGTCCACCGCCATCATCGTGGAGGGAGAAAAAGCCACCGTGACCGGC
>CAYLTG010000131.1:2682-8749 GCA_964386225.1 uncultured Bacteroidales bacterium
TCCACCGGGTCCTCGCCGTAGATGTCATTCCCCCCGGCATCGTAGAAGTCGGCGTAGAACTTCAGCGTGCCGCGGTTGTCGTTGTCATAGAAATGGATGGTGAAGGTGTACGCATCTCCTGCGTTCACTGCGAAGTTGTCGGAAATGAGGTAGGGAACCTCCGGCTGCTCCAGGGTCATCCTGCAGGCGAAGGTGCCGTCCTGCACGTTGGCCCCGTCGGGATACAGGGAGATGTCCTGCCCGGGGTTCACCTCGTCGAGGTACCAGAACTCCGGCACCTGGGCCATGCTGGCTGCGGCAGCACCAATGAGTAATGCGATCAGTAGAAGTTTTGCTTTCATGGTATGTAATTTTAAATGAAACATAAGTGTGTTCAATTACCTGTAGATGTCTATGGCCATGGCGTGCGGATAGACATCGGTGACCCAGGGCCCGGAGGCGCTGCCGTCGAGCTGACTGCGCAGGATCACCTCGGTGATCTTGTCGCTGACGTAGAGGTAACCGGCGTCCTCATCGAGGGCCATGCCCCACACGAAGGTGGTTTCGCCGCCCAGGTCGCCGTTGATGAGTGTCAGGCCGGAGCCGTCGAGGTTGGCCATGTAGAGGCCGTCGAACCAGTCGGAGAAGTACATCTTCCCGTGCTTCAGGTCAAGGGCGATGCCGCCGCCGTCGATCTCGGGCACGAGCAGTTCCATGGCCGAGCCGTCGAGGTTACACCGGTACACGCCGCCGCTGTAATCATACTTGTCGTTCGTAAAATAGAGCTTGCCGTTCGCATCGTCCCAGGCCATGCCGATGGGCATTTCGGGCACGCCGGTCAGCTGGAACGCGAACTCCACGCCCGACCCGTCGAGGTTCGACATCATCAGACCCCCTTCGATGGACCAGTATAGCTTGCCGTCAATCACCAGGAGGCCGTACGGAAAGTCCACCTCCGGCGTATCGTTCACGTTCAGGATGATCTCCGGGTTCTCGCCGTCGAGCTCGCAGCGGTAAATGATGCCGTCTACATCGGACACATACACCTTCTCATTGTCAAAGTCGATGGCGATGCCGTAGGGCTTGTAGAGTCCGCCCCATGAGAATTCCTGCACCACGGGGGTTTCCCCGTCCAGCTTGATGTAATGGACCTTGCCGGTCTCGCGGTCCGAGAAATAAAGTGTCCGTGTCTTGCCGGCATTGGGGTCCTTGATGAGGATATTCTCCGTTTTGGTATTGGTGGTGTTGCCCGTGGCCGTCAGGGTGACGGTGTAGGAGCCCGGCTCGTCATACATCACGGAAGGGTCCTTCTCCGTCGAGGTTTCCCCGTTGCCGAAATCCCAGGCATAGGAAGCGGCCTCGATGGACTTGTTCGTGAAGGTGATGGTGGTGGGCGCGAAGAATTCGTTGTCGGAGGCATATTCAAAATTGGCCACCGTGCTGGCGGGCGGGATCTCCTCTTCGTCTTTCTTGCAGCTCGTGACGGCGACCAGGGCCACCAGGGTGAACAGTACTGTGAATTTTAATGCTGTTGATTTCATATGTTCTACGTTTTTTTGATGGATTTTATGATCAATACCCCGGGTTCTGGTACATGCCGGGGTTGGAGTTGGCCGTGATCTCGCTCAGCGGGATGGGGAAAAGCAGCTGGTTCGGGCTGGTGACATTCTCCAGCACCTCCAGTGCCCTGCCGGTGCGTACCAGGTCGAACCAGCGGTGCCCCTCGAAGGCGAACTCCACCTGCCGCTCCTGCTCGATGGCCAGCTTGAGCTCGCCATAGGAGCCTGCCGTTGTGTTGCCAAGCCCGGCGCGGCTGCGGACCGCGTTGATGTCGTCCTTGATGGCCTGCAGGTCGCCGTTCAACTGGGCGGTGGCCTCCGCCCGCACGAGGTACATCTCGGCCAGCCGCAGGACGATCACATTGTCGGAGCCGGTGGTGATGTCCCTGTATTTCCAGGCAAACCCGTCGGAGGCGATGGATGTATTCTGCCGCACGGTATCCCCGCTTTCGAAGGCATCTTCGAGGCTTTCGGAAGGCAGGAACTCATTCCTCCCCTGCAGGCTGGTGGGAAAGAAGTAATAGGCCAGGGAATTCCTGTCCTGGGGATTGAACTCCACCTGGAAAATGATCTCCGGCGAACTGCCTCCCGCAAAGAGGTTGCCGTAATCCGGATCGAGGGAGTAGGCCGCTTCGTTGATGACCTGGGTGGCATAGTCCGCCGCCTCCGACCACTGTTCCATATACAGGTAAACCCGGGCAAGCAGCGCATTCACAGCCCCGCGGGAAGCCTGCACATTGTCCTGGCTCCCGACCCTGTCCCTGGCATCCAGCAGGTCGATGACCACCTGGTCATACACCGCATCGACGGGATCGCGGGCGACATCCAGGGAGGCGTCGGCACCGGTGGTGGGCTGGGTCTTGATGGGGACGTCCCCGAACATGCCCGCCAGCCTGAAGTGAAGGAGGGCCCGGATGAAGAGCAACTGGCCGGCGATGTCGTCCTGCTCCTCGGCGGTGAGGTCGGCCACCTCGGGAAGTTTGACCAGGAGGGAATTGACCCTGTTCAGGGCATCGTAACTGTCGTTCCACACCCCTTCGATGAGGAAGTTCTCCGCCAGGACGGCATTGTTGTCGATCTGGCCGTACTCCTGCCGTGTGCCGGCATGGTCGAGGTTATCGGCCACCAGGTCGGGGATCACGATCATGTCGAGGGAATAGAGGCCCGACTGCTGCAGCCCGTCGTAGCAGCCGGTGAGGGCACGCAGGACGTCGTTCCTGCTCTTGATGGCCTCGTCGGCCGACAGCGACTCGGTGGGTTCCACCTCCAGGATCTTCTCACAGGAGGTTGCGATGAGCAGCAGGATGGCGAAAATAGGTATGTATGTTCTTGTTTTCATGTTGCTTCTTTTAAATTCCTAGACTGACACCAAAGATGAACGAACGGGCCTGGGGGTAGGTGAAGAAATCGGTACCCATCCGCAGGACGTCGTCGCCGGCATAATTGACCTCGGGGTCCATGCCTGTGTACCCTGTGAAGGTAAGCAGGTTGCGGCTGGTGACATACACCTTCAGGTTGGTCATGCCCCACCGTTCGAGCAGCTCCTTCTTAAAGGTGTAGCTCAGCGACACCTCCTTGAACCGCAGGTAGGACCCGTCCTCGATGAAGCGTGACGACTCCCGGTTGTTGTTGTTGGGGTCGGTCATGGTGGCCCTCGGGATGGTGGTGCGGTCGCCGGGGTTCTGCCAGCGGTCCTCTATGATCTTCAACTGGTTGTCCTCCCCTTTCAGCGACTCGATGTAGATCCTCGAGCCGTTGAAGATGTCGTTCCCGTAGGAGAACTGCAGGAAGAACGACAGGGTGAACTGGCCGTAGTTCAGGACGTTGTTGAAACCGCCGATGAAATCGGGGTTGGGGTCGCCGATCACGGTCCTGTCGTCGGATGTGATCTCCCCGTCGCCATCCAGGTCCTGGAACACGATGTCGCCGGTAGAGGGGTCCACACCCTGCGAGACATAGCCGTAGAAGACGCTGAGCGGCTCCCCTTCGATGAAGGAGTTGTTGCCCCTCCCCACGTCGAGGATGGGCTGGCCGTTATACAGTTTGGTGATCTCGTTCCTGTTCATGCTCCAGTTGAGCATCGACTGCCACATGAACTTCTCCGACCGGATGTTCTCGGTGGTGACGCCCAGCTCGATGCCCATGTTGCGGAGCTCGCCGATGTTGGCGGTGATGAAGGTGTATCCCGAAGTGCCCGAGATGGCCCTGTCGAGCAGCAGGTCGGTGGTTTGCTTGGCATAGACGTCGGCGTTGAAGAGGATGCGGTCCTTGAGGAAGCCCAGGTCGAGGCCGAAGTTGAGCTGCGAGGTGGTCTCCCACTTGAGGTCGGGGTTGGGCAGCTGGCTGGGCCGGATGCCGGGCTCGGCATTGTAGTTGGCCCCGCCGGTGTAGAGGGCCTGGAAAGAGAAGGCCGGGATGCCGTCGTTGCCGGTGAGCCCATAGCTGGCCCGCAGCTTGAAGTCGGAGATGGCATCGACATCGAAGAAAGATTCCTCCGAGATGCGCCAGCCCAGCGACACGGCCGGGAAGAAGCCGTACCGGTTGTTGGGCCCGAACTTGCTGGATCCGTCATACCGTGCCGTGAAGGTGACCAGGTAGCGGTTGTCGAAGTTATATTTGAGGCGGCCGAAGTAAGAGTTGGTCCGCTTCTCGAAATAGCGGGCATCGGCATCGGTGATGGTGGCGGCCGAAACGAGGTATTCGAAGTTCTCGTTGGGGAAGTCGGTGCCCCGGATGTAATTGGACCGCTCGACGAACTTCTCGAAGCTGTGGCCGATCATCATCTCCACATTGTGATGGTCGCCGAACAGGCGGTTGTATTCAAGGATGGTGTTGGTCATCAGGTTGGAGACCCGGTTGCCCGCCTCCAGGCCGACGCCATTGTAGCGGGCGCCCTGCCGGGTGGTGATGGGATCGTAGCTGTGCTCGTTGAGGTCGAGGTAGTCGAGCCCGAACTTGGTCTTCAGCACCAGCCCTTCCAGCAGGCGCACGTTGGCGTAGATGTTCCCGATGTTCCGGAAGGCCCTGGCCTGGTTCACGGCCTGCTCGGCGATGGAGACCGGGTTGGCATAGGGTCCGTCCTCGTTGAAGGTGCCGTCGGGGTTGTAGACCGGGTAGATGGCCGGCAGCGTGATGGCGTTGGGCAGGGGGCCGTTGAGCGACTGGTCGCCCTCCACCCGGTTGTTGATGGAGTTGCTGATGCCGATGTTGGTGCCGATCTGCAACCATTTGTTCATCTGGTGGTCGATGTTCACGCGCCCGTTGAATCGCTGGTAGTCGGTACCGATGAGGATCCCCTCATCGTAGGAATAGGTGCCGCCGATGAAAAAGCTGGTCTTCTCGTTGCCGCCGGTGGCCGACAGGTCGACGCTGGCGATGGAGGAGGTGCGGAACACCTCGTCGAGCCAGTCGGTGTCGACCTCGTTCTTCGCAATGTTCTCATCGCTGAAAATGGGCAGGCCGCCCTCGTTGGTCTTCAGCTCGTTGCGGTAGATCTTCCACTCCCTGGCGTTCATCATCTCCAGCTGCTTGACGGGCTCCTGGAACCCGTAGTAGGAGTTGAAGCTGAAGGTGGTCTTCTGGGCTTTTCCCGATTTGGTGGTGATGAGCACCACCCCGTTGGTGGCCCGGGCGCCGTAGATGGCGGTGGCCGAGGCATCCTTGAGGATGGAGATCGATTCGATGTCGTTGGGGTTGATGTCGGCGATGGCGTTGATGGTCTGACCGCTGAAGCCGATCTGGCCGTAGTCGCCGGTGACGATGGGCACGCCGTCCACGACGTAGAGCGGCTGGTTGCCGGCGGCGATGGAGCTGCTGCCCCGGATCCTGACGGAGATGCCCCCGCCCGGGGTGCCCGAGTTCTGGTAGACGAACACGCCGGTGGTCTTGCCTGCCATGGCGGCATCCAGGTTCTGCACCGGAATCTCTTTCACGTTGTCAAGGGGGATGGAGCTCACCGAGCCGGTGAGCAGTTTCTTGCTCTCCGTGCCGTATCCCACCACCACGAGCTCTTCGAGGCCGATTTGCTCTTCCTCCATGGCCACGTCGATGACGGATTGCTCGCCCAGCGCGATCTCCACCTGCTTCATCCCCACCAGGGAAAAGACCAGGATACCGGCATCGGCCGGGACCGAAAGTTCATATTGCCCCATGGCATCCGTTGCCACGCCGATGGTGGTCCCCTTCACATAGACGTTGACGCCGGGCAGGGGCATCCCGTCCGACTTCAGAGTGACCCGTCCGGAGATCTTCCGGGGGTCCTGCGGCGGGGAGGGCTCCTCCGCCCAGGCCTGCGGCGGCGGTGCCGGTGCCAGCACGATGTAGTTCTCCACGACGCTGTAGGTCAGGCCCTGCCCTTCCAGCACCTTTTTCATGGCCTCGTCGAGGGTGGCACGCTCCAGCTTCACCGACACTTTCGACCGGGTGGTCGTCCCGCTCTCGTTCATGATGAACAGATGGCCCGTCTGGCCGGCGATCTCCTTGACGGCCTCGTAGACCGTGGCGTTGCTGAGGTCGAGGTCGACCAGGTC
>CAYLTG010000132.1:0-6065 GCA_964386225.1 uncultured Bacteroidales bacterium
AGCAACCAGATGAACAAGGTGATGCAGATGCTCACCATCATCGCCACGATCTTTATCCCGCTTACCTTCCTCGCCGGGATCTATGGCATGAACTTCCAGCATATGCCCGAACTGGCCTGGAAATGGAGTTATCCGGTCCTCCTGCTCATCATGTTGGTGATCGGGGTATCCATGTATATCTATATGCGGAGGAAGAAGTGGTTTTAGGCCGGCTGTGTTCACGCCGGGCCGCTGTCGCCATTTTGCCCGGCCCTTCCGAAAACCTTCTCCCTGTGGCGGGCCACCAGGTCGTACATTCGGTCAAGGAGCCATTTCGGCCAGATCCCCAGCACCTGCGCCAGGTGACGGGTGCCGCGCAGTTCTTTCAGGATGCGGATGCCGGCCACGGAGCGCTCGTATGCGCGACCTTCCTCCAGGAGGATCACGGAATGGGGCGTTTCCGGGTCAACGCCCAGGGATGCGGCCAGCGCCCGTCCCTCGTCCGACTGAAAGGGAACGGGACTGAACCGGCCCCCCCGGTCATGCGCCCTGACAAACCTGACCGACCGGTTGCAGAGGTTGCAGTCGCCGTCGTACAATATGACCTTTTTCGCTTTCAACGGGATGAGTGTTTCAATAATCAAACACCGGGAATTAAGAATGGTTTATCGGCATGAGGGGGCAGTTTTATTTTTTTTACCGTACTTTGAACATGAATTCTATCCCCAATGGATGATCTTTCGGAAATAGTGTCGGCCCATTTCGGGTTCCCGGGGGCCGAGCTGCGGCGTGTGGAGGGTTATGCCAACGCCAATTTCATTGTGGCGACACCTGCGGGCGAACGGTTCATTTTGAAAAGATACGAGGAGGAAGCCGGGCTCCGGGAGGTGCTTGCGTCTGAATCCTCCATCCTCGAGTCCCTTTCGGATCAGTTCGCAGGCAGGGTGCCCCGGCCCGTAATGACTATGGATGGTGAGTATGTGCTTGCCGTTGCCGGCGCCGGTAAGGGCCTGTACCGCTTGCTTGGCTGGGTGGACGGTTCCTTTTTGCATCAGTCCGTCCATACACCCGAAATGATCCGTTCCCTGGGTGCCCTGCTGGCCGGCGTTGACCGCGTGCTGGCCGGGCTGACCGACCCGGTGATCGCCGGCAGGCGGATCGAATGGGACCTGCAGCGCCTTGCCGCCCTTCACGACAGGGTCCATGACATCGCGGACAGGGAGGTGAGGAAGCTCGTCCACTACTACCTGCTGCAATTCCGGGAGGAGGTAGACCCTGTTTACCCCCACCTCAGGCATTCGCTGATCCATAACGATGCCAACGACTGGAATGTACTGGTGGCCGGCGGCCTGGTGTCGGGGATCATCGACTTTGGCGACATGGTCTACGCCCCCCTGGTCCAGGAGGTGGCCGTATGCCTGACCTATGTGCTTTTCGATAAGGAAGATCCGCTGGAATGGGCGGGGCATCTCCTGGCTGCCTACCATGAGATATTCCCCCTTCAGGAAAGGGAGGTGGACCTGCTCTATTACCTGGTGGCCGGCCGGCTGTGCATGAGCATCCTCAATGCGGCACGGGCAGGGTCCGTCGACCCCGGCAACGAATATGTCGGCGTGAGCCAGGACCAGGCCAGGAGGTTGCTCATGCAGTGGGTTGCCATCAACCCGGTGAAGGCTTGCGAGTCATTCCGCAGGGCGTGTGGAATGGAGATCGCCCCGGCGGAGCCGTTGACTGCGAGCCTTGAAAGAAGGGCGTTGCACATCAGTAAAGCCCAGTCCGTGAGCTATTCGCGCCCGATCCGGATGAACCGTGCCGCGTTCCAGTTCATGTACGATGTGCATGGCAGCACATTCCTCGATGCCTACAACAACATTCCCCATGTGGGACACGAACACCCCCGGGTCGTGGAGGCCGGACAGCGCCAGATGGCAAGGCTGAACACCAACACACGCTACCTCTACGACGGGCTGGCGGCATATGCATCGCAACTGGCGGCCCGGTTCCCGGAGCCGCTGACGAAGGTCTTTTTCGTGAACTCAGGCAGCGCCGCCAGCGACCTGGCCATCCGCATGGCGCAGACCCACACGGGCCATCGCAACGTCATGGTGCTGGAACATGGGTACCATGGCAACACCCGCCTCGGAATCGACATCAGCCATTACAAGTTCGGGGGGAAAGGAGGCAAGGGGCAGGCCGACTACATCCTCAAGGCCCCGATCCCTGACACTTACCGCGGCAGGCACCATGCCGACGACGGTTCGGCGGGGAAGGCATATGCCCGGGAGGCCGCGGAATTGCTCGAAGGTTCGGGCATGCCGGTGGCAGCGTTCATCGCGGAACCCATCGTGGGGTGCGCGGGGCAGGTACCCCTGGCGAAGGGGTACCTGAAGCATGTATACCCCTTCATCCGGCAGGCGGGAGGGGTTTGCATCTCCGATGAGGTGCAGACCGGTTTCGGCCGAATGGGATCCGCCTTCTGGGGATACGAGCTCCAGGGGGTGGTGCCCGACATCGTCATCCTGGGTAAACCCATGGGGAACGGGCATCCCCTCGCAGCCGTCGTGACCACCGATGCGATCGCCACCTCCTTCGACAACGGGATGGAGTTCTTCAGCTCGTTCGGAGGAAACCCCGTATCATGCGCCATCGGAATGGCTGTGCTGGAAGTGATCGAAGAGGAGGGGCTTCAACAGCATGCCCATCGCACAGGCGCCCATTTTATGAAGATGCTCAAGGAATTGATGGCGGACTTTGAGTGTGTCGGAGATGTGCGCGGAGAAGGCCTGTTCCTGGGCGTTGAACTGGTGACCGACAGAAACAGCAAAAACCACCACCCCGAACTGGCAAGCCGGATCAAGAATGAACTGCGCAACAGCAACATCCTCGTTTCCACCGATGGTCCCCTTGATAATATCATAAAAATGAAACCACCCCTGTGTTTTGACAACCGAAATGCGGAAAGGGTAGTGGAGGAAATGTTTCGTATTTTTAAATCAATTTTATAGGCTCATGTATGGAAAGACAATAGTGTCCTGTGTGCTAATGGGGTTTTGCTTTGGCTTGAATTCCTTTTCGCAGGAACCGGAGCAGGCCCAAACCACTCCGGTTGTAACGTATGGTGATAAAGGGTTTTACTTGAGATCGCACAACGGCAATTACATGATGCACATTGAATGGCGCGGGCAATTCAGGCTGGCGTATCCCTATGACGATGATCCCGTTACATTCGACAATTTCGGCGATGAGCAGCTCTTCCTGGGGATCAACCGGGCCCGGATGAAAGTCGGAGGGCATGTGTTCGATCCCACATTCAAGTATTACCTCGAGTATGAACTTTTCGCATCCCGGCTTCTTGATTTTCGGGTGATGTTCGACAAGATTCCGTGGCTGAATGTCAAAATCGGCCAATGGAAAATCCATTACAACCGCGAACGGGTAATTTCTTCGGGGAAGCAACAAACCGGCGAACGCTCGATCCTTAACAGGGCCTTTACCATCGATCGACAGCAGGGTGTGTCGGCCTACGGGAATTTGGCCGGTGACGGGGCTTTGAATTTCAATTACTGGTTAACCCTTACCATGGGTACGGGTCGGGGAAGTTCCAGCAACGACGACACCCATCCCATGTGGATGTCACGTCTGCAGTGGAATTTTATGGGCAAACCCCTTGATTTTACAGGCTCCGATTTGAAGAATACCAGGCGCCTGGTGGGGATCATTGCGGTGGCCGGGGTCACCAACCGGAGTCCATATACCCGTTTCTCCACATCGGGTGGCGGTCACCTGGAAGGATTCGAGGAAATGGAGCCCGGTCAGTACCGTGTGAACCAGTTGCTGCAGGAATCTGCCGGGATGTACAGGGGCTTCAGCTGGCAACAGGAACTTCACTGGAAGGAGATCAACGACCTGAAGAACAAAAGGATCACCCACTTGGCCGGCAATTTGATCCAGGGGGGCTACTTCTTCTCCAACCTGCTGCAATTCGTGCCTGAGGAACTTGAGGTGTTTGCGAGGCATGCATTTTATTGGCCCGATCTTTCCGACCGGGATATACTTCGGGATGAGATCACCCTGGGAGTCAACTGGTTTTTCAGGGGACACCGGAACAAATTGACGCTTGAGATGTCCTATCTCGATTTCGAATACCTGGAGGTTGCGCTAGGGCCGGATCAAGTGACTGAGATTGAGGGAAGAGGGCTTCGTGGCAGGCTTCAATGGGAAGTGTCCTTTTAAGCCGCTCCGAGAGATAATTTAAACTGCCTGACCCTTCCGAGTCTGATCATAAAACAACTGTATGAAAGAAAATAGCTGGCCATGGGCCCTTCCCCTGATCTTGCTTGCCCTCTTGCAGGTGTCCTGCACCGCCAGGAAAGATCCCAACATTTTACTGATCGTGGTCGATGACCTGGGATATGCCGACATGAGTTGTGCCGGGCTGGCCGATGATGCCCACACACCGGCCATCGACAGGCTGGCGGCCGCCGGCATTCGGTTCACACAGGCCTACGCCACTTCGCCCATCTGCAGTCCCTCCCGCGCCGGGATCATCACCGGCTGCTTCCAGCAACGATGGGGTACATTCTGGTATGGCGGGCCGGGCATTCACGACAGCCTGGTGAGGACCCTCGCGGAGATCACCGCGGACCAGGGCTACGTGAACGGTTACATCGGCAAAGTGCACTACGGCAGTTTCGACTCGGACACAACCAACCGGAGCTTTCCCCTGAATCACGGGTTCGGCTATTTTTTCGGGCATACTTCGGCCAGGAAACACTACATGATCCATCATACCGGTTATGAACAGGAATTCCAGGACGTCAAGCACCAATCCGGCCGGACGGGCCAGAGCCTCCGGAAGCAGGGCCTGTGGGAGAACACATCCATCGTTGACACACTGGCTTATTCCACCCGGCTATTCGCCGACAAGGCCTGTACATTCATACGGGGTCACCGGGACGACAAATTCTTCCTGCAGCTTTCGTTCAATGCGGTCCATAATTTCACCCACCAGCTGCCCTCGGAATACCTCCGTGAGAAGGGCCTGAACGGTTATTACGACTGGGACCCGGCCACGGAAGAGTATTATGATTGGTACCGGCAGGGAAGGTATCCCAACAATCCGGAGGGCCGCGCCCACTACCTCGGGCAGCTGCATTTCCTTGACAGGGCCATCGGCCAGGTGCTGGACTGCCTGGCGGACACGGGGTTGGAAGAAAACACCCTGGTCATCCTGATAGCCGACAACGGGGGTTCCACGCCCATTTATGCCAGCAACGGCCCACTGAGAGGTTCGAAATATGTCCTGTACGAAGGGGGTATCCGCGTTCCGGTCATCTTCTCATGGCCCTTGCGGTACCGGCAGGGGGTGGTGGCATCCAACATGGTGAGTGCCATGGATATCCTGCCTACCGTGTGCCGTGCCCTGCGGGTGGACCCTCCGGCCGGTATCGACGGAATGGACATCAGCATGCTGCTGACCGGTGCCGACACCACCTTGTGCCACGACACCCTCGTCTGGGATACGCGCCTTGAACATGCTGTCAGGGCCGGAAAATGGAAATACCGGTATGCCCGGGAAAATGACCATGCCACATACGAAATGGTCGATCTGGAGGTGGGGGAGTTCCTTTATGACCTCGAAAACGACCCCGGGGAGACCCAAAACCTGGCCGCTGAGTTTCCCGGATTGCTCGGGCAGCTCAGGGACCACCACCGGAAATGGCTCCTCCGCATGGATACCTCCTTTCGCCTGCCGGATTAGGTTTCAGACGTTATTCGCAGGGACGGGGCATTCCTTTTCAGGTCGGAGGAATAGATGACACCAGCCGGGCCCCGGAGGTTATAGCCCGATGACATCGTCTCCCCGTAGGCGCCGGCCGATCTTATTGCCAGGAGGTCGCCGCGCGTGAGCTCGGGCATCAGGATGTCCCTGCCGAAGGCATCCGATGACTCGCAGATGGGGCCCGCGACGTGGTATGGGCGTTCAGGGCCGATGGAGGTCAGCGCCTGCACCCGGTGAGCCGCCTGGTAGAGGGCCGGCCGGATGAGGTCGTTCATCCCCGCATCGACGATGGCGAAGTTCTGAT
>CAYLTG010000132.1:6165-8563 GCA_964386225.1 uncultured Bacteroidales bacterium
GCGAGGCGGCGGAAGACGTCCATGTCCAGGATCTGGGAGCCGATATGGAAATGCAATCCCTCGAACCGGAGCCCGTGCATGTTCTCTATCGCCATCAATAGTTCCGGGATGTCGGACTCGGGCATGCCGAACTTGTCGAACCGTGTGCCCGTGGTGATGTGCCGGTGGGTCCGGCCGTCGAGGTCGGGGTTGATCCGGAATGCCACCGGGGCCATCGTACCAAGCCGCCGGCTAATGGAATGGATCACCTCCAGCTCATGCAGGGACTCGACGTTGAAACAGCCGATCCCCTGCCGGAGTCCCAGCTCGATCTCGGCATCCGTTTTGCCGACACCGGCGAATACGATGTCGCGTGGCGCAAAGCCCGCCTCCAGCGACCGCAGGACCTCATTGCCGCTCACACAATCGGCACCGAACCCATGCTTCCTGATCGCCTGCAGGATGGGCAGGTTGGCATTGGCCTTGACGGCATAATGGACCTTGACCCCGCGTGCCCCCGCCAGGCTGGAAAGAAGGGCAAGGGTTTCTTCCAACAGGTCCATGTCATAGTAGTAGAAAGGGGTGGGGATGGACCGGAATTGCGTGATCTGCGAATAGTTAAACATGGGCTGCCGCTGTTTTGATGTTTTCCAGGATCACGGGGTTCAGGGCCTCCAGCGCACGGATGCGGTCTTTTGTCTCCACCAGCAGCGAGATGCTGTTGCGGGCGGCACCATAGGAGATCATCCGCACGGGCACATCCTTGAGTGTCTGAAACACCAGGTCGACCTTGCCCCGGTGCTCGGCCAGGAGGTCGCCGACGATGCAGACGATGGAGAGCCCCTCCTGCCAGGTGACATTGCCAAAGGCTTCCAGGCCGGCCAGGATCTCCTCCAGGCGGCCGGTGTCGTCGATGGTCAGCGAAATGGAAACCTCGGAGGTGGTTACCATATCGACCGAGGTGTGATACCGCTCGAATATTTCGAATACCCCGCGCAGGAACCCGGTGGCCATGAGCATCCTGGCCGAATGGACCGTAATGAGACAGATGCCGTCCTTGGAGGCGGCTGCCTTGATGCCCGCCTGCTGGCTCCTTCGGGAGATCAGGGTGCCGGGGGCCTGCGGGTTCAGGGTGTTCTTGAGGACCACCGGGATGCCTTCCGCTTTGGCCGGGCTGATGGTCTGGGGATGGAGTATCCTGGCGCCGAAATAGGCCAGTTCCTCGGCCTCGCCGTAGCTGAGTCCCGACAGGGGAAGGGCGCCGCGGACAAGGCCTGGGTCGTTGTTCAGGAACCCGTCCACATCCGACCAGATCCGGATCTCGGACGCCCCGGCGGCCTGCCCCAGCAGGGAGGCCGTGTAGTCGCTGCCGCCGCGGCCAAGCGTGGAGGGATGGCCCTCGTGGTCGGTGCACATGTACCCCTGGGTGATGAAAAGGGAACAGTCCAGGTTCGAATCCAGGAACAGGTTCAGTTCGGTCTTCAGCCTGGCGGTGTCGACCAGGCCGCTGGCCTGCTTGTGGATCATATTGCCAGAAAGGAAAAACCGGTGCGCAATGCCGGCACTTTCCAGGTAAAGGGAAAAGAGCACGGTGGAGATCATTTCACCCCGGGTGATGATCCAGTCCCGGGTCTGCCGATCAAGGTCACGGTGGAAGAACTCCTGGATGTCGCGGAAGACCTCCACCACATATTCTTTGGCGCGCGCATGGATCGGCCGGGCATCGAACAGGTCGTCTATCAGCTGGAAGTAATACCCGTATAGCGCGTTCCTTGCCGCGAACGCCTTGTCAAAGTGCCTCCGCCCCAGGTGGAGGCAGAGCTCGACCAGGTGGTCGGTCGCATCGCCGTTGGCCGATAATACAACGACCTTCCTTTGTCCATCCGGGACCAGGCCCGCCACATCCTTTATCCTCCGGGCCGTTCCGACCGAAGTTCCTCCAAATTTGCAAATGATCATCTCCTTTTTTTTGCGGCAAACATAGGAAGGGGGGACGGCATTTTAAATTTTCTGACGAATTTGAACGAAAAAATAACAAAATGTTATATTTGTAACAAATTTCAGATATGATCACGATTCAGGAAGCGGTGGACGGTATATTGCGCGAAAGGCCCTACCTGGAAGAGGCCTTGCAGGACGGCATCATCAACCTCACGTCGCTGGCACGGCAGATCCTGCCCGAGGTGGAGGAGAAGGTGGCCCGGGAGATCCGGACCGGGGCCCTGGTCATGGCCATACGCAGGCATGACAGCGGAAAGCTGCCCATGATCGCAAAACGGACGGAGAACCTGCTGGGCAACCTGGCCAACATCATTGTCAGGTCGAACATCTCCGCCCACACGTTTGAGAACTCCCCGACGCTGCCAGGATCGCTGGCGGCGCTTTACAGCGCGTTCAGCGGAAGGAAGGGGCTCTTCTT
>CAYLTG010000133.1:0-8537 GCA_964386225.1 uncultured Bacteroidales bacterium
ACCGTCATCGATGAATACACCAAGTTCGACAACCACATCCAGATCGGGCACGACACCTACATCGGTAAGCGCTGCCTGTTCGCCTCCGCCGTGCTGGTAGCCGGCGTCACCCGCATCGAGGACGACGTAATCCTCTGGGGCCAGGTGGTGGTGAACAAGGACCTCGTAGTGGGCAAAGGGGCTGTTGTGCTGGCCGTATCGGCGGTCGACAAAAGCCTGGAAGGCGGCAAGACCTATTTCGGCACCCCGGCCATCGAGGCCCGCGCCAAATGGAAGGAGATGGCCATGGCGAGAAGGCTGCCGGAGCTTGCGGAGGAGGTGCGGAAGTTGAGCCGGGGTGGAGACAAGTAGCGTGTGTAGGGTGAATAGGGCAATAGGGTGAACAGCTTGGAAAGCCAGCTGTATCAAGGCTTTTTGGGGTATACAGGGATAAGGGGCCAAGGGGCCAAGCCCTTGATCAGGCGACAAACGCCCGATGAATGCACCATTCAGCAATTCACCAATTCACCAATTCACTAATTTCACAACAGCTGCCGGAACGGCAGGATGATCCATTCCACCATCCGCTGTATCTTTGACCTTTTTTCCCAGGACGCACGATCGAAATCCTCGCTGCTGTCGATGGTATCGTTGATGTGGTCGACCAATTGGTCGATGACCTGCTGCTCCTGGCCCAGGATCACGATCTCGTGCTGAAAGCGGAAGCTGCGGTAGTCGAAGTTCGGTGAGCCGATGGAGAAGATCTTGCGGTCGACCAGCATCAGCTTGGCATGCAGGTTATAGGGCATGTAGAACTTGAGCCTGATCCCGTTGCGATGCAACACGCCCAGGTACCTGTTCCGCAGGATATCCACAAGGCCGACATCGCTGTTCTTCGGCATGATCACCAGGACCTCCACCCCCCTTTTTGCCGCATCGATCATCGCTTTCCTGAGGAAACGGCTTGGCAGGAAGTAGGGGGTTTCAATGATCACTTCCTTTTCGGCATTCCTGAACAGCTCGATATAGCGTCTCCGGATCTTCTGCTTTGTGAGCGAGGGTATGTCGCGGATGATCTCGAAGGTTCCGTGCCGGATCCGCCTCACCTGGATGCGCGACTCGAATATGTACTTGTTGAAAAGCTCGAAATGCTGGAGGAAGGCTTTCTTGAAAACAGGCGCCAGGTCGGACCGGATCCGGAGAATGGATTCGCGCCAGTTCAGGGAATAATCGGTCAGGTTGGCCGAGCCGATGTAGGCGATCTCATCATCAATGACGATCATCTTCCGGTGGTTACGCATGTGGTTCCTGGAAAAGAAATCCCAGACGATCTTTAGCTTCTGGAAATACCGCACCTCTCCCCCGTTCTTCTGGATCTCCGCAAAAAAGGTACCGGGCAGGCTGGTGCCCCAGGAATCCATAAGCAGTTTCACCTCCACCCCCTGCCGGCTCTTGCGGGTAAGGGCGTCCCTGAAGCGCTTGCCGATGGAGTCGTTATTGAAGCGGTAGGTCTCAAGGTAGATATACCGCCTGGCACGGTTGATGTCGTCCAGCATGGCGTTGTAGTAACGCAGGGGGTCGTCGTAAAACATGAAATCGCCGGTCATTTCGGTAGTGTCCATGGACTTGAATCAACGACACTAAAATAGGAATTTTCGACGAGATCCGCCCAGGCTTCATGCACCATCGTGAAGGGGATCATGAAAGGAGATGGCTGTGGCAATAAACAGCATGATCCTTTCTTGATCGGCTGCCATGATGTAATCAATCAAGTCGCGCGATCAGATACCGGCACAACTGCCTTCCTCGGCTTCCCTGGGAGCACCCTCACCTCCTTTCGAAGGCCGTAATGCGGAAAAGCAACAGAGAAATTGCGGCATGCCGGGGGAAAAGGACACCCGGTTATCATTTTCCGATCAAAATATAGTGATTACCTTTCGGAAAATTCCGACAAAATAAGGATATTAGCACTCTTTTGAACCCTCATGGTGACACTCGGCATTGACATCGGCAGTTCCTCCATCAAGGTCAGCCTCTTTGACAGCGCGGGCGGGAGGTCCATCGCATCGGCCCAATACCCGCCTGCAGAAATGGAGATTCTCTCCAAACTATCTGGCTGGGCGGAGCAGGATCCCCACGTATGGACCACGAACCTGGAGCGTGCCCTGGAACTGCTAAAGGGGAAGGCTCATGGGCGGTTCCGGGAGGCGGAAGCCATCGGCATCTCCTACCAGATGCACGGGTTGGTTGCCGTCGACAAGGCCGGCCAGCCGGTGAGGAATGCCATAATCTGGTGCGACAGCCGTGCGGTGGCCATCGGCGACCGGGCCTTCAGGGAACTTGGGAAGGAATACTGCCTGAAACACCTGCTGAACTCGCCGGGAAACTTCACCGCGTCGAAGCTCAACTGGGTCAGGGAAAATGAACCGGCCACATTCGGGAGAATATCCAAGGTGATGCTCCCCGGCGACTACATAGCGTGGTGGCTGACCGGAGCGGTGCGCACCACTGCCTCAGGACTGTCGGAGGGGATCTTCTGGGACTTTGAGCGCAATGGCGTTTCAGAAGAGGTATTGAGGCATTTCGGCCTGGGCCGGGATCTCCTTCCTGAGTTGGTCGAGACGTTCGGATTGCAAGGCCAGCTCAAGACCGACCTTTCAGAGCGCATGGGCCTGAAGCCGGGCATCCCGGTGACCTACCGGGCCGGCGACCAGCCCAACAACGCCCTGTCGCTGAACGTCCTGAACCCCGGCGAGGTGGCCGCCACGGCGGGCACCTCCGGGGTGATCTACGGGGTGACCGGCCGGAAAGACCATGATCCCCGCTCAAGGGTGAACACATTCCTGCATGTGAACCACACTGCCGAGGCGCCGCGCATGGGCGTACTGCTCTGCCTCAACGGCACCGGCATACTCAACTCGTGGGCCAGGCGTGAACTGCTCGGCGGCCGCCTCAGCTACGACGCGATGAACCGGGTGGCTGCCACCGCTTCCGCCGGCTCGGAAGGGCTCCTGATGATGCCCTTCGGCAACGGGGCGGAACGGATGCTCGAGAACCGCACGGTGGAGGCCTCCATGCACGGATTGAACTTCAACATTCACAGCCAGGCGCACGTGCTGCGCGCCCTGCAGGAAGGGATTGCCTTTGCCATGAACTACGGCCTGGAGATCATGCGGGGCGTAGGGGTCGACCCGCACGTGATCAGGGCCGGGAACACGAATATGTTCCTGAGCCCGCTTTTCGGACAGATCCTTGCCGACATCACCGGCGCCCGGATCGAACTTTACAATACAGACGGCGCCGAGGGGGCTGCACGGGGTGCCGCAATGGGGGCCGGTCATTTCACCAGCCCGCAGGAAGCCTTTCACGGGCTGAAGGTCATACGCAACCTTGTGCCAGCTCATGGAACAGCGCTGAGGGAAGCATACTTGAGGTGGAAAGAACAATTGGATCGCATAGTGAGATATACAGACAAGGAACCTTAACATACGATGAAACAAGAATATTTCAAAGGGATCGGCAAGATCGGCTTCGAAGGCCCGCAGAGCAGGAACCCGCTGGCATACCGCTATTATGAACCCGGCAGGCTGGTGGCTGGAAAACCCATGAAGGAACACCTCCGCTTCGCCATGGCGTGGTGGCACACCCTCTGCGCCGGGGGAAGCGACCCCTTCGGGAGGGATACCATCCACCATCCATGGGATGAGATCAAGGATCCCGTAGACAGGGGAAAAGCCAGGATGGACGCAGGATTTGAATTCATGGAAAAGACAGGCATCGCGTATTATTGCTTCCATGACCGCGACCTGGTGGATGAAGCCGAGAGCATTGCCGAGTCAGAAAAAAGGCTGCACCAGATGGTGGATCATGCCAGGCAGAAACAGGCCGAGACCGGAAAGCAGCTCCTGTGGGGCACCGCGAACCTGTTCTCGCACCCCCGCTACATGAACGGGGCGGCCACCAACCCCGACTTCCGCGTGGTGGCCCATGCCGGTGTGCAGGTGAAGAACGCCCTCGACGCGACCATCGCCCTCGGAGGCACTAACTATGTGTTCTGGGGCGGGCGCGAGGGGTACGGGTCGCTGTTGAACACCGACATGAAGCAGGAGTTGGACCACCTGGCCCGCTTCCTGGCCATGGCACGCGATTATGGCCGCCGCAACGGCTTCGCCGGCACCTTCCTCATCGAGCCCAAACCGATGGAGCCCGCCAAGCACCAGTATGACTTCGATGCGGCCACGGTGATCGGGTTTCTGAGGGAGTACGGCCTCGACAAGGACTTCAAGCTAAACATCGAGGTGAACCACGCCACCCTGGCCGGCCACACTTTCCAGCATGAACTGCAGGTGGCCGCCAACGCCGGCATGCTGGGCTCCATCGATGCCAACCGCGGCGACTACCAGAACGGCTGGGACACCGACCAGTTCCCCGTCAACCTTTATGAACTCACGGAGGCCATGCTGGTGATCCTGGAAGCAGGCGGCCTCACCGGCGGCGGCATCAACTTCGACGCCCGGATCCGTCGCAACTCCACCGACGTCGAGGACCTTTTCATCGCCCACATCGCCGGTATGGACGCCTTCGCAAGGGCACTGCTGGCCGCACAGCAGGTCCTTGGCGACGAGCGTTACAGAAAGCTGAGGAGCGAACGCTACGCTTCATTCGACAGCGGGCCGGGAAAAGCGTTCGAGGAGGGCAGGCTCACCCTGGAAGACCTGCACACGCATGCGGCCATGCAGGGTGAACCGGATACCCGGAGCGGAAAACAGGAGCTTTTCGAAGCCATCCTGAACATGCACCTGTAAGCGAACGACATGGAAGGAAGCCACTCCAAAGCAGAACGCACAGGCGGAAGCCGCTGGTTCCTCGCCTCGATCACTTTCACCGCCACGCTGGGAGGCCTGCTTTTCGGCTACGACACGGCCGTGATTTCGGGTGCGGTGAAATCACTGGATAAATTCTTCATTTCCGCCCTGCTCATCGACCCGGACTATGCGGCCGCCGTGGCATCGCAGTATAAAACGGTGGTGAGCCTCAGCTGGATGACCATCGCCGCGATCCTGGCCAGCATGGTATTCAGGATGTACCCCCGCAGGATGGCCACCCGCATGGCCGCAGTCCTCATCATGGTCTTCCTGGGCAGCATCCTCGTTTATTACTTCCGGCCGGTGGTCATGGACCAGACAATGGTCAACTCCATCAAGGGGTTTACGATCTCCAGCGCCCTCATCGGCTGCATCATAGGCGGTGCCGTTTCGGGCTGGATCAGCCTGCGCCTGGGCCGCAAAAAGGGACTGATCCTGGCCGCTTTCCTGTTCGCCACGTCCGCCCTGGGCTCCTCGCTGCCCGACATGCTGAACATCTTCCAGACGCAGGACATCATTTCCTTTATCCTCTACCGCATTCTCGGCGGCATAGGCGTGGGCACCGCCTCCATGCTGGCCCCCATGTACATCGCCGAGATCGCGCCGGCGCACATCCGGGGCAAGCTGGTTTCGTGGAACCAGTTCGCCATCATTTTCGGGATGCTGGTGATCTATTTCGTGAACTATTACATTGCCCGGGGGCAGCCCCAGGAATGGATCGACACCGCCGGATGGCGATGGATGTTCGCCTCGGAGCTGGTGCCCGCAGCACTTTTTTTCCTGATGCTTTTCTTTATCCCTGAAACCCCGCGCTACCTGATGATGATCAGGGAGGAGGACAGGGCTGCGCAGGTGCTTGAGCGGATCAATGGCGCCGGAAAAGTGCAAGAGATCATGCGATCGATCAGGGACTCCTTCGCCACCCGCAGCGGTTCGTGGCTGGCCTTCGGGTGGACCGTCATCGGCATTGGCATCCTGCTCTCGGTGTTCCAGCAGTTCGTAGGGATCAACGTGGTCCTCTATTATGCTCCGGAGATCTTCCGGACGCTGGGAGAAGGTACCGATGCGGCCCTGCTCCAGACCATCATCATCGGGGCCATCAACCTGCTGTTCACGGTGTTGGCCATCTTCACGGTCGATCGCTTCGGGCGAAAGAAACTGATGGTGATCGGGGCAATCGGCATGGCCGTCTCCATGCTGTCGCTGGGGACCGTCTTCTACGGCCAGCAGCTGGGCATCCTCGCCCTGGTGTTCATGCTCACCTACATCGCCGGGTTCGCCATGTCGTGGGGACCTGTGACCTGGGTGCTGCTGTCGGAGATATTCCCGAATTCCATCCGCGGCGTGATGTCGCTGGCGGTGGCAGCGCAGTGGATCGCCAACCTGCTGGTATCCTGGACGTTCCCGGTCCTGAACGAAAGCGCGTTCCTGACCCGCACGTTCCACCATGGTTTCGCGTACTGGATCTATGGATTCATGGGCCTTCTGGCCGCACTGTTCGTATGGCGGTACGTGCCCGAGACCAAAGGCCGGAGCCTCGAGGAGATCGAGCAGACCTGGTCGGGGCAACAACGGGCTGCCCGGCAGGATCAGCGCACCGGCATGTCATCCACCGACCAGCTGTAGACAAGGGAAGCATCGCCCGAGAAATCCTTCAACCGGTCGATCTCCCACTGCTGTTCGAACTCCGGCCCGAACCTTTCAAAGGCGCTCAGGAAGCCGAAATCCCTGTCGGGGATATCGGCAAGTATCTTGCCGATCATGGGGACCGCCTTTTTGGCGATCATGAGCCAGGGCACCGTGGTGGTACCGACGATGTCCGTAACGATACCGAACGCATCGGCCCCGATGCCCTCCTCGAGGTTCTTCATGATCTCCCCCAGGTTGCGCAATGAATCGCGGGTGTGCCGGAGGTAGATGTGCACATTCAGCTCCCGGTCCTCCGGCAGCTCGCGGCTGAGCACGAACAGCCCCTCGGAGCCGGTCTCGTCGGTATCGAACTGGAAGGAATTGTCGTGCCGTTTGCTAAGCTTGAAGGGCTCCTGAGGCAGCGTGGTCAGGATCATGCGGTCGGGATCGGTGGGGTGTTCTGCCACCACCACGAAGTAGAGCTTCCAGCGCTTCTTGGGCCGGTAGATCTGCACCTCGTCGATCTCAAGGCGTACTCTCGTCATGGTTCACATATTTTTAATTTACGATCAATTTCTTCATCCTGATGTTGTTCCCCCACGACAGTTCCACGAAGTAGATGCCCCGGCCATGGCCCGAAAGGTCGACGACCGCCTCCTCCCCGGGCGCCAGGTCGGAACCCACGGCACGTATCTGCCGGCCAGTGGCATCATAGATCCGGAGCGCATAATCACCGGCTTCGCCCGGGACCTGCACACGGAAGGTCCCTTGGGTGGGGTTAGGGAACAGGAGCAGGTCATCCGCGGCCCTGGCAACATCGTCCACACCGATCAGGTCACCGTCGATGGTCACATTGTCGATGAAGAGGTTGTTCCCGAAGCCATTGTATGTCTCGAACATCAGCCGCACATCGGACATGCCGGTCCATTCACCCAGGTCGATCGCGATGCATGCCGGGTTTCCCTGGTAGCCGCACCAGTCCTCGGGGCCCTCCGGAATGAACTCGTTCAGCATGGGGCCTGCGGTGGCAAAGTTGTTGGTGCCGTCGTCGCCCAGGGCCACGATCCGCTCCCAGGTTGCACCGCAGTCGGAGGAGATGTAAACGACCAGGGAGTCGGTATACTGCGGGAACCGCTTGGAATAGGCATACTGGAAGTTCAGCATGATGTCCTTGTGGGCATAGAAGTTCATGGGGGGGCTCATCAGGCGGTCGCGCGCGCCCATGGCCGAATAACCCTTTATGTTCACATAGGCGGCGAGGCCGCCGGGCTCACTGCCCTCCACCTGGGTGATCTCCCAGGTCTTGCTCTCGTCGGGGTTGTCGATGGTCCATCCCATGCGGTCGAAGGAGAACGACTCGAAATCCTCAACGAAAGGCAGCGGCTGACCGCCCGACTTGATGAAGTCGGTCCTGGTCTCGGTGCTGCTTCCGTTGTTGTTGGTGGCGGTGAGCGTTACGGCGTATGGCACTGGAAGGTCGAAGACCACCTGCGGGTGTTGGGAGGTCTCGTCCGTGCCGTTCACGAAGGTCACCTGATCAGGCGCGAATTCCCATAACCATGCGTTGGGGTTATAGACGGTGAGGTCCTCGAACAGGATGGTGTCGCCCAGGCAGGGGATGGTGTCGTTGACCACGAAATCGATCTCGGGAAGGATCGTGGTGTTGGCATCGATGTACTCCTGGATGGTGATGGTGTCGCTGCCGTGGGCGTTGGAGGCGATGAGGGTCACGTCATAGAGGCCCGGGGCGGCATAAACGACATTGACCGGGTTTTGTTCGGTGGAGGTGGCCGGTGCACCGCCTTCGAAGGTCCAGTGCCAGGCATCGGGCTCGTACTTGGAGATGTCGAAGAAGTGGACGCCGCTGCCCACGGGCACCTGTGTGATATTAGACGTGAAGTGGGCCTCGGGCTTGGCCTCGACGTTCACCTTGGCCCACCATACGCCCCATTCATCCTGTGATCCCGACGGCAGCTCGGCATATTCCTGGAGGGTCCAGAAATCGAGGTCGTTTACAGGGTCGACGCAGGTGGCGGTATAGTCGCCCCAGCGGTTGCGGTTGCC
>CAYLTG010000134.1:0-3466 GCA_964386225.1 uncultured Bacteroidales bacterium
AATGCTCGTAGTCGTCGACGTCAAAAGCTGCCTTGTAGGTGTTCTCCACCTTCCAGACCAGCACCACGCCGATCATAACCGGGTTCCCGATCTTGTCGTTCACCTTGATGGGCTCGCTGTCGAGGTTTCTGGCCCGCAGGGAGATCTTCTTCTTGGTGAAGAAGGGGTTCACCCAGAAGAAACCATTCTGCTTGATCGTCCCCTTGTAGGCCCCGAAAAGGACCAGCACGCTGGATTCGTTCGGGTTGACGATGACCAGTCCGCCCATGCAGAAAACGCTTACCAGTATTGCCACACCGGCAATGACCTTGAGCATCGTTGCAGGCAGGAAGATCAGCGCAAGGATGGCACCGATCAGGACGATCAGGATGAAAAACAAGGCAAGATACCCTGATGCTGCGATAAATTCTTTTTCCTGTTTCATGGTTAAAAATTTAAAATGATATTAAAATGATATTGCAATAATACGATGAAAAGTTGCCCTTTGTCAAGGTTTTTCGTAAATATTTTCCTGCAGTCGTTCTTAACTGGCAGGTATATAGGGTTATAGGGTGTATAGGGGGCCGGGCCCTTGATCAGGGATTAGGAGGACTTGCCCGGGTTGTTCGTGTAAAACGATTCAATTTTGGAATGCCGGTAAACTGAAAGAGGCTTGGAATTTATGTATTGTGATTTGTTTGGGATTTACTTTTTGTTATTTGAGATTTACCATCCTGCCGGATCTCGGCAGGGTTCTACTCCTCCCGATGGTTTGGAGCCTGGAAAAGGTCCAGTTTCCCATCCAGCAAGATGGTGACAACCGTCACCTGCGGATCCAGCACCTCTTCCGGAACATCGATATACAGCAATCCGGGCACGGGGCTCCAGTACTGTTTCATCTTGATGTCCCAGTCGAGCTTGGTCCCGTTGCCTTCCACCCAGATGCGGTTGATCGTGTTGGTAATTCCTTTCACCAGCACCGGCCCGTTGGGGATGTAGTCCATGAAGAGGTAGAGCATGGTGCTGTCCTTCGACAGGGTGGACGGCCCGTTGAAATAGCCCGGCGGCAGCCCGGCCGTGGTGCCGTAGATGGCATCCTTGTGCTTGGCGGTCCAGCGGCCCAGTCCTTCCAGGATCGCCACCTGCTCTTCCGGGATCGTTCCGTCGGCCATCGGGCCGATGTCGAGGAGCAGGTTCCCGCCCATCCCGATCACATCGGCGAAGATCCGGATCACCTGGTTGGTGCTTTTATAGTTCCTGTCATTCCCCTGGTATCCCCAGCTGTCGTTCATGGTCATGCACAGTTCCCAGTATTCGTCCGCCGGCTGCCGGATGGGCACCCCCTGCTCCGGCGTGCCGTAATCGCCGTAGCCGTTGATGCGGGAGTTGAGGATCACACCGGGGTTGCAATCCCTCACCGAGGCGCTGAGGGCTTCAGCCTTCCACTGTCCGGCATCGTAATCCCAGTCGCCGTCGAACCAGATCAGGTCGGGCTTGAAGGTGCCGCAAAGCTCCAGCAGCTGGTTGCGGTTGAAATCGAGGAAGCGCTCCCACCTGGCCGAGTCGTTTTCATACCTTTTCTCCTCCCGCGTGAAGTGGGGGTAGTCGGGATGGGACCAGTCGAGCTGCGAGAAATAGAGCCCCGCCTTCAGCCCTTTCTTCCGGACGGCCTTCATGTAGGGCGTGATGAGGTCGCGCCCCGCAGGGGTCTTCCCCACCACGTCGAGCTCGCTGAACTCCGTGTCCCACAGGGCCACCCCGTCGTGGTGCTTGCTGGTGAGCACGGCATATTTCGCCCCGCTCCCGGCGATCAGGTCGGCCCACCGGGCCGGGTCGTAGTTTGCCGCCGTAAAGCCGTCCAGCTGTTTCATGTAATCGGGGTAGGAGATGTAGCCGTTGTAGAACGACCACGATTCGTCGATGCCGTTCACGGCATAGATGCCCCAGTGGATGAAGATGCCCAGTTTGGCATCGGCGAACCAGGCCATGCGTCCGGCTTTTTCTTCCGGCCTTTCCTGGGCGGGCAATAAACAGGGAGAAAGGAACAGGAAGGACAGGATGCAAACGGTAATTCTGATTTTCATGGGCTTGTCATGATTGGATAAAAAATAATGACCCCGGGTGAATCCGTGCCGGAGTTCACGAAGATATGAAACTTCGCGCTTGGATCGGAACGACGCAGGTTATCTTTATTCCCGGGTCAGGCGGTCATGCGGGCCAGGTCTGCGGCGATCTGCCTTTTGGGGGATATCACTTCGGCCCCGGCGTAGAATTCAGCCCGGTCGATGAGCTCCCCGGCGAGGACCGGCAACACGATCCAGAGGGGATCGGCCGGGTAGGAATACCACACCCAGGCGGGAACGGCCAGGCCCAGGAACAGCCTGAGCATGGACACAAGGTAGTTGACCCGTTTCCCATGGGTGATGTAGTAAAGTTTCCGGTAGATATACAACAATCCTTTGAGGCACAGGATCAGGACGGCAAACCTTTCGTTGTAGACGGCCATCGAGGTGAGCAGGAGGGCGGTCAGGAATACGCTGTTGCTCCGGATGTCGAGCCGGGTGTCCTTTTCGAAATGAAGGTATACCTTGTCGATGCACCAGGCGGTGGCCATTCCGAACACCGCCGCGCTCAACCCCAGTGCGGGCAGGCCCGGATACAGGAGGTAGGCGAAGGAGGTCAGCAGGAACAGCCCGTAGCCGAGGATCTCCCGGCTAAGCCATGAATTCCGCACGTTGAGCAACGACCGCCAGGCCCGCAGCTTCTTCCCGAGGTGGATGGAGCTCAGCACCAGCCCGGCGATGCCCGCGGCCATGAAGAGGAACGGGTCCAGCACCATCCAGCCCAGCGAGGCGGAGGCCACCAGGGCCGTGAGCGCGGGAACGAGCAAGGTGAAAAGGACCAGCACCCATTCATTCTTCAGCGAGACCTTGG
The DNA here is from genome assembly GCA_964386225.1 of uncultured Bacteroidales bacterium. Taxonomy (GTDB): domain Bacteria; phylum Bacteroidota; class Bacteroidia; order Bacteroidales; family JAADJA01; genus JAADJA01. The sequence goes on from CAYLTG010000134.1 coordinate 2,914, forward strand.
ACGGCAGCGTTCCCTCCATTTCCTGGAATAGCCTCTGTTCCATGGCATCCAGCTTCATGACCGTGCGCGGCGGTTTGACGGACCGGAGCCTGACGATCCTGACCCCGGGACCGATCCCTTTCTCCGTAAACCCGGGGACCCTGTGCTGGGCCACCCGTTCAAATTCACCGTAGTCCAGCGCCCCGGTGGGGCATAGGTTGGCACAGGCCGGCTTTTTCCCTTGCTCCAGCCGGTGCCGGCAGAGGGTGCATTTTTCGACTGTTCCCGTTTCCTGTGCATATTTCGGGGCATCGTAAGGGCAGGCCCAGGTGCAGTATTTGCATCCTATGCACCGGTCGGCATGGTGCACGATGGTGTTCATCCCCGCGTCCTTCGTGAATGCCAGCGCCGGGCAGCTGCTCATGCAGGGGGCATCGGTGCAGTGGTTGCAGGCGAGGGAATAGTGGAACAGCGGCAAGGCGGGGTGCTGATGTGCGTTGAAGGTGCTGATCGCACGCCAGGGCGAGTGCATCTCAGGTCCGTTCTCGATCTGGCACGCGACAACGCAGGCATG
>CAYLTG010000134.1:3566-8458 GCA_964386225.1 uncultured Bacteroidales bacterium
CAATCATGAAAGGCCGTCCCATATCCCATGTCTGTTTCTCTCCCCTTCGTCAGCAAGTTTGGCGTCCCCCCTTCCTGGTTCCACCAGCCATTGTAATAGACAATACATCCCTGCTTCAGGCTGAAATTTAACCTGACCGTTGTTTTCATTTCACCTCGCTCGTTGAGAATCCTGATCGCATCCCCATTCTTAATTCCTTTCTTGTCCGCATCAGCAATGTTCATCACTGCATAGGGTTCCGGTGCGAACTGCCTGATCACTTCCAGGTTCCCGAACTGGGAGTGGATGCGGTTCTTGGTGTTGGGCGAAAGCAGCTGAAGGGGATATTGACCGCTTTTCTCCCGCTCTTCCCTGACGACCGGCTCATAGGTCGGCAAAACGGGCACCCCCCATTTCTCCCGTGCTTCCTCCGAGTGCAGCTCGATCTTCCCGGAAGGGGTGGGGAAGACAAGTCCGGCATAGGGAACGGCCTCATGCCCGGGGGCGATGGCCGGGCCTTTCAACAATTCTTCATAGTCCAGCTGGGGGTATCGGGCCAGTTCTTCCTTCAGGTATGCCCGGATATGCTCATCCCCCGGCAAGGGAAGGTATTGCAGGACCTCCTCCTCCCGGAACCCCAGTTGCTTGGCCAGCAGGTAGTAGATCTCCGTTTCGGGCTTCACCTCGCCGGCCGGCGCCAGCACCCCTGGCTTGAGCTGCACGTAGGGGTTCCAGTAGGATCCGATGATGTCCGACTGCTCGAACATGTTCTTGGCCGGCAGGACGATGTCGGCCTCCAGTGCGGTGTCGGTCATGAACTGGTCCACCACCACCCTGAATTCCAGCTTGCGGAATGCCTTCAGGATGGTGTTGGTGTCGGGGTTCTGGGTCACGGGATTGCCCCTTTCCACCCAGATCATCTTCAGCTCCGGGTCACGGGCCTCCAGCATGTCGGTCCCCAGCTTCGCCATGGAGATCGACCGCCTGAAAAGGGGGTTGGCCCCGATCTCGGGATAATAGCTCATCGGCTCCTTCACCGTGTCGAAGACGTAGCTCTGGAGGTCGGCATAATGGAAGCAGGCGCCCGGCTTCCCGATATTGCCGGTGATGACGTTGAGGGCAAGCAGGGACCGGATGGTCTGCCCGCCGTTCGTGAACCGCTGCATGCCATAGCCCGGCGCCAGGGTCATGGGGTTCACCGTACCGATGTCATGGGCCAGCTCCTCCAGGAATTCAACGGGGACATCGGTGATCTCCGCCGTCCTAGCTGGGGTGAACTCCCGGATGCTGTTCTTGAATTCCTCATACCCCAGGACATGGTCGTTGATGAACTGCCGGTCGGTCAGGCCCTTGCTGATGAGGAGGTTGGCGATGCCGAGGGCGAGGGCGGCATCTGTTCCGGGCCGGGGCTGCACCAACAGGTCGGCGCGTTCGGAGGACTGGGTCCTCCTGGGGTCGACCACCACCAGTTTGGCGCCCTGCTGCTGCGCCTTTTCGATGAAGATCATCTGCTGGATGTTGGTCTCGGCGGGGTTCTTCCCCCACAGGATGATCAGCTTCGCGTTTTCGATGTCCCAGGGGGCGTTGTGCTTGTTGTCGCCCAGCGTCAGCCGGATGGCTTCCAGGCCCGCCGGCCAGCACAGGTTGCCGTACATGGTGGTGGCCCCGCCGAAAAGCTCCCAGAACCGGCTGCTGAACCCGTTCACGAGTCCCGACATGCCGCTGCCCGTATAGAACAGGATGCTCCTGGGCCCGAACTCCTGTTTCAGTTGTCCCATCCTCCCCGCTATCGCTTTCAGGGCCGCATCCCAGGTGATCCGTTCAAACCTTCCGGACGAGGTCCTTTGCAGGGGATGCAGTATCCTGTCCTTCGAATGGGCCCGCTCCACGTAGCTGAGCCCCTTGATGCACACCCCTTCCGGGGTGGCCCTGTTGCCGGGGTGGGGGTCGATGTTGACGATCCGGCCTCCCTCCACGTGTACCTTGAAGCTGCAGGTGCTGTAACAATTCCTGGGGCAGGCAGTGGAGTGGACAGGCATGGGTTCCGTTTCAAATGTGAGCTAAAAATACAAATTCCGCCGAACTTCGGGATGTGATTAAATGGGCTATCTTTGCACCCGGTCCCGAAATTCTGTTTGCGAAATGCCTTGCCGACTCATACACAGCCTGTGGCCCTTCCTTGTCCTGCTTGCATTGCTGCCGGCCTGCAAGGATGAACCGGAGCCTCCGCTGAAGCACCTGAGCTTCATCTCGCGGGTGCAGCTGAACGTGCATGAGGCATCGGGCCTGGCCGTATTCAGCCAGGAAATGTTCCTCACGGTCAGTGACTCCGTCAGCAAGATCTACCTGGTGGACCTGAACGGCAAGGTGGTGGCAACCCTGGGCTTCTCAGGCAAGAACCTGGAAGGGGTCGCATACGACCCTGCGGGACCGTTCATCTATGTGGTGGAGGAGAACGACAACCAGGTCGTCAGGATGGACACCGCCGGCCAGGAACTGGGCCGCTTCCACGTGCCACTCGACAATGCCGATCCCCGGCATGGACTGGAAGGGATCACCCACAACCCCAAGAACGGCAGGCTCTATGTCGTCAGCGAGAAGGACCCGGCCCTGCTGTTCGAACTGTCGGCCACCGGGGAATTGATCGATACCCATCCGCTGGATTTCGCAAAGGACTACTCCTCCGTTTTTTACGATGCCCACGAGGACGTGTTGTGGATTCTGAGCGACGATTCCGGCACGCTCACCAAAACCACCCTGAAAGGGGAGGCCCTGGCCACCTACCTCACCGGTGTGGAGAAGGGGGAGGGGGTCATCGTCGACTCCAAAGCCTCCAGGGTCTATATCGTCACCGATACCGACAGCTCCCTTTTCACCCTTGGTTTCTGACGGCTGCTTGTGAATGGCAGTCGCATTTTTATGGTAGCCATCACGGGCTAACGGATTATTTTCATAGCTTTATCCGAAAATCTAACCCTCATGACCCGACTTCTGCTCATTCCTTTTTTCCTTTTCGCAGGCCTTGCCGCAATACAGGTTCAGGCCCAGTATTCACTTGATTTCAACGGCGAGGAGGACCACGTCGTCCTCGATGGCGCCGACATCGCCCCGCCATGGTCCATGGAGGTGATGGTCAACAAGAACGAGACCGACAATTACCAGCACCTGCTCACCGGCCCCAACGGCATCAGCGGCATCCGGATCGAGCAGTACTGGGGCGTCAAGGTGGGCTTCACCGAAGGCGGTGTGGCCGACTGGTCCTTCAACTACACCCTGCCCATCGGCGAGTGGGTCCACCTGGCCATGACCAACAGCGGCACCCAGACCAAGCTCTACGTGAACGGGGTTTACCACAGTGCGGTCAACGCTTCCATCAGCCTGCCCAGGAAGTGGATCTCCAAAGGCGCCGAGGATGCCTCCATGAAGGCCAAGATCGATGAGCTCCGCTTCTGGGATGTGGAGCTGACCGCCGACGTCATCGGCCAGTACGCCAACCTGCCCGTGGAACCTGACCACCCCAACTACGACGACCTCCAGAACTACTACAAGTTCGACGAGGGGTCGGGCAACATTTGCTACGACTCCAAGGGAAACCTCGACGGAACCATCAACGGGGCCGTCTGGTACACCGACACCGACCACGATGCCGGCGTCATCAAGCTGGTGGCTCCCGAGAACACGCCCGACAACTACTCGTCGAACGAGCCCGTGATCGTCAGGGTGAAGAACTACGGGTACGAGGACATCACAGAGGATTTCGAGGTGGCTTACACCCTCGGCGGGGTGCTCCAGGAGACCTTCACCATCCCGGCCGCGACCACACCCTTGCTTGCCAACCAGACGATCGACGTGGAATTCACACCCATCGACCTCAACACCTCGGGGTCCTACGATTTTCAATTCTATACGTCGCTGGCAGGGGATGAGAACATGAACAACGACACCCTCACCAAGACCCTCGTCAGCGTGTCCAACGTCATCGGCAACATCACGGCCGTCAGCGTGGACGAGAATATGGCCGAGATCACCTGCGGCTCCGCCAAGGTGCGGGTGATCTTCTACAAGGACGACATGTTCCGCATCTGGCTGGCCCCCAACGGCACCTTCCTGAACCCGGCCGGCGATCACATCGTCGTCAGTTACGACTATCCCGTCTTCGACATCGGCTGGACCGACGAGGGCGACCACCACCTGTTCACCACCGGCCTCCTGGCCCTGCGGGCTTACAAGAGCCCCCTGCGGTTCGCCCTCTATGAGGCCGACAACCAGACCCTCATCTGGAGCGAGGCCCAGGGCCTGGATTACGGCACCAGGACCTTCCAGTACCTGGAACCCTTCGAGGATGAATATTTCTATGGCGGGGGCATGCAGAACGGCTATTTCTCCCACAAGGGCACGAAGATCAAGATATCCAAGGAGATCCAGAACTGGGACGACGGGGCCGTGCCCAACCCGGTCCCCTTTTACATGAGCACGAAAGGCTACGGGGCTTTCCGGAACACCTTCGCACCCGGGGAATATGATTTCTGTGAGGTGACGGCGGTGAGCCACAACGAGAACCGCTTCGACTGCTTCTATTTCTATGGTCCCTCCCTGAAGGAGATCCTCGACGGCTATACGGAGCTCACCGGCCGGCCGATCCTGCCCCCGCGCTGGGGACTGGAACTGGGCGATGCCGATTGTTACAACGCCGGGGGCCAGACCACCCCCGATGTGATCGAACTGGTGGCCGAGAAATACAGGGAATACGATCTGCCCGGCGGCTGGATCCTTCCCAACGACGGCTATGGCTGCGGCTACACCGACCTGCCCTACGTAGTGGAGGAACTGCACGACCTGGGCTTCTACACGGGCCTGTGGACCGAGAACGGCGTCGGCCAGATCGCCTGGGAGGTGGGCACGGCCGGCACCCG
>CAYLTG010000135.1:0-8382 GCA_964386225.1 uncultured Bacteroidales bacterium
CTGGAAAGCCCGCTCATCGCTCACGCGTTCGCCCCATTCGGCATCGGTGTTGCGGATCTCCCCTTCCATGCCATCGAATGTGAACCGGAAATAGAGGGTCTCGCCGTTGGTGCGGTCGAGCCAGAACTCGAATCCGCCGGCCGAGAGCTCCTTGTGGTTCTTTACCGGCTCCCAGTTGGCCAGCAATGCGACCGAACCCTCCAGGCCCAGGCGGCTGGCATACTCGCACGCGGTGGATGACAGGAATGGTTCGGGGATGGGGTATTCCGCCCCGTCGAGGTATTCGTTCACCGCCTCGCTAAGCCCGAACTCGCATTTCAGCGGGGTGCCGGTGAGGGGATCGTACTCGAAGATCATAAAAGGCTTGCCCGACACCCTGTGCAGGGGGCTGCCGTTGATGTCAAGGCAAAAGTAATGGTTGGGCAGGTCGCCCTGCCAGAATGCATAGCGATCGGGTCCGGCCTGCTCCTCCTCTTCGGTGCAGGAGGTGAACCAGGCCAGCAGCCCGGTGAGCAGGATGAACACGAAAAGGTAGCTGACGAGCCTTTTCCTGTTGTTTATCTTGATGTTCATACGGCGATGGATTGAGGTGGATTGACTGAGCTTTCTGTGCCTGGTTGGTCTGCCGGGGTGTCAGCCCGATGCTGGACGGATAAGGTGGGTTAAGGGACCCCGGAGGGCCAGGCCTGCGGGGTTGTATCGTTTATACGAAAAAGGGGGTTGAAAAAGTTACGTGCCCGGGATGGAAAATACGATCCTCAGGAGTAAATTTGAGGATTTTTCATACATCTTCCTCACCGTTGCAGGCCAGGCTGCGGCATTTGGTCAATGAGGTTCCGGGATATGCCAGGCATTCCGTTCCCGGTCGATCCCCCCTCCCATTTCTTCCAGCACCACCCTGTCGATCACCCGGATCCCTTTTTCGGCCATCTTTTCAAAGGAGTCGATGCCGTCGCCGGGGAAGCCTGTCCGGGTCCGGTGGATGTGGTAGCGGCCTGAGAATTTCCGGCCGAACACCTGCTCGATCCCCTGGCGACCGATCATGAAGCCGATGAGGCCGCCCCAGGTGGCGGTGGGGTTGTCGGAATCCCAACCGGTCAGTGTGCCGATCTTCACGGTTTCGATGAAGTCCCCTTCGCCCCAGAACAGGCTCACCAGGCTGGCGGCGAAATTGATGCCGGCCGCGAAGCATCCGTCGCAATACAATCCCCTGCCTGGGATATCATAGCCGTCGAGGCGGTTCACCTGGTAGCGGTAGTACACCGAGTCGCGGGCCTGTTCCCAGGGGATTCCGGATTCATAGTTGGCCAGGACATGGTCATACATCGCCGCCGCATACGATCCTTCCGGCAGGCATCCCCTGGCTTCCTCCGCCATCCGGAATATCCTTTCCTTCAGGGGTACTTCCTCGCCGAAGGATGATGCCAGGGAGAACATGGTGACATAGAACTCCGATATCCATTCGCTGTTCCCGCGCGCCACGTTCCGGATGGGAAGGTATGCCATCCCCAGGGCCACATCGGGACGCGAAGGGGCCAGCAGCCCGAACAGCTCGGTGGTGAGCTGGGCGTCGATCATCTCATACTCGGGGTTGTTTTCCGGGTCGCCGGTAGCCGGCGGCACCATGCCCTCCTGCATCAGGTCGAAAGCCCGCTGGTTGGAGACCCACAGGAAGTTCTCCTCCTCCCGCTTCATGTGGGTCAGCCACCCCTCCCTGATCTGTTCGCCGCTCAACACCGAAACCCCGTATTTCAGGAGGAGTTCCTGGTAGATGTATTCGATGTCGGTGTCGTCGTCAGCGCCCCACACGCTGTCCTCACCGGCATAAACGAAGCCGATTACGGGCGAGAGCGCACTCGGCACACCCTCGCCCCAGATGCTGGGCTGGTCGGGGCCGCCCCAGTCCCGGCGGGTGTAGAAATCGCCGGTCCGGATGTCGCCGGTGTTGCCCACCTTGTCCATCTCGGTGACCAACCCGGTCCAGTTGGCGATGCAGGTGCCCAGCCAGAAACCGTACAGCCGGTCGGAATATTCCTGCCTGTCGATCACCCTGTCGGTGCTGCGGGGCCGGTATGCTTCCCCGTCTGAACCGGGGGCTTTTCCACCCCCGGATCCGCCCGTGCCGCAACCACTGCATGCCAGGACTGAGACAAGGGCCATGACGGCAAGGGTTCGGATGGTATCTGTGGCCGGAGCGTTCATCACGGTATCCTGTATCTTTCAGATCATTTGTAGCGGTCAAAGAAATCAAGGACGAGGCCCAGTGTTTCAGTCCTTGGCTTGTCTTTCTCGATCAGCAGTTCATGCCTGGCATCCTCGACGAGGAAGGCATCGCAGGTTTTTCCCATTTTCCCGGCCTGGTCGATGAATTTCCGGTGGGCACGCGGATTCACGATCTCTTCATTTTCGGCCGAGAACAGGATGAAAGGGGTGTGTATATCCCGAATGTGCCGGTTCATGTAGCGGAACTGGCGGCACGACCGTTCGACCCATTGAATGGAGGCCCCGCCCAGCCTTGCCGCGGGCTGTGCGGCAAAGGCCTCTGTCATCCTGTTGTACCGGATCTCCGACCCGGTGAGTGTGTTCTTTTCAAACGCCGTTCTTTCCTCTTCGTAGGTCCCCTGGCCGGGGGCATAGCGCGGTTTGCGGCCGGAGAGGACCTTCGCGGCCATGCAGGTGGTGGCCCCCAGGCCCAGCATGGGCGATGTGAATGCCGCCGCGGTGAAATCAGCGGGATGTTGTTCCAGGTAGGTCATGCCTATGGCCCCGCCCATGGAGTGGGCCAGCAGGTATCTCCGTTCATGGTTCGCCGGTTCGAGCATGTGCTCGAAGAAGTACTTCATGTCGTCGATGTAGAACTGGAAGGTGTCGACATATCCCATGTCCGGGTCGCCGGTCATCCTGCCCGACTGCCCCTGCCCCCTGTGGTCGTGGATGTATACGGAATATCCCCGGCGATACAGGTCGAAGACCAGCTCCTTGTATTTGACCGCGGCCTCGGTGCGGCCCGAGGATATGAGGATGGCCGGGCTGCCCGCTTCAGGCTGCAGGAAGACCTTGTAATAGATCGGGACATCGGCTTTCCCTGAGAAAAATCCCTCCGTTCCGCCCGCGTAGAAGCTTTCTATCTCCTGGCTGTATTTCGTGTCCCCCAGTTGTTGTTCCGTGGTAAGCTCATAAGGGTTCCCTTCTGCCAACGGGGTATGGAAGTTCACCTTGCAGGATGCCATGAGCGCCGCAATGATCAGAACTCCCCACCCGGCTTTCCTCATTTTGATTGACATACATGTCATCTTCATGCTCTATCGATGTCTTAATAACCGGACTGAAGCCTACTCCACCGCTTTCATGAAGGCCTCCTTCCCGCCCACCACGGGAAGCACCAGGGTTGTTCCGTCCAGGTCGACCGTGAGTTCCGTCCCCGGGTCGGGCCAGAGGGTGAAGTCCTTGTCGCTGGAAAAGATCATCAGGCCTATCTGCTGGCCGGCAGGGATCACCTGGTCGTCGGGCTGGAGGGTGAAGGTCATCTCGTAGAACTCGCCGGGCTTCAGCGGCTTGCTTTTCTCGAGGGACTTATGGTTCTGGAGGTCGGCCCAGCCGCGGTTGATGATGTTGTCGGTGATGCGAGCCCGCCTGCTGTCGTTCCAGGGCAATGACACCAGCCACACCGAAAGGTTCACCCACGGTTTGCTGGAGGCGGCCCGGATGGTGATCCCGGGGATGCCGGAGATGTGCACGGAATCCTTGAGCGGGGGTGTCACAAAGAGCAGCCGGTGTTCCGTGTATTCGGCCTTCGCCAGCGCTTCGCCGTCGAAGGAGAAGTTGTCGGTGAAGGTTTCCTTCCCCCTTGCGCTGCCGGCACCGGTCAGGAGGGTCCCCTGCCCGGGGGCTCCGGCACCGGGATAAAGGGTAACGGGCGCGGATCCGGGATGGGGGTAATCGGCATAGGGCGTGGGTTTTTCACGCTCGTCGGCCTCCCTGACGATCCATACGGCCGGGTCGTTCTCCACGCCGTTCTCCACGCCATGGAGGTAGCGGGTGAACCACCTGTTCATCATGCTGAGCGGCGGCGGGCCGCCATGGCCGCCCTGGTGGTAGAAAAGCTGCACGGGCACGCCTTTCTCCCTGGCGGCTTTCCATATCCTGTAGCTGTGCTCGGGCATCACGTTCCAGTCGTTGAAGCCGTGCGACATGAGCAGGGCCGCCTTCCAGCCGTCCATGTCGTTGAGGTAGTCGCGCCCCTTCCAGAACTCATTGAGGTCGCCGGTGATGCGGTCCATGCCTTCGGTCAGTTCGGTGTCGCGGACCTCCCTGTTGCCGTATTCGCGTTTTGATTCCTCGCCGCTGTGGATGAAGTCGTAGAGCACGTCGATGTCCTCGCCGATCCAGCCGCCGGGGTGGCGGATCAGTCCGTGGGAGCGATAGTAATGGTAATAGCTGGTGTTGGGGGCGATGGGGATGATGGCCTCCAGCCCTTCCACGCCGGTTGTGGCCGCAGCCACGGGCAGGGTGCCGTTGTAGGAGGTGCCGGTCATGCCCACCTTGCCGCTGCACCAGTAGGCTGTCACCTCCTCGTTCCCATCCCGTTCGGTGTAACCCTTTGCCCGTCCGCACAGCCAGTCGATCACCGCTTTGGGGGCCAGCGATTCGTTGTCGCCGCCGCAGGTGGGCGAGCCGTCCGACAGGCCCGTGCCGGGCGACGAGGAGTGCACCACGATGTATCCCCGGGGAACCCAGGTCTCCGTGTGGGCCGTGGATATGACAGGGCGTTCGCCGCGCCGGACGATCTCCGGCGGGTGTACCCGCTCGGGGGGCGTTTCACCCAGGTTGTGCCGCACATCCCAGAAGTACTGGCGCGACCCGGAGGCGGTGCCGGCGAAATAGGGGCTGCTGTTGTAGACCACCGGCAGCTTCAGGCTGTCGGTATCGGTCTGCGGTGGACGGGTCACCGCCACGTGCATGCGGTCGGGGCGGCCGTCGCCGTCGGTGTCGAATTCCGTCTCAACCCAGAGGTCATGGCGGATCCAGGTCTCCGGATCGTTGAACGCGGGCACCACCTGGGCCTCGCCGTCGACAAACACCGGAACGGCGGGTCCCGGCGCCACGCTGTCAGGGTCCTGTGCCTGGGCACCCGGAAGCAGATTGAAAAAGACAGCGGTCGCTGTGAAGGTAAAATAAGCTGTTAAACGCATCTGACGTATTTTAGAAGGTAAGAATAGAACATTTGAAATCGGACCTCTAAAATACAAAATGATTTTAAAGCAATATTCACATCCCGAACGGAAACCTCAAGCCCCGGGGCGGGGCATGCATGGGGCGGCGGTCGTGCCTCCATCAGATCCCGCTTTCCCTGATCTCCGGGATCACCCGGGCATCCAGCCAGTAAATGTTCATCCCGCTGCTGAAGAAGAGGTATTTCCCGTCGGGAGAAACGGCCGGGTCGCGGCTGTCGCCGTCGAAGCCGATCCATTCGCTCAGGTTGACAGGTTCGCTCCAGCGGTCCCCTTCGTCCCTGAAGCTGATGAATACCCGGCACTGCTCACCTGCCGGGTCATGCCGGTTCGAAGAGAACAGGAGGAAGGTCTCGTCCCCGGCAATGAATGGCGTATAGTCGATGGCCAGGGTGTCGATGATGTTGATGGGGGACCCGATCACCTCCGGGTCCGAGAAGCTTCCCCGGGTGAACCGGGACCGGAGTATTCCCCGCCCCCACCGCTTGCCGGGCACCGGTCCGTTGTAATAGACGGTACCCTGGTCGGTAAAGCTTTGCTGCGCTTCAAAACCTGAGGTGTTGACCGGCGGCCCGAGGTTGAAGGGTTCACCGTACCCGGAAGGTGATACCTCGATGAACCAGATGTCGAGGCTGCCCTGCCCGCCCGGGAGGTTAGCGGCGAAATAGATCCTGGACCCGTCCGCGGAATAGCAGGGCCTCAGCGCCATGATTCCGGAAAAGAGGTCGGGCTCCTGAGCCTCCGTCCATGCCGTTCCTTGATACCTCGATATATGAAGCCTGGGCGGCAGGGTCATCCAAAGGACCTCCCGGCCATCCGGCGAAATAGCCGGGAAACAATGGATCCTCCCCTTCCCGGAGATGATCCCCGGAGCGAAGACCGTGGGCGCCGCCCCGGGCGGTTCCTGGCCGAAGTATTCCCATCCCTCGGCCGGCCTGTCCTGTGCCGTGGAGAGATGATGGCCGAGGAGCATGGATGATAGGCACAGGAGTGTTGTGATGCGGATTGCTTTCATGTGACATAGGATCGATTACCCATTCGCATGGGGTCGTTTCCGGCGACGGTGACATTCAGTATATACGAACAAATGAACCCCGGGAATGTGACAAAGCCTTATGAATTTTCCGTTCAAGGGCTCTGTTCGGGGGTGAGTTTCAGCATCCTGCATTGATGGGGATCCACCACGACCGTGAACTTGCCGGTGAACTCCCCGAGGTCTTGCTGCGCCCAAAGATCGCGCACGGATGCGGTTTGGATCCCAAGTTCTTCCAGGTCCAGGGTGATCTCCCGTGCCTGTTCGTCATCCCTGTTCAGCAGGCCGACCGCATGGCCGCCGTCATGCAGTTGTTTGGCCCAGATCTCCGCCACCCCTTTCTTTCGGATCCGGGAGGCCTGTTTCCCGAGCGGGTCCTGGTTCACCGCCAGCACCTCCCCGTTCATCAGTATCCTCCTGGTGTCCGTATCCATGTCGCGAATGTCGCAGCAGATCAGCAGGGGCGCCGAAAGCAGCGCCCAGAGTCCCATGTGGGCTTCATATTCGGTCACCGAGCAGCCCGATGCACCGTTTGCGGAGGCGCTGTTGCCTTTCCCGTTGAGCCCCACCATCAGGATGTCGGGGTCGTTCCAGTGGCCCGGTCCGGCAAATTTTTCCAGTCCCACCTGCCGGTCGAGGGCCTCCATGACGCCATTGTGGCCTGCGGAATACTTTCCGTGCTCCCAGGTGTCGCGCAGGTCCCAGGTGGTGCGCCACAGGTTGGCGCCGATCTCGCGGCCCCAGAGCCAGGGCGACCGTTGCCCCCATTCACAGACGGCGAATACCGTTTCGGGCTTCACTTCCCTCACCGCCCCGATGAAGTCGCCGTACCGTTCCACGGCTGTCCATAGGTCGGGCGGGGCATTGCAGTAGTCGCACTTGATATAATCGACACCCCATTCCGCAAATGTCTCGGCATCCTGTCTTTCATATCCGTAACTTCCCACGGCCCCTGCACAGGTCCATTCGGCGGCATCGGTGTAGATGCCGAACTTCAACCCCCTTGCATGAATGTAATCGCCCAGCGCTTTCATGCCCGAAGGGAACTTGTCCGGATCGGGATAGATCCTGCCGTCCGCATCGCGACCGCCCTGCCAGAGGTCGTCGAGGATGATGTATTCATAACCCTGGTCACGCAGGCCCTCTTCCACCATCACATCCGCGATCTCCCGTACCAGTTGCTCGCTGATGTTCCCTTCGAACAGGTTCCAGCTGATCCACCCCATGGGCGGTGTCGGCGCCACCGGCGTCTCCTGGGCGCAGAGGGGCGTTGTAAGGAGAAGGAGAATCACGGCATGCAGGCCGGCAGTAGTCAGTATACGCATCATCGGTCTGTTTTTTATATGGTCACCGAGTTTTTTATGCATGGGATCCATGTCAGCGAATTTAATCAAATTCTCGTTTCGCCGAGTCAATATGATGCACGCCGTGAATTGGGACGATGGGCCTTTTTGGCTTGACATTCAGGTAAAAAATTCGTATCTTTAAGGAAATTGCAAAACCGGTATGGCCTGAGATGACTGTCTGGTTGGACCAGTTTGATCGATGGATCCGAAATTGCATTCCGGAGTTGCCGAGTAAAGAGGAAGAAAGCCATACCGGTTTATTGAAATCCTGAACTGACCACCCGGCTCACATCAATGAGCAGCAACCGGGACCAAAACCATCCGGCACCCAGGCCGGGAATTTATGAACCATTTAATAAAGGAGGTTATCATGCGATTCTCTACTCTTCTGATTTCACTGCTTTTCGTATACACCACCGCCTTTACACAGAGCGGCTGGAACGACATCACGCCCGGGGATGACCTGCCCGGGCTCATGGATATCTTCACCCTCGACGGCACAGACATCTGGGTCGTGGGCGGGGCGGGCACCATCCTGCATTCTATGGACGGCGGGGCGTCCTGGACCTCCATCGAGGGGGTGACGACCCAGGACATTTACACGGTGACGTTCATCAACGCGGATACCGGCTGGATCGGCTGTGACAATGACTGGAACGACTGTTTCCTCTTCAGAACGAGGGACGGAGGAGTCACATGGGTGAACCAGGCCGATGTGCTGTACTCCCCGTTCTCCTCCCAGCCTGTCCAGGACATCGAGTTCGTGGAGCGG
>CAYLTG010000136.1:0-5086 GCA_964386225.1 uncultured Bacteroidales bacterium
TTCTCCTCAAAAAACTCCCAGATCATCGTCGACAGGTGCATCCTGTCCTTACCGCCCACCCCGTGCCCGTGGCCGGGATAGACGAAGTAATTGAGCTGTTTTCCCTCTTCCACGCATTTCTGCACGAAGAGGAGGCTATGCTGCCACACCACTGTGGGGTCTTTGGTGCCATGGATCACGAGCAGTTCGCCCTCGAGCTGGTCCACGTAATTGAGCAGCGAAGAATTCTTGTATCCATCCGGGTTTGATTCCGGGGTGTCCATGTAGCGCTCGCCGTACATCACCTCGTAATATTTCCAGTCGATGACCGGGCCGCCGGCGCAGGCGGCCTTGAAGACGCCCGGCTGCCGCAGCATCAGGGAGATGGACATGAACCCGCCGTAGCTCCAGCCGTCGACACCGATCCTGTCGGGGTCCACGAAATCGAGCGATTTCAGGTATTCGATCCCTTTCATCTGGTCGGCGACCTCCACCGTCCCCAGGTCCCGGAATGTGGCCTGCTCAAAGGCGAGTCCGCGGTTGCCGGTGCCCCGGTTGTCCATGGTGAACACCACGTATCCCTGCTGGGCCATGAAGTTCTGGAAGATGCCGGCCGCCCCGAGCCAGGAGTCGGTCACCAGCTGGGAATGGGGGCCTCCGTAAACATAAAAATAGACCGGGTATCTCTTCCCCTCTTCCATTCCGGCGGGTTTGATCAGCCTGCAGTAGAGGTCGGAGCCGTCGTCGGCCTTCACCGTGAAGATGCTCATCTCCCCAAGCTTGTATTCGGCCAGGGGGTCCTTGTTCTCCATGAGCACCCTGACGGTATTTCCTTTGCTGTCCACAACCTTGTACTCCCTCGCCACATCGGTGCTGCTGTAGCTGTCGATGAAATACCTGCCCGAATGGCTGGGCGTGACGCCGTGGGTGCCATGGTCGGGGGTCAGCCGCTGGACCTTCCCGGAACTCACCGACACGCTGTAGGCATTGCCCTGGATCGGGCTGTCGAGTGTGCCAATGACATAGATGGTCTTCCCTTTGGGATCTTCGCCGAGGTATTCGGTGACCACCCATTCGCCGCCGGTGAGCTGTTTCAACAGCTCGCCCTCGCTGCTATACAGGTAGAGGTGCTGCCAGCCGTCGCGTTCGCTGAACCAGATGAACCTGCCGGGGTCCGACTTGAGGAAATAAAGGGGGTGCTCGGGCTCAACGTATTTCTCGTGCTGCTCTTCGAACAGGGTTTTCACCAGTTCCCCGGTCCGGGAATCGTACTTGTTCAGCCACAGGTGGTTCTGGTCGCGGTTGAGCAGGGCAATATACATAAAGTCGCCGGACGGGTCCCAGGTAACCGCCGTCAGGTACTGGTCGGCCGGTTCGCCGGTCTGCATGTACACCGTGTTCTCCGTTTCCGGGTCGAAGACGCCCAGCGTGACGTGGTGGCTGGTCATGCCGGCCATCGGGTACTTGGTGTTATCCACCTCTGCGATGCGTGTACCGACATCCACCAGCGGGTAATCGGTCACCATCGACTCGTCCATCCGGTAGAAGGCCACCCGGTCGCCCTCCGGCGACCAGAAGATGCCTTTGCTGATGCCGAACTCCACGCGGTGCACGGCCTGCCCGTTGACGATCTGACCGTCGTCGTAGGTCACCTGCATCTCACGGCCCTTCACCGACACATAGAAGTTGTTGTCGACGGTATAGCCCACGGCATGGCTCTTTTCGCTGATCTCGACGTTGCGCGCCTTTTCCGGGTAGGAATTCAGTTTTTCCAGGCTGCGTGTGATGATGTCGAAGGCGAACAGGGTGTTGTCCTGGCTGAACCGGAGCCGGGTGTCATCGAGGAACTCGACCCGTGGGAACCGGCGCAGCGAGTCCATCGACATGTCGGTCAGCGCGGCGTTGAGGTCGTCGAGGGTGACCACGGACCTGGCGTTGTCAGACCTGGCGGAGGCACGCATGAGGGAATCGCCCTCCACATAGCAGAGGTCATCGGTGGTGCCGATCCACTGCAGCTGGTTCATCCGCTGTGGGAAGATCGAACGGTTCATGTAATTGGCATCCTCGAGGGTCAACATCTTGTCCTGGGCGGAAAGGGTGGCTGCACCTGAAAGGATGAGCAGGTTGAGCACAATGATGAGAATCCGGGTCATGTTGCAATGTGTATTGGTGATCATGCAAAATAAAAGAAAAAAGATATACTGTGGGGAATAACTGCCCTAAAAGGAATAGGCCACCTCGGCGATCCGGGTGAGGAGGGTATTGTCTGTCTCGATGGCGTTGCCCACCACCAGGATGTCGGCCCCGGCCCTGAACCGTTCGGCAGCCGTTTCGGGGGTGCGGATACCGCCGCCCACGATCAGTGGCACTGAGATGTTCTTCTTAACCTTTTCGATCATGGAGAGGGTGACGGGCATTTCCGCCCCGCTGCCGCCGTCCATGTAGATGAGCCTGAGCCCGAGCATCTCTCCGGCGAGGGCCGTGGAGACGGCGATCTCGTCCTTGTCGCGGGGGATCGGCAACGACCCGCTCATGTAAAGGGCGGTGGTGGAGCGGCCGCTGTCGACGAGCATGTAGCCGGTGGGGAGGATCTCCAGTCCGCTGCGCTTGAGGTAGGGAGCTGCAATGACGTGCTTGCCGATCAGCAGGTCGGGGTTCCTGCCCGAGATAAGTGAAAGGAGAAGGATGGCGTCGGCCCGCTCGTTGATCTGCATTTCGTCGCCGGGGAAAATGACCACGGGGATCTCACTGTTCTCCTTGATCAGCCTGATGGTCTCGTCCAGGTTGCCCTCGCTGAGGAGGCTGCCGCCGACAAAGAAGTAGGAGACGGCGGCTTCCTTTGCCATGGCGACCAGGTCGATCAGTTTCGCACCCGAATATTTATCGGGATCGACCAGGACGGCAAATTGCTTTTTACGGGAGGAAAAGGAAGCCAAGAGGTTCATAAACGTTCTACCGTTCGTGCAGCCTGCAAAAATAACGGATTTTACAAAACAAAAAAAATATATTGCAGAAACCAAAAGGCACCGGGATGTGACCCCGGTGCCCCAGCTTATCCATTATGTTGTCTGCAGATGTGTGTTTATTCCTGCGCTGACAGCCACCGTTCGGCCTCCAGGGCGGCCATGCAGCCCGTGCCGGCGGCGGTGACGGCCTGGCGGAACACGTGGTCCTGCACGTCACCGGCGGCGAACACCCCCTCGATGCTCGTGGCCGTGCTGTCGGGTTTGGTGATCAGGTACCCCGTTTCATCCATTTCGAGCTGTCCCTTGAATAGCTCGGTGTTGGGCTTGTGTCCGATGGCGACGAAGAAGCCGTCGGCATCCACTTTCTTCTCCTCTCCGGTGAGGACGTTGGTGAGGACCACGCCTGTAACCTTTTTGGCGAACCCTTCCGTTTCACCGACGATCTCCCTGGGCACATGGTTCCAGACCACCTCCAGGTTCCTGGTATTGAACACCCGCTTCTGCATGGCCTTCGAGGCCCTCAGCTCGTCGCGGCGGTGCACCAGGTATACCTTGCGGCAGAGCTTGGCCAGGTAGGTAGCCTCCTCGGCGGCGGTGTCGCCACCACCCACTACGACCACATCCTTGCCGCGGTAGAAATACCCGTCGCAGGTGGCGCAGGCGGAAACGCCGTAGCCGTTGTACTCCGATTCGGAGGGCAGGCCCAGCCATTTGGCGGAAGCGCCGGTGGCGATGATCACCGTCTCGGCCTCGATGGTCTTGCCATCGTCGGCCTTGGCAATGAACGGCCGTTTGGACAGGTCGATCTCCGTGATCAGGCCCCAGCGCACATCGGCTTCAAAGCGCTCGGCCTGTTTCTTGAAATCCTCCATCATCTCCGGGCCCTGGGTTCCGTCGGGATAGCCTGGGAAGTTCTCGACCTCCGTCGTGGTGGTGAGCTGTCCCCCGGGCTGGAGACCCTGGTACATCATGGGTTTAAGGTCGGCCCGGGCTGCATAGATGGCGGCCGTATAACCGGCGGGTCCTGATCCGATGATCAAACATTGTGTCTTGTCAGTTTTCGATTCGCTCATGATATCTTGTTTTTTTTTAGTTGTCCTGTGAAATAACCTCGGGCCGCCGTGGTCATAAATTGTGCCATCATATATAGTCCTTTCAATATCAAAGGATTGCCATATTCGCAAAAATACGAAAAGGACTGTCAAAGTGGCGTGGTCTGTCAGGATCTCTGGGGCTCCCCCTGTCCATCAAGCACCTGCTGCATCACCCGCATGATGTTCCCTCCCCAGATCTTGCGGATCTCCTCCGGGGAATAACCGCGCCTGTAAAGTTCGACGGTGATGTTCACCAGTTGGCTTGCATCCTGGCAGTCGGCCAGTCCGCCGCCCCCGTCGAAGTCGGTGCCGATGCCCACATGGTCGATGCCCGCCACGTTCACCATGTGGTCGATGTGGTCGACGGCATCAGACACAGTGGCCAGTACCCGGGGGTGGAGGGAGTCGGCCCGATGCCAGTCCCTTCGGGCCGCTTTCTCCTCCTCTTCGGTGAGGTCTGTGAAATAACGGTATTTCTCCCGGATGGCCTGGAAAGCGCTGTCGCGTTCCGGGTTCGGGGCCGGTGTCTTCACATAGTCGCTCAGGATGCACATCTGGATGACACCACCGTTTGCTGCCAGTGCCCGGAGCATGTCGTCATTGAGGTTGCGGGGGTGGTCGCAGATGGCCCGGGCGCAGCTGTGGGAGGCGATCACCGGGACGGAGGTCACCGCCAGCACATCGTAAAAGCTGGAGTCGGAGATGTGCGACACGTCGACCATCATCCCCAGGCGGTTCATCTCCCGGACCACCTCCTCGCCGAAACTGCTCAGCCCGTTGTGCTCGGTGGTGTCGGTGGAGGAGTCGCAGATGTGGTTGTTCCTCGTATGGCACAGGGTGATGTACCGCGCTCCTTTCCCGTAGAAGTAGGCGATGTTCGACAGGTCATCGCCAACCGGGTAGCCGTTCTCGATGCCGATGAAGACCGTCCGTTTCCCTTCCTTCTCGAGCCGGTAGGCATCGCCAGGTGTGAAGGCGAGGCCAGCGGTATGCCCGCTGCGGGCGAGGTGCGAATGGATGGAGTCGATCTGCTGCATGCATTTGTCG
>CAYLTG010000136.1:5186-8381 GCA_964386225.1 uncultured Bacteroidales bacterium
AGGATTCTCTTCACTACTTTTTTTTGGCAAGTATACTAAAAAAATGGTATTCATGGCATTTCCGCGCGTGCATGCCGCGATCGGGAGGCATGTCCCGCCTGTCAGAGGATCGTCGGTGCCGGGGACCCTGGCTGCCAGCCCTGGCCTGCAGTTCGAATTGAATTCTTCCTTTGGTAATGGAATTCAGCCAAATATTTTACACCTGATTTCAGGGATGGTTTTTGTCCACGGCATGATTAGTTTTATAAATGATAACAAGTTGCAGCGCAGAACCGAACCGGGCCTGATACCAATCGTTGAACCCAATAAACCCTGGAACCATGAAAACCACCAACACAACGGCACGCATGAGGGAGATGAAACTCCTGCTGGAGATCGCCCTCGTTGAGGACGGAACCGATTTCAGCAATACCGCGCTTTGGTTTTCCTACTTGGAATGGGAAGCCAGCCGGAAGTGGCTGATCGACATGAACCGGGACGAGATTTATTGTTGTAATTGATGCTGACTCCGGATTCAAATCCTGTCCCATGAACAGGACCGGGGAGTGGCACAGCCAATTATTACTTCTCTAAAACGCAATATATCTGCCTAACAGCTTTTGATTTTTAAAACATACAACGTAATCTTATAACATTTTCTGATTTTCTCTTGACCTGTTTTGTCAACGCTGACGAAAATAGAATGTCAGTAATACGCTATGATTCAATGGATAATAATTAGTCTATCTCGCTAAATTCAGCGGCATCCATCTACTGCTCATCCAGGTTCTTGATATCGAATACCACCTTATTCAATTGCCCCGGTGTAAATTCAAATTTCCCCCTGTCGGCATACTCCTCATTTACCGGCATGCCTTCATCGCGCCCGATATCGAAGGTTTCATGACCTGTGTAGGCACCATAGACTGTAGCTGTAATATCCATTTCTCCCACTTTTTCATCATTGATGAAGAATTCAACGGTTGAAGGACCGTTCAATCTGGGTTCCTTCATGGTATGCTTTAAGGTGATTTTCATATCTCCATAAGGGATTTTTACATCACCATTGAAATCGTGCCAGTAAAGGCCGAGTGTGGAGTAACTATACCTCAGTTTGCCATTCATGATAAACAGAACCTGGCCCCCGAGGTGCTCACCCACTGCATAGATCACACCTTCTGTGGTCTCATCCGCAGTGATGTAGGCATTTATTTCATAGTTGGTGGATTTTATTTCCGGGCCGGCCAGCTCGGGGACACGGTATACGTTGGGAGTCAGTTCCCAGTGCTTTTTTGCCGCACGCTGCGGGTTGGATTCGGGTTGCAGCATCCTTCCCATGGAACCCCCGACCGGATACACATCGTATTTTTCAGCTTCTTCCCAGAACCGTTTTTCCAACTCTTTGACCTTTTCCGGATATTGATCCGCCACGTTCACCTGCTGGATGGGATCCTCATCGATATGGTACAGTTCCCATTCCACGCTGAGAGGATCAAAATTGGCCATGGCGGAGGGGTCGACCGTCCAGGGCACGCGGTAGGGCTTTCCTGCGATCGTCCAGCCGTCGTGGTATAATCCGACAAATCCTGTCATTTCAAAATACTGGGTGGGATGATTGGTTGGGGCATCCGGGTTGTTCCATGCATAGGTGAGTGAATGGCCGGGATACGGCATCCTTTTCTGCCCATTCACGTAGTCGGGCACCGGAACACCGGTGACCTCCAGGATAGTGGGCACGATATCCGTGACGTTTTGAAATTGCCTTCGCCATTCCCCCCTGGCCTCGATCGCCCTGGGATACCGGATGGCGGTGGCGGACATGGTGCCCCCGAAATGGGAAGCCATTTGTTTTGTCCACTGAAATGGGGTCGACGATGCATACGACCATCCGACCGAATAATGGTTGGCCAGGTGCGGCCCTCCCCAGGCGTCAAGCCCTCCATATTCCTCGAGTTTTTCCAGCTGCTGGTCCATTGTCAGCGGAGGGAAGCCGTTCTGGAACAACAATTCGGAGAATGTTCCCGTTGGCGTTCCCTCTGCGGTGCAGCCATTATCGGCAGTGAGATAGATCACCAGCGTGTTGTCCAGCTCCCCCATCTCCTCGATGTGGTCAATGACCCTTCCGACGTGGTGGTCCACATGCTCCATGAAGGCGGCATTGACCTCCATCTGTCTTGATAGATAGGCCTTCCCCTCCTCACTGAATGAATCCCATTCGGGAATGACTTCGGGCCAATCCACCATTTCGGCGTTCTCCGGCACAAGCCCCAGTTTCTTCTGACGCTCCAGCAGTTGTTCCCTGTATACATGCCAGCCATCATCGAATTGTCCTTTGTACTTATCTCTCCATTCTTCGGGAACCTGGATGGGAGCATGCACAGCTCCCGGCGTGTAGTAAACGAAGAACGGGGTGTCGCGAAGGCCTTTCCAGTTGTCCAGCCATTTGATGGCCTGATCCGCCATGCCGTGACTCAGATGAAACTTCGATCCGTCGGCATTGGTTTTGGGGGTTTCAATGGCTGTCGTGTTCTCGTACAACAGGGGATGGAACTGGTTGGTCTCTCCGCCCAGAAATCCCCAGAAATATTCGAACCCCCAGATCCCGGTCGGCCAGCTCTCAAAAGGACCGGCAGGGGAAGCCTCTTCCATCGGGGTATTGTGCCATTTGCCAAATGCAGCCGTGGCATATCCATTATCGGTCAGAATTTTAGCGATGGATGGCGTGCTGTAATCGATCTGCGAATTATATCCCGGATAGCCGGTGGCAAACTCCGATATGATCCCGGTGCCGATCTGATGAATATTGTAACCGGTCAACAGCGATCCGCGGGTTGGGGAACATACTGCGGCCACCGACATGTGCGTGTACCGGATCCCCTCATCCCCGACCCGGTCGAAAGCAGGTGTCTGCATGACGCCTCCAAAGGTGGAAGCATTCGAATAACCGGCATCATCCAACATGATGATCAGCACATTCGGTGCCCCTTCAGGGGCTTTCGGCTGACCGACGAAATCAGGTTTGGAATCGGCCAGGGTTTTCCCCTGAACACCTTTCCATTCCGGGGTCGGGTAAGGGATGGCGTTTTCACTCTGCGCCCCCGGCTCCCGTTGTTCGGTTGCACAGGAGAAAAGGAGTGATAACATGGCGATAAAAAAGGACGATAAAAGGATTGTTCTCATTTTGGCAAGTGTTTAATATGCTGTTGTGCGAAGATA
>CAYLTG010000137.1:0-8360 GCA_964386225.1 uncultured Bacteroidales bacterium
AAAAATTTGTATAATTTTGATAAAATTCATTTCTTTGCAGGCGTCAAACCATAAATATTGAAAGATATGTCTGATATTGTAAACAAAGTAACTGCGATCATCGTTGACAAACTCGGGGTTGACGAGAATGAGGTCACTCCCGAAGCAAGTTTCACCAACGATTTAGGTGCTGACTCCCTGGACACTGTCGAACTGATCATGGAATTCGAAAAGGAATTCAACATTGCCATTCCCGACGATCAGGCAGAAAAAATCGGAACTGTTGGCGAGGCCATCAAGTACATCGAAGACAATACCAAGTAAAGATATTCTATTGATTACATGGAGCTCAAGCGGGTAGTAGTCACCGGTTTAGGAGCATTGACGCCTATTGGCAACAATGCCGAGGAATATTGGGACAACCTTGTGAAAGGGGTTAGCGGTGCCAATATGATCACCCGGTTTGATGCCTCCAAGTTCAAGACGCAGTTTGCCTGCGAATTGAAAAATGTGGACCCCGGCAATTTCTTTGACCGGAAAGAGATCAGGAAATACGATCCCTACGCCCAGTACGGGATCATGGCTGCAGATCAGGGCCTGGCCGATTCAGGCCTTGATCTGGAGTCGATCGACCTCGACAGGGCAGGGGTGATCTGGGCTTCCGGGATCGGAGGTTTGACAACCTTTGAAAAGGAGCTGGGCGATTATGCGACCGGTGACGGAACACCCCGGTTCAACCCGTTCTTCATTCCCAAGATGATCGCAGACATTGCAGCGGGTCACATCTCCATCAAGTACGGTTTCAGGGGACCGAACTTTGCCACAGTATCAGCATGCGCCTCCTCGGCCCATGCCCTGATCGACGCTTTCAACTACATCCGCCTCGGCAAGGCCGACGTGTTCATCGCCGGCGGTTCCGAAGCGGCGGTGACGCCCAGCGGGATCGGCGGGTTCAATGCCATGCATGCCATCAGCACCCGGAACGACGATCCTGCGACGGCCTCGCGCCCGTTCGACAAGGACCGCGACGGTTTTGTCCTGGGCGAGGGTGCCGGTTCCCTCATTTTCGAGGAGTACGAACATGCCAGGCGACGGGGCGCCCGGATCTATGCCGAGATCATCGGATGCGGACTCACCGCCGATGCCCACCACATGACAGCGCCCCACCCGGAAGGCTATGGTGCCATGCTGGCCATGAAACATGCCATTGAGGATGCCGGCATATCGCCCGAGCAGGTGGAACATATCAACACCCATGGCACATCCACACCGGTCGGGGACATCGCGGAACCCAAGGCCATCGTCAGCCTCTTCGGCCAACATGCCTCCAGGATCTCCATCAACTCGACCAAATCGATGACCGGACACCTCCTCGGTGCAGCCGGGGCCATCGAAGCCATCGCCTCCATCCTGGCCGTCAGAAACGATTATGTGCCCCCTACCATCAACCATTTCACGGATGACCCGGATATCCCGGACCTTGATTTTACGTTCAACAAGGGGAAGGCCCGTGAACTCAACTACGCGCTCAGCAACACCTTCGGGTTTGGAGGCCATAATGCCACTCTGTTGTTCAAGAAATACAACGATTAATCCCCGGTTTTGAATTTGATCTCACCCCTATCGGTCCTTTTTTCCTCCGACAAAAAACTTGCCTTTGCCATCAGGAACATCTTTGGGTTCTATCCGGGGAATATCGCGCTCTATCAACTGGCCTTCCGCCACAAATCGGCCTCAAAGGAAGTGGTCAACGGGCTGAAGATGAGCAATGAACGGCTCGAGTACCTGGGTGATGCGGTGCTGGGTTCCATTGTGGCCGACTACCTGTTCAAAAAGTTCCCGTACAGGGAGGAGGGATTCCTGACCGAGATGCGCTCCAGGATCGTCTCCCGGTCTCAACTCAACAGGCTCTCCAAGAAGCTGGGGTTCGACAAGCTGGTGGAATCCGAAGCCTTCTGCAACAACCACAGCAAATCACTCTATGGCGATGCTTACGAGGCATTCGTCGGGGCGCTCTACCTCGACAAGGGATACTCCTATGCGCAGAGGATCATCCTCAAAAGGATCATCGAGGTGCACTTCGACATCGAACAGTTGGAAAAGGAGGACACAAACCACAAGAGCCAGATGATCGAATGGTCCCAGAAGGCAAAGGTGCCCATCGAGTTCAAGGTGGTGAACGAAGTGGGGAACGGCTATGGGAAGCAATACATCGTTGAGCTTTCGGTCAACGGGATGGTCTATGGCCAGGGCCGTGACCACTCCATCAAGGGTGCCGAGCAACTGGCCTCCGGCAAGGCCATCGAGCGGCTCGAATCGGAACACCGCTTTTAATTTCAGTTGCCTTGCCTCATTCCCATTGCCAAAGTTGGCTTATCTTTGTTCCAGCAACTGAATCTACAAAGGAATGCCCAGGAAGATCAGGATACAGGTCGATTTCTCCGAGGACAACAACCTGTTCGGTATTTCCTGTCATAAGAAGGATTACTGGCTGGCATTCCGCCTGAATGCCGCCCTGCGCATCAACCTCAGGCGCCTCGATGATTTTCCCTTCTACCAGTCGAGGCTGGACCAGCTCCTCGAATACCCGCTCTATCATGATTTTGTTCAGGATGTCCAGGCCGGCTATTTCCTTATCTCCAACTTCAACAGGCAGAGCCTGCTTTTCCCGGAACTAAGGACCACCGACTTCTTCATCCTCGTGCAGGGCCGGATGGGGGAACAGGAAAAGAACGACCTCCTCACGGGGTTCAGGGGGATCAATGGCGTCCTTGCGGCGTTCCTGCCGGAGACCAGGAAGTTGAAGGAATATGACAATTTCCTCTCCGACCTTGAGATACACATGACAAGCCTGAAGAAACGGGAATAGGTGCTGTTCTGCCGACCACCGGCCATGGCAGGGGAGGGGTCAGGAGTGGGTATGCCCCTCCTCGCGCTGCTGTTTCCGGTGCTGCTGGATGGCCCTGGTGAGCGAGAGGCTCCTGTTCACCTCGAAAATGGTAAAGAACACATAGAGGATGAAAAAGGCGATGATGAACTGCGCAGCATCCTCCCTCCACACCAGTGCATAGACCAGGACGATGGAAAGGAAAAAGATCAGCTTCCCGAAGGTGAGGAGCATGAAAAAATTGACGAAGCTGGCCACCCGTTTCATGGATACCTGCCACAGGATATAGTGCACCACCAGGGTGGATGCGAAAAAGAAAACATACAGGAAAGGGAGCGTGGGGGTGATGTATTCAGCCGGCATGAAATAGGCGATCGCCGAACCTGCTGCCGCCAGCACCAGGGTGTAAATGGTCAGTTGCTTCAGGAACGAGATGTAGTTCAATTTCATGTCATCCATGCGTTTACTTGATAAGGTCCTTGATCACCACATAAATGGCAAGGCCCACCGAGATGAAAGAGAGCAATACGGTAAATACGGGAAATCCAATATCCATCAGGCCGTCCAGCTTCACACCTCCCCAGATCCCCAGAAGGATGATCACCAACATCTGCATGGCGATGCTGGAATACCTGGCATAACTATTTAAATATCTTTTCTTTTTGTTGTTGTTGGACGTCCTGGACATTGGGCTGAGCCTGTGGTTTGATCGATCCACCATCCATGTTGCAGGATCCGGAGAATTTTGCCCCGGGTTCGATGGATATCTTGCCTGTTGTGATGTCACCGTTGAGTTTGGCGGAGGCTTTCAGGGAGAGCAATTGCTCCACCTTGACCTTGGCCTTTATATTCCCTGAAAAATCAGCATTCTGGCATTCGATCTCACCTTCGATGGTCCCAGTTTCACCAACTACGATCTTCCCTTTGCAGTTGATCGATCCGATCAGCGTGCCGTCGATCCTGAAATCACCGGAGGCGGTCACATCCCCCTTGATGGTGGTGCCGGTTACGATAGTATTTGGTTTTGCTTCCACGATGTTGTTTTTTGCCATACGTTGTTTTGCTTGTCGGTGTAAAAATAGTCAAATTACTTCTTTTTAAGATAGTTCTGCTTGAAAAATGCGAGGTATTTGTCAAGGTCCTTGTCCTTGTAAAGGACCGGGTAGTTCTCCTGGGCGATCACGAATCCCTCGACTTTTTCCTCCTCGAGGTTGGAAAAGATGTATTCTTCCTTCATGATGGCATTGTAATATTTCATGGCGCTTTCGATGGTCTTGAAGTTGCCCACCATGACGAAGTGGGCGGTCTTGTCCAGCAGGATGTTGGTGATGGAGAGGTTTTCGAGGCTGTAGTATTTCATGTTGAAATCGGAGATCCTCACTTTCAGGGCGTTGATATTGACGCGCTCGCCGGTCACCACCATGGCGAAGATCTGCTTGCTGTTGGGGTTGAAGCTGTAGAGTGACAGGTCGAATTTCTGTTCGGGCTCACCGCCCATGCTGATCTCGGTCGGGTCCTTGAGGTAATCGAGGATGCTTTGGGCCAGCGGGGCGACCTCACTGTTCGGGTACCTCACGATCAGGGTGTCCAGCGCCGCCTTCAGGCTGTCGACCACCTCGATCTTGCCCAGGGAAAGGGCACGCAGGTACTGGAACCTGGCCAGGAGCTCCATGGGTTCCTTGAACTCCTTGAGCGCGCGGGTGCTGTTGCTGTAAACGGTATAATAATGCCCCGCTTCGTAATGCTCGTAGGTCTCGTTGTAGAGGATCATGGCATAGTTCCGCTGAAGCTGAAGTTCCTTGAAATAGTCCGGGTCGACCAGGATCTTGGCATAATCGCTTTCAGGGTACTGCTGCACAAGCAGGTTCTTGTAGTAGTCGGCCTGCTCCGGGTTCTCTTCGAGCACGGCCAGCCGGTACAACTGGTAGAGCGCCTGGAGCCGGTGTTCCGTATCGGGGAATCGCGACAGCAGGGATTCGAATGATTCAGTGGCTTTGGGATAGTTCTGCAGCTTGTCCTTGTAGATGAAGCCCAGGTTGAAGAGCGCGGGTTCGATCTTCGCATTGGAGGCTGCCAGTTGCTCCTCGGTGAGGGGGATGTTCTGGAGGTAGTACTGCCTCGATTTGGGATCGCTGGACCGGGTCATGGCAAGGCTGTCGGCAGGGATGCTGTCGTTGAGGGCCAGGTCCTCCTGCACGGGTGCGAAAATGGCTTCCTTGTTGCTCAGCCTCCAGTTGTCGGCGTTCTCGCGGCTGCCCCATTTCTTCTTGAACTCCGAGAACCCGTAGCTGAGGGTGGCGGTATTGTAGAAATACCAGCCGCCCGAACTGGCCGGGTTTATGGCCGACGAGCTCGACCGCTCGTTGCGCGTGGCATCCATCCGCATGGCCATCTGGAACTGTTCGAGCTCCCGTTGCTTCTCCTCTTCTTTCTTGTACTCCTCCACCAGTTTGTCGATGATCGCCATCCGGTCCTTATCGCTCATCGCCGCCAGCCGCTGGAGGCTGTCCTCGGTCTCCACCACCACCAGGTTGCTGACCAGCTCGGTGAGGTAGGCCGTCTTGGTGATGATCTCGTCCCGGTTGGGATAGTTCTCGGGAAGTACCTGCACGGCAGTGTCGTAATAGGCCTGTGCCAGGTGGTATTCGGGAGCGTGGAAGTAATAATCCGCCAGCCGCAGGGAGGATTTGGACTTCTGGAAGTTATTGGACTTGGAACTGGCCACCGACAGTGCCAGGTACTTGGTGCCGAGGGAGTCGACACCGTCCTTGAAGGCGATGTCGGCCAGGGCGTAATAGATCTGGTCGCGGAACTCCCTGTTCTTGTCCTCCTTGAGCATCTTCTTGAGGTTCTTCACGATGGGCTTGCTGTTGTCGCCGTAGAGGGTGTCGTAACTGGTGGCCAGGTTGATGGCCGCATTGAACGCCATCTCGTAGGGTGGGTTCCGCTTGATGACCTGTTTGTAATATTCGGAGGCCACGTAATAATCCCCTTCACGCTGGTAGATCTGGGCCAGGATGAAACGGACCCTGGCATCCATCAACTTGGGCTGGTACTGGTACAGGGCATCCACCAGGGCCTCCTTGGCCTGGTTGTATTTCTCCTGCTTCAGGTACATGTCGGCGCGCACCAACGGCATCATCTTGACAACCTTCCTGGGGACCTTGTAGTCCTTGGACATCTCGTTCGCAAGGTTGTCCAGGGTGGATTCCGCCCGCTTGTATTTTTCAAGCTGGATGTAGCTGTTGGCCAGCCACAGCATGGCATCGAACCGGATCTCGTTGTAGTCGTATTCGTTCATGACAAACTCGAAGGTCCGTTTGGCACTGTTGTATTCCTGCTTGTAGAAGTAGCTGAGCCCGATCAGGAAATAGCTGTCGTCGATCCAGCGCACCTGCTCGCGGCGCTGGAAGAACATGGAATGCTTCTGCACGTTGAGGGAGGCCTTCTCGATGGCCTTGTCCATATACGGATTGAGGGACTGGGCCTGCTGCTCCGTGCCGTAATTATAGACGGGCAGTACCTCGTTGTAATTGTCCTTGAGCGTATTGTTCAGTTGCCTGACCCCCTCGCGGTAACTCTCGCGCCCGTTCCAGAACATGTTGTAGTGGCCGGTGATGTTATGGTAGGTCCTCCGGGTGAAGGTGTTTTTCTTGGTGGAACAGGAATGCAGGACGATAAGTCCCAACATCAGGAACAGCAGGTAAAACTTCCCTTTCAGTGTACGTAAGATCTTGCCCGGCACGTTGGATGAATGTCTTTATTCCCGATTACAACAACTTAACTGTTTTTTTGCAAAAATATTTTATTTTGACGAACTATATCCCCAATTCCAGGCGAATTTCAGGGGCCTTTCGACTGACCCCGCAACCCGGTGGACGGGCCGCTTCCGCAAACAATCGCGAAAGCATGATGGAATTGGATATGAATAGCTGTATCTTTGCAGCCGGATCAACGCATGGCAATCTTGGAAGAGAAAAAGGACAAGATCAAATGGTACAACAAGCTGCGGGACAAATACCGGCTTGTGGTCCTCAATGATGAAACCTACGAGGAACGCTTCTCATTCAGGCTTTCCCGGCTCAACGTGTTCATTACCGTGGGGGTGACGGCCATCATCCTCATCGTGCTCACCATTTTCCTGATCGCGTTCACGCCGCTGCGCGAATACATACCGGGCTATACCGACGTCACGCTTTCCAGGCGTGTGAACGAACTGCTTCAGAAAACCGACTCCCTGGAGCGGGTCACGGCCCAGAAGAATGTATACCTTCAGCACATCAAGCGCATCATCGACGGCGAGGAGATCTTCGCCGACTCGCTGAACCAGACCATCACCCAGCTGCCCATCGATCCGGAGACAATCACCTACAGCCGTTCCCATGAGGACTCCCTGCTGCGGGAGGAATACCTGGCCGAATCGTCGTACGACCTTTACTACAATGAGAACGCCGACAGGCAGGGTCCGCCCGCCGGCCGGAGCAACATCACCTTCTTTGCACCCCTCATTGGGATCATCACCTCCGAATTCGACGTCACGCAGCAGCATTACGGCATTGACATCGTCTCCAAGAAGAACGAGGCGGTCAAGGCCGCCTACGACGGCACGGTGCTCTTTTCTGACTGGACTGTGGAAACGGGCCACATCATCGCGATCCAGCACCAGGCGAATTTCATCAGTGTCTACAAGCACAATTCGGTGCTGTTGAAAAAGCAGGGCAATTTTGTCAAGGCCGGCGAGGCCATCGCCATCGTGGGGGAGTCCGGCGAGCTGTCCACCGGGGCACATCTCCATTTTGAACTCTGGTACAACGGGACGCCCGTCGATCCGAAAGAATACATCGCATTTTGAAAGGACATTTGAAGAAACGCATCGCCATACTGGGATCCACAGGCTCCATCGGCCGCCAGGCCCTCGATGTGATCGCACGTTATCCCGAACAGTTCGAAGCGGAAGTGCTGACGGCCGGCAACAAGGCCGACCTGCTCATCGAGCAGGCCCTTCACCACCGGCCCAATGTGGTGGTCATTGGTCATGACTGCCTGTACCAGAAGGTGTTTGATGCCCTGGATCCCCAAGGGATCAAAGTGTATGTGGGGGAGGAGTCGATCGGGCAGGTGGTGGCCATGGATACCGTGGATGCAGTGCTCGTGGCGGTGGTCGGGTTTGCCGGGTTGTCGCCTACTTTGGAGGCCATCCGTGCCGGCAAACAGATCGCCCTGGCCAACAAGGAATGCCTCGTGGTCGCCGGCGAGCTCGTCACGGAGATGGCCGTCCGGCACAGAAGCCATATCATCCCTGTCGACTCGGAACATTCGGCCATTTTCCAGTGTCTCGCGGGCGAGAACCCCGACGATGTGGAGAAGATCATCCTCACCGCCTCCGGGGGACCTTTCCTGAACAGGTCCCGCGGGGAACTTGAGCATGTCACCCGCGAGGATGCGCTCAACCATCCCAACTGGGCCATGGGCAACAAGATCACCATCGATTCCG
>CAYLTG010000138.1:0-8235 GCA_964386225.1 uncultured Bacteroidales bacterium
AGGGCACCATCCCCGTTGTTGGAGATGTCGATGTATTCCGTTGCCTGTGCGAACGGATCGATGGTGATGCTGATGGCCGTCGGCTCGATGTCCATGGTGGGTGCGGTCATCAGGAAATCCAATTCTGAGGTGACGCCCACCTCGATGGTCACATCGCCTGCAGCCGGGTTGTAACCGGTCTTGGTGCATTCGATGGGCCAGGTGCCGACGAGGACATCGTCGATGGAATAGTACCCGTCGGAACCGGAAACGGCGGTGTACATGCCGCCATTGACGCTGACGTTTGCTCCCTCAACAGGTGCTCCGCCGGTGTTCTCGGTGACAAAACCTTCCAGGTTGCCATAGTCGGGAACGATCACATTCACCATGTAGTCCTCGGCCTCCCCGTAGCTGAATGACCCGCAGGGGTCGGTGAAGGTGGTGATCCACACGGCCATCGCGCGCATCTTGTGTTCCCCGGGGGTTGCATTGGCGGGGATGGTCACGTCGACGTCATAAAGGGTGCCGGCAGCGGTGAGGATGTAATCATAAAGGATCATTTCATCCAGGTCGAGCACGTCATCGTCGTTGAAATCGATCCAGATGTTCACATGCTGGCTGCTGTAGCCGGTCCCCATGGTGAAGGTATGTGTGAACCCGGGGACCAGGGTGGCAGGGCCCAGGCTGAAATACTGGCTCCAGCCTGTAGTCCCGGTATTGTCGGCACAACCGTTACCATAGTTTTCGATCTCTTCCACGGCAAAATCCGTAAACCCGTCTCCCACAGCGCAGCCGGAACTGAAAACAGGTGCGCAAAGCTCATCCGTCGGACCGGAGTTGCCTTCATTCTTCTTGGAAACGTAGTTGATGGACCCGTCCTCTTCCATCCGCTGAAGGATCATCTGCTCAGGGGTGGGAGCCACCTCCTGTGCTTCCTGTAATTGCAGCTCAGGGTTGGTTGCCTGAGGCATTACTTTAACTTTTTGTTGATTCTTCAATGCCGGCGACATGTCGTTCTGGGCAGAGGCCCCAATCGACAAGACCGTCATGGAAATCATCAGGATCAACAATTTGTACATGATTTTCATAAGCCAAAAATTTAGGTTAGTAATGAATTGAATTTAAGTTCTCGATATCTTGTGGGAAATCACATCTTTAAACTGAGGAAATACCGCCATACAAAGGTTTTTAAGACTTACTAAATTAGAAATTTTATTGCTCTCTACCGCTGCCCGATTGAATTTCTTTAAAAAATTTTACCTTGTCCGACGCAAGGGCTTGATAAAGTGAAACTTACCTCCTGACTACTTCATCGTTCATGCGTGATGGCTCCCTTATCGGATGTTCCTGACCAGGATCCGGGGCTCCAACATCTCCGTCATGGCATACCGGATCCCTTCGCGGCCCAGCCCCGAATCCTTGATGCCGCCATAGGGCATGTGATCGACCCGGAAGGTAGGGACATCGTTGATGATGACACCCCCCACATCCAGTTGATGAAAGGCCGAGTTCATCTCATCCAGCCTGTTGGTGAACACCCCTGCCTGCAGTCCGTAGCGGCTGTCGTTGATCTGGTGGAGTGCTTCCTCGAATTTCCGGTAGGGTTCCAGGGTGACCACCGGGCCGAACACCTCCAGGGAGCAGACCTTCATCGAGGGGCGTGTCTGCGAAAGGACTGTCGGCTCATGGAATGCGCCTTTCCTGCTTCCGCCGGTGAGTACTTTCGCGCCTTCATCGACTGCTTCCGCCACCCACTCTTCCACACGCCGGGCATTCTCCTCATCGATCATGGAGGAGATCTCCGTCGCCGGGTCGAGGGGGTCCCCATTCCTGAGTTTCCCGGCACCCTCGACAAATTTCGCGGAGAAGGCCTCGAAAACATTTTCCTGGACATAGATCCGCTGCGCATGGATGCACACCTGTCCCGAATAGGCGAACCCGCCCACCAGGCACTTTGCCACGGCAAGGTCGAGGTCTGCGCTGCCGGCAACGATCACGCCCGCATTGCCGCCCAGTTCCAGGACCACCTTCTTCTTGCCTGCCCGGGCCTTCATCTTCCAGCCCACACCGGGTGATCCGGTGAAGGTGAGCAGCTGAAAGCGGTCGTCCGTCACCAGCAGGTTGCCGGTCTGGCGGTCCATGGGGAGGATGGAGACCGCTCCTGCCGGGAGCCCGGCCTCATGGATGATACGGGCCAGTGCCAGGGTGGAAAGGGGGGTGGATGAGGAGGGCTTCAGCACGATGGGACAGCCGCTGGCAATCGCCGGTGCGATCTTGTGGACTGCCAGGTTCAGAGGGAAATTGAAAGGGGATATCCCGGCCACCAGGCCCACCGGGAAGTATTTCACCATCCCTTCCTTCCCTTCACCTGCCGGTGTCCAGTCGAGGCTGAGGTATTCATTGGGATGGCGCCTGGTCTCCTCTGAAGCCACACGGAACGACTGTACTGCGCGCTGCACTTCCGCCCTGGCGTAGCGGACCGGCTTCGCCGATTCCATGGACAGGAGTTCCGCAAAGTCTTCAAGGGAGCGCTCCAGTTCGTCCGCGATGTGTCCCAGGGCCTGGCTGCGCCTCCAGGAAGGCATGTCCTTCATGGCCTGCCGTGCCCCTTGTGCAGCGTCGATGGCCCGGTCGAGGTCCTTCTCCGTCGCCCGCCATGTGCGGGCAAAGGGCTGGCGGGTGTAGGGATTGATCACCTCGATGCTGTCAGGGGTGGCGATGAACTCACCGCCGCAGTAAATCTCATATGCCTTCATCATGATGCAATTTTCTCCAAATATAGGAAAAGGATGAAAGAATACCCAAGCGCGGGTGCAGTGAAATGGATCTTCCGGCTGTTACAGTTTCCGGCGTATGAGCGGCGTGTGGATCACATTGCTCTTATGGAGGGCCCGGTCGACCAGGTACACCCTGAAAAGGATCGTATCGTAGGAAGAGGTGGGGTCGTAGATGAACAGGGTATCTTCGATCTCGCCCTTGATGCCTTTCTCGCTCCCCTTTGGCGTGAGGATGGGAATGCGGGCATTGAAGGTGGAGGTGTCTCCGCTGACGGGGTCCACCTGGTAGACCCGGACGGTATCCCTGTTCCGGATCTCGAAATAGTCGATGAACAGGTTGAAGTCGTAGGGGGGCGCCGTATCGTTTCTGTTCAGCCCGATGTCGCCGTCGCCGTCCTTGAAGGAGATCCTGAGCACGCCGCGCTCGATGATCCCGGTCTGGGTGTTGAGCAAAAGAATGAAATCCTCGAACTTGATCTCGGGGATGATGGGATAATCCTCCTCCTTCAGGCATCCTGCCGCTGCAACAAAAAGGAGCAGGAAGACGAGGACGTATGTGATGCTCTTTTTACCCATTGCTTGCCGGAGGTAAAAGTATAATTTTTGATCCAATCCGCCAAAAGGTTCTATTTTTACAAATGGAATACCCGATGTGGCATGGATGACCTGGCAGATCAACTTTTCGAACTGGATTCCGATCAGGAATTTAACGAATTATGCCTGAAGATATTTCATCACCAGGCCGCACGGAACAGCATTTATGCCCGGTACCTCCTGACCCTCGGGATCAGTCCGGACTCCGTAAAGGACCCCGACGACATACCCTTCCTCCCCATCGAGTTCTTCAAGACCCACAGGATCCTCACGGGCCCTGACGACACCTTTGAGCAGGTATTCGTCAGCAGCGGCACCACCGGTACAGCCCACGGGCACCATTTTGTGAAGGACCTCAACCTCTACGAGCAGAGTTTCACAAGGTGCTTCGAACAGTTTTACGGGCCCCCGGGGGATTACCTGCTCATCGCGCTGCTGCCGTCCTATCTTGAACAGGGGAATTCCTCGCTTGTTTACATGGCCGACAGGCTGATCCGTGCCACCGGCCACCCGCTGAGCGGGTTCTACCCGGGAGATGGGAAGAAGCTGGAAAAGGCCCTGGCATCCACCGACCGGCAGGTATTGCTCCTTGGCGTCACCTATGCGCTGCTGGACCTTGCGCAAAAAAAGCCGGCCACCCACCCCGGCCTCATCGTTATGGAGACCGGTGGCATGAAGGGCCGGAGGAGGGAGATGGTCAGGGAGGAGGTCCACCAGGTCCTGTGCGATGCTTTTGGCATCCCTTCGGTACATTCGGAATATGGCATGACCGAGCTGCTTTCCCAGGCCTATTCTCACGGCAGGGGCATCTTCAGGACCCCACCCTGGATGAAGGTGATGGCACGGGATACCAACGACCCTTTGTCCCCGGTCGCCCATGGCAGGACCGGAGGCCTCAACATCATCGACCTGGCCAACATCAATTCCTGCGCATTCATTGCCACGCAGGACCTGGGGAGGACCTATCCCGACGGATCATTCGAGGTGCTGGGCAGGTTCGATGCCAGCGACGTGCGGGGGTGCAATCTGATGGTGGATTGAACTACAACCCATACTCCACCGCCTCCATCACCTCCGGACGGTCGTTGACGGGGGAATTCACGAGCCTGGAGACGGGATGGGCGGTCATCCTTTCGGCCGGCAGCGGCCGAAGCAGGGCCAGGAGTTCCTTCTCAGGGGTATCCGACAGCCAGGCCTTTTCGTCCGGTCGCTGGAGGATGACCGGCATCCGGTCGTGGATCTCCTTCATCAGCGCATTGGGGCCCGTGGTGAGGATGGAGAACGAATGGACGGGCTTGCCTTCAGGATCCTTCCACGTGTCCCAGATCCCGGCCATGGCAAAAAGCGGTTCTTCCTTCAGGAAGATCCTGTAGGGTATCTTTTCTTTGGCACCGGCCTTCTTCCACTCAAAAAAGCCGTCGCTGAGCACCAGGCACCGCTGGCGACGGAAGGGGTTTCTGAAAGATGGCTTCTCCGTGAGGGTCTCCGATCTGGCGTTGATCATCCGGGAGCCGATCCTGGGATCCTTCGCCCAGAAGGGGATCAGGCCCCAGCGGAAGTAGCTGAGCACCTCCCGGTCGGCGTTGGAGATCACCGCGAGGTCCTGGGACGGGGCACAATTATACCGGGGTTTGTGGGAAGGGTCGACCTTCACGTCGAAGCGGTCTTCGATGACCGTGGAGAGGGGAGAGAAAGAGAATCGTCCGCACATAGGGTTTGATCAAGGTTCCAGGTTTCAGGTTTGTACGGCCAGCCGGCAGTCGAATCCAAAAATGACCCCGGATGGCGCAGGCCTGATCATCTGGAATTAAAACGTCCGATGCAAAAGTACGAATTATGGGGGATGGCCCGTAATACCGTCCATGTCGATGCAGGGGATATCGCTCCACCGGGTGGTGTACCGGGGCGACAGGCTGTGTTGGCGCATCTTCCATGATTCGCCGGAGCCCTGCACCGCGAACTTGACCGTACCGGGGCCGTTCTTCCTGTTGATGGTGTCGACGGCATCCAGCAGGGCATCGCTTTCGGGGCGTCCCGGCTCCCAGAGGGAGGCTTGCCTGCCGCCGCCGGGAACCAGCCCGGAAGCGATGACCCCCGATTTCTTATAGAGGTACCCTTTCCTGTAGAGTGCCCGCAGGGCGGCCCTGGCATGATGGATGAGTGTGGCAGGATGGCTGGACGGTTCCGGCAGACTGACCATGCGGTAGTTGGCATAGCGGGGCCCTTTTGCATACTTGTTCGTCATGACGAAGACCGCGAGGGTGGCGGCCCTGGAACCCTGCCTCCTCAGTTTGGCGGCAACCTGAGCTGCATAGGTGCTGGTGGCCTCCTCGAGCTCATCGTAGGAGGTCACCGGCTTGCCGAACGACCTGGAGGTGCACACTTCCCGTTTCTGATCGGGACCCTCATTCAGGGGGAAGCAGGCCACACCACGGAGCTCCGTCACCAGCCTGTGGCCCTGGACCCCAAGCTTCTCCCGGATGCGGTTTGGGTCGGCCTTCATCAAGTCATGGGCGGTGACGATGCCCAGCCTGCGGAAGAAGGAGGCGTATTTTTCTCCCACGCCCCACACCGCCTCCACGGCTACCTGCCGGAGCATCGCTTCGGTCCCGGCGCCGCCCAGTTCCACGACACCCCCGGTGTCAGGCAGCGATTTGGCGAGGTGGTTGGCGGCCTTGGCCAGGGTCTTGGTGGATCCGATACCCACCGAGACCGGGATACCGGTATAGCGCATGATCCTCTCCCGGATCGACCGGCCTGCCTGCCAGAGGTCCTGGCCCCGGAAGGGGGACAGGTCGAGGAAGACCTCGTCGATGGAGTAGACCTCCGCATCGGGCACCATGGAAAGGGCGGCGTTCATCACCCGCCCGGAAAGATCACCGTAGAGGGCATAGTTCGTGGAGAAAACCTGCACCCCGTGGCGATGGATGAGCGCCTCCACCTCGAAGACGGGAACACCCATGCGGATGCCGAGCTCCTTCGCCTCCTGGCTGCGGGCGATCACGCAGCCGTCGTTATTGGAGAGCACCACGACAGGCCTGCCCTCCAGGGACGGCTGGAAAAGCCGCTCACACGAAACATAGAAGTTATTGCAGTCAACAAGTGCGAAAATGTCGGCCATCTGATCAAAGTCTTTACCCTTAAGGTAAGCATTCGTCCCGTGACCGCCAAATCAAAATGAAAAAAAAACGGAGCGCCGGCCTGACCGGCTCCTCTTCCCGCGATTCGGGTCCGGGGTAATTTTGTCCCTCTCGGACGCACTAGTTTTCTTATCTTTGCCGTTACCCATCATTAACATTTTCTTGATGCAGACCATCATTCACAAAACGAACGAATACACCGATTCGGACAACATCGTCTTCGTGATCGAAGATGTCCGGTCACTGGAACAAGCCCTTTTTTCGCCTGCTGAACTGAAGTTCATGGCCATCCGCCGCCGCGAGCACAAGCAGGACCTGTTCACCTTCAACCGGCTGGACAACTGGGTCATTGTGCTCTTCGTCGACAGGGAGCGGAACAGGGACGAGCGCCTCGAGACCCTCCGCCTGAAGGGCGCCGGGTTGCAGTCCTTCCTCAATGAGCAGAAGGTGAATTCCGCGGTGGTGATCGACAGCGAGGACAAGCCCGCAGAGATGCTCGCCTTCGCCGAGGGCTTGTCCCTCAGGAACTACCAGTTCCTCAAGTACAAAAGCAAACCCGACGACAAGGCCCACTCGCTGAGTTCCCTATACCTTTACAGCAAGGGGTTGACCGATGAGGACATAGAACATCTCAACATTGTCCTGGATGCCACATCCCGGTGCCGCAACATGGTCAATGAACCCGTGGCCTTCCTGAACGCCGTGCGGTTCGCCGAGACCATGGAGGCGATGGTGAAATCGGCGGGCGGCAAGGCGGAGGTGCTCAACAAGAAAAAGCTCGAAGCCCTCAAGATGGGAGGCATCCTGGCCGTCAACCGGGGCAGCGTCGACCCGCCGACCTTGACCATCATGGAATGGAAGCCGGAGGGGCACGTCAACACCAAGCCTTATGTGCTGGTAGGAAAAGGCGTGGTTTTTGACACGGGGGGCATGAACATCAAAACGGGCAACTTCATGAACGACATGAAGTCCGACATGGCAGGCGGAGCCGCTGTTTCATCAGCCATTTATGCCGTTGCCCGGGCCCGGCTGCCGGTGCATGTCATCGCGCTGGTGCCTGCCTCCGACAACAGGGTCCATGGCAATGCCTATGTGAACGGCGACATCATCACCATGTACGACGGCTCGCGGGTGGAGATTGTCAACACCGACGCCGAAGGCCGCATGCTCCTGGCGGATGCGCTCAGCTATGCCAAAAAGTTCGACCCGAAGGTCGTCATCGACCTGGCCACGCTCACGGGAAGCGCCATGCGGGCCATCGGGGCCTACGGGATCGTGGCCATGCAGGTGAACGCAGTGTCCGAGTTCACCAACCTGAAGAAAAGCGGCGACAGGGTCCGCGAACGGCTCGTGGAGTTTCCCATGTGGAAAGAATACCGCGAGGAGCTCAACTCCGACATCGCCGACCTGAAACACCTTGGCGGGGCCAATGCAGGCTCCATCACCGCTGCCAAATTCCTGGAACATTTCACCGACTACCCATTCATACACCTCGACATCGCCGGGGTCGCATTTGCAGAAAAAGCCAAAGGGTACAGAACTCCCGGCGGTACAGGTGCAGGCGTCAGGCTGTTGTTCGATTATATCAAAAATAAAGTGCAGTAGCATGGCAATTATTTGCAACTTTACACACGCAAGGCAACATCTCCATTGATTATGAAACAGGATGAGAATCAAACCATAAGGGTAGGGATCACACACGGGGATTTTAACAGCATCAGCTACGAGATCATCATCAAGGCGTT
>CAYLTG010000139.1:0-8177 GCA_964386225.1 uncultured Bacteroidales bacterium
CGCTCGATGTCTTCCAGGGAATCGGTCCCCTCGACCGAATAATCGAGGATGGCCCGGACATTGAATTTGGCCAGGTGCCTGACGTTCTTGTAGCACTCGTCGATGGTTTCCCCGCCCACGAAATGGGCATAGATGGTGGGCTTGACCGCCCATCCCACGGGGATCCGCAACTTGAGGGCCGCCCTCGACATCAGCTTGCCCGCATTCACCAGCAGGTTGCTGCTGATCATGTTGAACAGGAACTGGGCCCTTTTAAGGTCCCTGTCGCTTTTACTCTGAAACGCGATCTCTGTGTTTTCAAATGATATCATACCGTATGTAAATTTTTATGCTGTAAAAAATAAAGGAGTCAAAGATACATAAGATGATGAAAAATAAAAGTGAAAACATCGGTTTCGGAGGCGAATGATTTTGCAAGTAAAAATATAGCTATATTTGCTCATATGGAACAGACCATTGTCAACTCTGCCGGCTATTCGATCTTCATCGGCAACGAAGCTTTCGATACAGTAAGGGCATACCTTCACCAGTACGAATTCAAGGAGAACAAGATCTTCCTTCTCGTGGACGAGCACACCCGCAAGTATTGCCTTCCCCGGCTTATGAGCAACATCCAGCTGTTCCAGCAGGTTCACATCATGGAGGTGCCTCCGGGCGAGGAGGTCAAGACCATGGACACCTGCCGCAAGCTTTGGCAGGAGCTCACCGACAACGGTGCCGACCGCAATTCGGTGCTCATCAACCTGGGCGGCGGCGTGATCAGCGACCTGGGCGGGTTCGTGGCTTCGACATTCAAGCGCGGGATCCGGTATGTGAACATTCCCACCTCACTGCTGGCCATGGTGGATGCTGCCGTGGGCGGAAAGGTGGGCGTGGACATGAACGGCCTGAAGAACCAGATCGGCCTCTTTTCCAATCCCCAGGCCGTATTCGTGATCCCCGAGTTCCTGGACACCCTGCCCGAAAGGCAGTACAAGACCGGGTTCGCGGAGATCATCAAGCATGCCCTGATCTACGAGCGGCAATACTGGGAGGACCTATCGGGGAAGGCCCTGGCCGACATCACGGACTGGCGCGAGATCATCGAATGGTGCATCGAGATCAAGAACTATTTCGTGACCGAGGACCCCCTGGACAAGGGTTTCCGGAAGGTGCTCAACTTCGGGCATACCGTGGGTCATGCCGTGGAGACCTTCAGCCTGCAGCACGATGACGAGGTGATCTCCCACGGAGAGGCGGTGGCCATCGGACTGGTCTGCGAATCCTATATCTCCGGCAAGGTGACGGGGCTTCCCATGAACCAGTTCGAGGAGATCGTCAAATACATCTCCGCGAATTTCGACCATTACCCGTTCCACATGGCCAATTTTGACTTTGTGCTGGAATCCATCCGGCACGACAAGAAAAATACGGGCACCAACGTGAATTTCACCCTGCTCACCTCCATCGGGAACAGCCTCATCAACCAGGTGGTGGACATAAACATC
Organism: uncultured Bacteroidales bacterium; assembly: GCA_964386225.1. Lineage (GTDB taxonomy): Bacteria > Bacteroidota > Bacteroidia > Bacteroidales > JAADJA01 > JAADJA01. The sequence goes on from CAYLTG010000139.1 coordinate 1,488, forward strand.
ATCCGGGAGAGCCTCATCTATTATCACAACCTGAATGCCTGACGGCATGGATTTCATCAGGATCAGCCCCCCGGCCGGCATCCTCAGGGGTACAGTCGGACTTCCTGTATCCAAGAGCATCAGCAACCGGGTCCTCATGCTCGGGTTCCTGAGCCGGGGCCGCATCCGGCTTGTCAACCCGTCAAGTTCGCACGACACCCTTCTGCTGGGCGAGCTCCTTTCGGTCATCGACAGGAACAGGGAGAGCGGCGGCGAGGTGCTGCTCGACTGCGGGCATGCCGGCACCGTCATGCGGTTCCTGACGGCCCTGGCGGCGGTGACGCCGGGCAGGTGGCTGCTCACCGGGTCGCCCCGCATGCAGGAAAGGCCCATCGGTCCGCTGGTGGAGGCACTCCGCTCGCTGGGTGCCGGCATCACATACCAGGGCCGGGAGGGTTTTCCTCCGCTGCGTGTCGAGGGAAGGCCTTTCGAAGGGGGGCAGATCTCCATCGAGGCCGGCATCAGCAGCCAGTTCATCACGGCACTGCTCCTCATCGCCCCCACCCTGTCCGGGGGCCTCGTGCTGACACTGGCGGGAACTGCCGGCTCCAGGCCCTATATCGACATGACCATCAACCTGTTGCAGAGGTCCGGCATCCCTGTCCGCGAGGCAGAAGGCACGATCCGGATCCCGCCGGCGGATTTTCGGGCGGCAACCTTCACAGCGGAACCCGACTGGTCGTCGGCCGCATTCTGGTACGAGGCCCTGGCCCTGGCGGGCGAGGGGGAGTTGCTGCTCGAAGGCCTGTCGCTGGACAGCATCCAGGGCGATTCCGCGGTGGCTGCCCTGTACCGGCCCCTGGGCGTGGAGAGCATGCAGGAGGCAAGGGGCATCCGGATCAGGGCGATCCCACGGAGTGCGGACCATTTCCTGGAGGACCTCGCCCACCATCCCGACCTGGCCCAGGCCCTCGCAGCCACCTGTGCCGGGCTGGGCATCGAGGGGCGGCTCACCGGGTTGCAAAGCCTGAAGATCAAGGAGACCGACCGCCTGGAAGCCCTGCGGTCAGAACTTTCCAAGACGGGTGCCCGGCCGCGGGTCACGGAGGGCATGGCCCTGGTCATACCACCTGCCGGCGGCGGCGCAGGCAGCAGGGAAGCAAGCCCGCCGGTGTTCGACACCTGGGGCGACCACCGCATGGCCATGGCGCTGGCCCCCCTCTGCCTCACGAAAGGCACAGTGGTGATCAGGGACCCGGCCGTGGTCGGCAAATCCTACCCGGGGTACTGGGAAGAGATGGCCGGCGCAGGCTTTAAAATTAATCGTCCCTGACGGCCAAAGATTGAACCTTCGTCAGGAATTTTAAATATCTTTGTTTGCCTGATGCACGAAAAAATGACCGTTGACATTTTCATCCCCTGTTTTATCGACCAGATCTTTCCAGAGACCGGCATGAACATGGTCAAGATCCTTGAAAAATTCAATGTGACGGTGCATTACAACAGCAACCAGACCTGCTGCGGACAGATGACCTTCAATGCAGGATACCGGGAGGAGGCCCGCGAGCTGGGGGAGAAGTTCATCGCGGACTTCCCAAACGACCGGCCCGTGGTGGCCCCGTCGGCCTCCTGCGTCGGCTACGTACGGAACTATTACGGCAAACTGTTCTTCAATACCGGCCTTCACCTGGAATACAAGAAGCTTCAGAAGAACATCATCGAGTTTTCCGATTTCCTGGTGAACGTGCTCAAGGTGGAGGATACGGGCGCCACGTTCGAGCACCGCGTCACCTACCACGACTCGTGTGCTTCCCTGCGGGAATACCGGCTGGGCGATGAGCCCCGACGGCTTCTCCGCAACGTGCGCGGGCTGGAACTGGTGGAGATGGCCGAGCGGGATGTCTGCTGCGGCTTCGGAGGGACCTTTTCCATCAAGCACGAGGCCATCTCGACGGCCCTGGCGGAGCAGAAGGTCCAGAACGCGCTGGACACGGGCGCCGAATACATTGTGTCGACCGACTCCTCCTGCCTCATGCACCAGGATGCCTACGCCCGGAAGAACAAGAAGCCCATCCGGGTGGTCCACCTGGCCGACGTGCTGGCTTCGGGATGGGATTGACAACCGAGCGGTCCGATTAGATCTCACTGAGCATGAAAAAACTGCCCCTGATACTGATCCTTTTGAGCCTGTTGTCCGGAGCCCAATTGCCCGGGCAGCCTGCGGGGTCTGAAGGCCAGCGCCCGAAGATCGGCGTGGTGCTGAGCGGCGGCGGCGCCAAGGGGATCGCCCACATCGGCATCCTCAAGGCGCTGGAGGAAGAAGGCATCCGGCCCGACTACATCGCCGGGACCAGCATGGGCAGCATCATCGGCGGCCTCTATGCCCTGGGCTACTCGGCCGACCAGCTCGACACCATCATCCGGTCGGTGAACTGGGACCTGGTGCTCTCCAACAACATCCCGCTGCAATACATCGCCTACGAGGAAAAAGAATACTACAACCGCTACCTGTTCGAGTTCCCTTTCGAAAAGGGGAAACTGAAACTTCCCTCCGGTATGATCGAAGGGCAGACGCTGGGCGAGGTGCTGTCGCACTACACCTGGCCGTCAAAGAACTACGAGACCTTCGATGATTTCCCCATCCCCTTCCGGTGCGTGGCCACGGACGTGAGCACCGGAAAGCCCATCGTGTTCAGGGACGGATCCCTGGCCAAGGCCCTGCGGGCGTCCATGTCGATCCCTACTGCCTTCACCGCAGTGGACCTGGACAGCACCCTGGCCGTGGACGGCGGCGTGGTGAACAACTTCCCGGTGGAGGAGCTGTATACCATGGGCGCCGATTATGTGATCGGCGTGGCCGTATCGGAGGGTTTCAGGCCGGCCCACGACATCGAGAACATGGCCAGCATCCTCATGCAGGTGGCGATGATCCCCAGCTCCGAGCGGCTGGAACAACAGAAAGAGCTGTGCAACATCTACATCGCCCCCGACATGGAAGGATATTCCACGGCGAGCTTCGGCAACTACAAGGAAATCCTCGACCTGGGCTACAGGGCAGGTGAAGACTACAGGCCCGTGTTCAGGCAGCTGGCCGACTCCATCGGCAGGAATGCCGGGCCTTTTCCTGTGGTCCCCCTTTCCGCCGACTCCATCGTCATCGGGTCCATACAGGTGAAGGGCAACAAGCTGGTGACCCCGAACCTGATCATCTCAAAGCTGCAGATCGAACCGGGCGACAAGGTAAGCCGCGATGAGATCGAAGAAGGCATCCGTACCATCTTCGGCATCACGAACTTCAGGAAAGTGGACTACCAGCTCAGGCCGCTCCCCGCCCCGGAACAGTACGAGCTCACCGTGATCGCCATGGAAAGCAACCCCGTGGCCGTGAAAGGGGCATTGCACTATGATAACATCTTCGGGATCGGCATCACCGCCAACATCACGTTGCGGAACATCCTCGGGAAATCCTCCAGGGCCATGGTGCTGGGCGACATTTCTGAAAACCCGAAACTCCGCCTGAACTACCTGAAATACATCGGCTACCGGCAGCGGGTGGCCGCCAGCTTCACCTACAATTACCTCAACGAACAGCAGCCTACCTATGAAGAAGGGCTCGTCAAGGACATCCAGGTCTCCAGGGAGCAGAACGTCGCGGCCGGGATCATGACCACGCAATCGCTCCGCAACAGCCTCTACCTGGGCATAGGCTACCAGCATTACAAACAGAAGCAGAAGTTCTTCAGCGTCATTCCCGAAGGGGTGAAACATGGAATTTTCAATTTTCTCAAGGCCGAACTGCTCTTCATGTCCAATACCATGAACGACAGGAATTACCCGGTATCGGGGAAGGAGTTGTTCTTTTTTGGCCAATTCTATTTCAACAGCCACTATTCCGTGTCTTTTGAAAAAGGTGTGGATACGGTTCTGTTTGTTATCGATCTGGATGGAATTCCCCTGACAGTGCCTGTGACGGAAGACCAGCTCAACGATATCCTGATCAAACCCCTCATCCCCGAGCCCTATGCCGAGGTGCAGTTCAGCTATGAGCAGTTTGTCCACGCCGGTGAGAAGTTCCAGGTGATCCCCTCCTTCAGCACAGGCATCACCCTCTCGACCGACTCCGCGGCCGTTTTCAATAATTTCAGGATCGGCGGCAGCCAGCGGGTGCGCTTCAACGACCAGCGTTTTTACGGGTTGAACTATACCGAAAAGGATTATCCAAACTATCTCCTTGCAGGGCTTGATTTCCAGAATATCCTGTTCAAGAAGATCTTTCTCAGGTACGGGGCGAACCTCCTTCTCCCCTACCAGCATGTGCCGCTTAACGCACTGGACCAGTTCAAGATGGAGACCCTCTTCGAGGACAATTCCATGGTGGGCTTCGGGATCGAGGCCACCCTCAAGAGCTTCCTGGGCCCCATCAGCCTGGGCATCAGCAGAAATTCCAGGGACCCCTACTTCAGGTACTACATCGCCATCGGCTTCTCCTTCAATTATTCCGATTGATCGCTGCCTGCTCCTGAAAGCTATGATCCATCGTCCAGGTGTTCATGCTTGAAGTTCATCGCGATAGAAGTCTTTTAATTCCCTTGAAATTCTTGTATTAAACAGGATTTGGCCTTAATTTTATGGCATGGAAAAACACATCAGCACCATAGCCAATGAGCTGAGCATCAAGCCCGACCAGGTGGAGAGCACGCTGGAGCTCCTGGCGGAGGGGGCCACCGTGCCCTTCATCGCACGGTACAGGAAGGAGGCCACCGGCAGCCTCGACGAGGTCGCCATCGCCCACATCCGCGACCGGATGGAGAAGCTGGAGGAGATCGACAAGCGGCGCGATGCCATCCTCAAGTCCATCGAGGAGCAGGGCTTCCTCACGGAGGAGCTGGAAAAGCAGATCGAGGCGGCAGAAACGCTCACCGAGCTCGAGGACATCTACCTCCCTTACAAGCCGAAGCGGAAAACGCGCGCCACCATCGCCAAAGCCCGGGGCCTGGAGCCGCTGGCGAAGATCATCATGAGCCAGAAGCACGACGACGTGGAAGGCCAGGCCCGCCGTTTCGTAAGCAAGGAGAAAGAGGTGCCCACGGTGGACGACGCCATCGCGGGTGCGTGCGACATCATCGCCGAGTGGATCAACGAGAACAAGTTCGCCCGCGAGAAGATCCGGCGCCTGTTCCTCCGCAAGGCCGTGATCGAATCAAAGGTGGCCAAAGGGAAGGAGACCGAGGGCGACAAGTACCAGAACTACTTCGAATGGGCCGAACCCGTGATGCGGGCGCCCAGCCACCGCATCCTGGCCATGTTCCGGGGTGAAAAGGAGGGGTTCCTCAAGGTGAAGGTGGCGCCCCCCGAGGACGAGGCCCTGGAGATGCTGGAGAAGCAGTTCGTGCGTGCCGACAACGAATCGGGCGATTGCGTGTACGACGCCCTGGTCGACAGCTACAAGCGGCTGATGCAGCCCTCCATCGAGACCGAGGTAAGGGCCCTGGCCAAGGAGAACGCCGACACCTATGCCATCAAGGTGTTCACCGAGAACCTCCGGCAGCTGCTGATGTCCTCACCCCTGGGTCAGAAGCGGGTGCTGGCCATCGACCCGGGCTTTGCCTCGGGGTGCAAGCTGGTGTGCCTCGACGAGCAGGGCAAGCTGCTGCACAACGAAACCATCTACCCCCACCCGCCGCAGCAGGAGATCAAGAAAGCCATCAGCAAGGTGCTGCAGCTGGTGAACGCCTATAAGATCGAGGCCATCGCCATCGGCAACGGCACCGCGGGGCGGGAGACCGAGAACCTGTTCCGTAAGATCCGGTTCGACCGCGACGTGACCGTGGTGATGGTGAACGAGAGCGGGGCGTCGGTGTATTCCGCCTCCCCCGTCGCCCGCGAAGAATTCCCCGACTATGACGTGACTGTCAGGGGTGCCGTCTCCATCGGCCGCCGCCTGATGGACCCGCTGGCCGAGCTGGTGAAGATCGACCCCAAGTCCATCGGCGTGGGGCAGTACCAGCACGACGTACACCAGCCGGCCCTCAACAAGAGCCTCGACGACACCGTGATGAGCTGTGTCAATGCCGTGGGCGTGGAGCTGAACACCGCCAGCAAGGAGCTGCTTTCGTATGTCTCCGGCATCGGCCCCTCGCTGGCGCAGAACATCGTCGATTTTCGCAACAAGAACGGGGCTTTCGGATCGCGGCAGCAGCTGAAGAAGGTGCCCCGCCTGGGCGACAAGGCCTTCGAGCAGTCGGCCGGCTTCCTGCGGGTGAGGGGCTCCGGCAACCCGCTCGACAGGAGCGCCGTCCACCCCGAGAGCTACCCGGTGGTGGAGCGGATGGCGAAGAACCTGGGCTGCACCATCGAGGAGCTGATGAGCAGCGAGGAGCTCCGGAAGAAGATCATCCTGAAGGATTTCGTCACCGAAAAGACCGGCATGCCCACCCTCAAGGACATCATGGAGGAGCTGGCCAAGCCCGGCCGCGACCCGCGGGAGAAGTTCGGCTTCTTCGAGTTCGCCAAGGGCATCAGCACCATCGACGACCTGGAGGAGGGGATGGTGCTGCCGGGCATCATCACCAACATCACCGCCTTCGGCGCCTTCGTCGACATCGGCATCAAGCAGAACGGGCTCATCCACGTGAGCAACATGGCCGACAAGTTCGTCCGCGACCCCAACGAGGTGGTCAAGCTCAACCAGAAGGTGCAGGCCCGGGTGCT
>CAYLTG010000140.1:0-6019 GCA_964386225.1 uncultured Bacteroidales bacterium
GCCACTCCCCCATAGGAGGTCACCAGGCGGGCGGGATCGTCGAATGCTCCGGCAAACCGCCTCGCCTCCTCCATGTTGATCTGCCTCGAACTGATGATGGCCATGGAGTTCAGGGCTTGCTTCCTGTCGGTGCCGGCAGTGACCACCACCTCCTCCAGCTCTGTGAGCGACTCCTTCAAAGCGGCATTGACCACCACTTCCTTCCCTGAACCGACAACTACCTCGGTCACCACAGCAGGCTCGAAGCCGATGTAAGTGAAACGAAAGTCATACCTTCCGAGGGGCACCTCCCCGATGCGGAAATATCCTTCCCCGTCGGTGGTGCCACCCAGCAAGGGATCGGTATCCAGGATCAACACGGTGGCCCCGGGCAGGGGTATTTCCGTGTCGGCGTCCACGAGGCGGCCCTTGACCGTCTGTGTGATCTCCTGCGCCACGACAGCAGCACCGAAAAGGAGGAAAAACAAAAACAGCAGGAGAATGACCCTGACGATGAATGCGAAAAATGTCTTCATGATCCGAATTGAATTGATGGTACTACAAATTTCGGTCATCACTTTGTCATTGTCCTGATCTTCAGGGATCCGATCATGAACTTCAGAAAATGGATCCGACAATTCGGCAATTCTGCTTAATTTTAAGCCTCTTATTCACTAAAGGATCATGTGCACATGAAAAAAATAATGATCATTGCCTCCTTGGTGGCCTTCATGGCATCGGCGGCATGGACGCAAAACATCTACGAAAAGATCGTGGTCGGTGAGGTTTCACAGACCGGGCTGCGGCAGGCCATCAGCCTGGGCGAAAAGCTGCTGCTCGGGCAGAAGTCAGGGGACATCTACATCCTCTCGGAAGAGGAGGCCACTCCCGAGGTGGCCAAAGGGCTCAGCGAAGGTGTGCAAGAAGCCAGTTACGAGAGCATCCGGTCCATGTTCGGGGATTACGAATCCATGGAGTTTGCCGAAGCCTGGACCATGGAAGCCGACCAGGTCTACACCATCTACCGGTTCAGGGGGACTTTTGATGACACGGATGACAAGCCCGAGATCAGGATCGTCCTGGACAGGGAAAACAAGCTGGCGGGTTTCTGGATCAGACCGTGGCAGGACGACCTTGGAGGGACACCGTAAAAGTTACACGCGTTCCTGACGGCAAGCCATTGGGATAGAAAAGATCATCAATGTCAAGGGAGATCTTTGATTTCCTTTTTCTGTTCAGAACCCGGATCCGCTCGGCAGTAATGGCAGTGGCCATTGATTTGTGCTCTTTGTTTTGGGCCCTTAGAATCTCCTGTGCCCTTTTCCGACCCACCCCATTATCCTCTACAATGTAAAGCAATTGGCCATCCCTGCTTAGGAATCTTACCTGGATATGGCCCTTCGTTTCAAGATGCCTGATTCCATGTTCTATGGCGTTTTCAATGAATGGCTGACCAAGCATAGGGGGGAGATAGGTATTTTCCACATCGATCTTCTTATCTATCTCCACCTGGAAATCAAATCGATCTGAAAACCGGACCTTTTGAAGCTCCAAATAGTTCTCGATGGTCGAAATCTCCTGCTCGAGCGTGATCCGTTCAACCTGTGAATTATGGAGAATACTCCGCACCAGCTCGGAGAATCGGGAAAGATATATGCTGGCCTTGATGTCATCCTGATTGACAATGAAATTCTGAATACTGGTGAGCGAATTGAATATGAAATGGGGATTCATCTGGGAGCGAAACAGCTTTTGCTTGAACTCGGTCAGCTGTTCTGTAGATCTTAAGCGGCTTTGACGAATGAAGAGCAAGAGGACCAGGGAAGCCAGAAATACAAACGCTGCCCCCCCGATGAGAACAATCCTGTTCTGGCTGATGCGGTATTGCTGGAGCTCGTTCGCCTGCGAAAGAAGACGTATCTGGTCGTCCTTCTGCACGGTCTGGTATTTGTATTGTATTTCAAGCAGTTCCTTTTGTTTCTGAAACTTCGCTACGCTATCCTTCACGGCTTCATAAGCCCGCCAGGTAAAATAAGCATCCTTGAATTCTTGATTGACTTCATGTATTTGTATTAGCATACGATAAGCTCCTATCATCAGGTTCCATGCCAGGTATCTTTTGAACTCCTGGTTCGCGGGAAGATAGATCTCTCCGCTGATCCCGAGCAATTTACCATATTCGGGAATTCCATACAAAGAGGCGGATGAATCGATCTTTCTTCCGTAGAAAAGTACTGAATCAATATATTTTTTGGAAAGATCCAGTTGACCATTGATGAGTGAAAGGCGCGCCAGTCCGAAAAGATTAATGATGGATCCGAAATGGTGCTTATATCGCCATGAAAAGGCTTGTCCAGCCTGGTAATGATACAACGCACTGTCAGGTTTGTTCATGTCCATGTAAATATCACCCAACCGTGTATACATTTGGGAAAGGTAGGCCCTTTCTTCGATGTCATCCGGATTGATCATGGAAACAGCTTCAAGGTATTTCCTGATGGCTTTCCGGTACTTGCCTTGCTGTGCATACGTTCTCCCCCAGGCACCTGTGATCATGGCAGTTTCAGCCCAGTGAACCTGCCTGCCATCGACAACTGAATCGTAGCGTGCAAGGTATTCCTGGGCCCTTTGGCTATTCCCTTGCATACCGTAAATATATTGCAGTGAAGAATACATTTGGGCGGTCTTCATCCAGTTCCCTGACGATTTGGAATAATGTAAACATTGGTTTGCCAACCGGATTGCTTCTGCATCATCCGTGAGGGAAAAATAAATGATGATCGCGATCTGGAAATAAGTATCGATGATCATGGAAGTGTCCTTCATTTCGAGGAAGATTTCCAGCGCTTCATAGAGGTTGTTGAGTCCCCCGATGAAATCCCCATAGAAATAACCATTGGTTCCCTTAAGGAAATGCCCCATGGCAATCCCTTCCCTGTAGTCTGTCTCCTCAGCCAATGCAAGGGCCTTGCCGGCCAGACTGTCCGATTGCCTTGAATAATGCCTGAGCAGCGACCGTGACATGGTGTTCAAGGCATTGACCTTCTCATTCCCCGCTAGAAATGGCAATAACTCATTTAAACTATCCGCACGCTGCTTGTCGAGGGGATAAAGGATCTGGCAAAACATCGGGGCCGAAAAAAGGATCAAAGCAAATATCAGGCTGATATGTCTGGCTTGCTTCATGTTCCGGTCAGTTCATCAAACAACTCCAGCAAGCGTTCCCGACCCGTGGTGGAAACAGGTACCTCACACCCATTGCTCATGACCAACTGGCCTCCACCCTGCCTGTCGAACCGTTTGATATGCCGTAAGTTGACCAGGTGAGAGCGGTGTACTCTCAAAAAACCGGACCCGGATAAAAGGGCCTCATATTCCTTCAGAATTCTCGACACCATGATGGACTGGCCGTCGAGGATCTCAAAAACCGTATAACTTCCATCCGAGGCACAGTGAATGATATCGTTGATATGGCAGAGGAAGATACTTTCCTGAGTCTTGAGGATGATCTTCTTGTCTTGCCTCCCAGGATCCGCCAGGTTCTCCTTCAAAGCCTCAAGCTGTATGTTGAATTCTGTTTGTTTCAGCTGACCAGCCCGCTCCACGGCGGTGACCAGTTTCTCAGGATTCACAGGTTTGAGCAAGTAGTCAACTGCTGCAAATTCGAAGGCGCGAAGCGCAAACTCACCATAGGCTGTGATAAAGATGATACGGAACGGGATGTTGTCGAAGTGCTTAAGGAGGTCAAAGCCGGTGCCATCGTTCATTTTGATGTCGAGCAGGACCAGGTCGGGGGATCGCTCCCGGATTGCTTTAAGGCCATTTTCGACACCGTCGGCCTCCCCTACGATTTTCACCCGGGGGCAAGTCTTTTTAAGCAAACCTGTGAGTGTGTTCCTTACCGGTGCTTCATCATCGATGATAAGGGTCCTTAGCAATTTACCTCCTGAATTTTCATTAAATATAGGCATAATGGCGAAATACTCTCAATAAATTGCATTGAACGTTCAGTATTCAACGGATCCGTATCTGATCCTTTATCCCTCCTTTGGCTACTCCAGGCGAGGATTGCTGTCTGGCAATATCACTGATAGACAGTTGGATGACGAAAGAGGGTTGAAATCTTTCATCAGTAATCCAGAATAAACACATTAATCCACTTTCACCAGCTTTTTCGTGACGGATCGATCACCTTTCGTCAGCCTGCAGAAATATATTCCCGGAGCCAATCCGGTGACATCGATGAACTGCTCATAAACACCCGGTTGCAGGCAGATCTTTCGTGAAGTCATTACGATATGTCCGGACTGGTCCCACACCATTACCTCGACATCTGCAGGTTCAGCCACCTCAGCATGGATGGTGAATGCCTTCGTGCATGGATTGGGAAACAAACCAAAATCGAGGAGTTTTCGATCATGAACCTCAATTCCAAGGGTCTCGTATGAAATGTCAATGATTGAATCGACCCAGTGGCAGGCAGCCATCCAGGAAGCGGGATCAAATTCGTGCCCACCCTCAAAGTAGCTCTCATCATGCGCTATTCCATGGGCATCCAGGCTATCCGTGAATGTCAGGCAGCCCGGGTATCCATAAAGCTCATCCAGGAGGCCGCATATGATGAACCATGCAAGCTCATCTTCATCCGGAAGGTTCTTTACCCGTCTCGAAACATCATATTCATACCATTTATCTAATACTTCATTTTTCCAATTGCCCAACGTATCAAATGGAATGTCGACATAGTAGGGAGGAAGGTTCAAATTCGGTGAATAGGCACCACAGATGGTGAACATCACCTGGGTCATAAACCCGCTACCTGTGAAAGAAAGGTTATAGGATCCATTTTCCAGGTAACATCCGCTGCGCCAACCACTAAGGCAGGTATCAGGCATTGACAACCCCGCAATGCATGGGATGCATGCCCTGAACTTGTCCGGATGACGGGCTGCAATGTTGGAAGAGCCCATGCCTCCCATGGACCAACCGGTAATGAAACGAAATTCCTTGTGGGGCATCGCCCTGAAATTCTCCTCCACAAAGGATATCACATCCTCGACGATGTAATCTTCAAAATTCCCGTACAATTCGGAGTTTGCCCACATGCTGCCCATGTAGGGACCGCAGGAGCCATCGGGACAGACAAAGATGGCTGGCGGCGACTGGTTTGACGTATCTCCATAATGGGTGTTGTAATACCAATTGGCATCCGAATTTCCCTCATTCTGATTGCCGTTTCCGCCATGAAGATAATAGATGGTTGCATACTCCTGATCAGGATACAGGTAGTACTCTCCCGGCAGGTAAATGTCCACCATCCTGTTCTCATCAAGGGCATCACTGTAAAAAGAGGCGTCGATCCTGATGTATTGCTGGGCCTGAATGCCCGTTAGCCAAATACAAAAGATCACTGCTACATGAAGTAATTGTTTGTTCATAGCACAAAAATTTTGGGGGTTGCACGTGAATAAATTTACGCAACCAGGAACGTGAAAGGGTAGAGAATTGATGAACACCAGTGATAAACTGATGAACCATCCGATATTTTTGATCAGGATCGCAAACTCACTTGCTTTCTTTATCCGGATCAGAAATAGAAGTAGACAAACCAGGGGGCAAGCAGGATCCAAACCACAACCAGCAGCCACAACCGTCCCTTGTCGATGCGGTAATCATGGATCAGCTTCTCCCACGGGTGCTTCATGATGAAATGCCCGAACCCGAATTCGAACAGGATGGTGAGGCCGAACCAGATAAGACCGATGAGCAGCGCCTGCCCGGCCGATCCAATGGGCCAGATGCGGTCGAGAACGAACGTGGCCAACCCGAAGAACAGGATCCCGGTGAGGCTCGAGAGCTGGTGCGCCCGGATCTCCGGCATGCGTTTCTGGTAGGTCATCACGCGCAGCACCCCGTTGAGGATGCCGATCACCATGAGGCCAAGCCATGCGATGGTATATATTGCCACTGTTGACATGATCCTTCAGATCGTTTCGAGCACCATCCTTGTCGCTTCGCCGACAAAGTTGGCGCAGCGGGG
>CAYLTG010000140.1:6119-8073 GCA_964386225.1 uncultured Bacteroidales bacterium
GCCTTGAGTACGGCCTCGGCACAGCCGAAACCGGCATCGAAATAGGCAACGGCGGCATTGATCGTTTCTTGCTTCCCTGTCATATCTCAGCGGCTTGAATGATTATGTGTGTAAATTTAAGAATATTCCGGCATCACTCCGTCCGGCGGCTGAAGTAATATCGCCTCAGCCAAAGCCGGTAAACAGGGTCAAGAAAATCGATCACACCCCCCTGATCGTCTATGATCTCTTTCTGCATCAGTGCCTTTTTTATCACGGCGATATGTGCAGAGGATCCGAGGCCATATTCCCGGAGGGTCTCTGCCGCGCTCAGTCTTTCAACGCCGTCGGTGAGGGCCATGAGAAAATTGACCTGGGAAGTGGTGAGGCCCTCCGTGATGCCTTGAAACAGCATGCTCAACTGAAGCACCAGGTGTTCTGTGGCCTCATCGATGGTGGCATCCTCCACCTTCTTCTCGGTCCTGAGCCAGCAGATCTGTGCCAGCTGCTGGACATAATAGGGATGCAGATCGACGGTGGTGGCAATACGTTCAGCCTGTGCCCGGGTGATCGATTTCTTCGTCGTCTTGAACCGGTTTTGAATGAAAGGGCCCCAGTGCACCCGTGAGATCTTTTCAAGGAAGATGAGGTCCCCGAATTTATAAAACGGCATGGACGGTGAAGCAAAAACATCCATCAACATATGCCTTTTGCTGCCGTAAAGGCAGTAGGAAACCCGGCTTTGTTTCTGCCAGGCGGCGCGCAGCGTCTTTTGGAAAGCCACCGGATCATCATAGAACCCAATGTTCTGGAACTCATCAATGCAGACCACGATATGCAGATCTTTCCGGATGGCAATCGCCTCCGCCATTTCAAGGATCTCAGCGGGCTCCTTCTTCACTTCATTCCAGTCGAGCCCGAAGCTGATCTCCTGCTGCGCATCAGGGGAGAAGCTGATGCGCGGAACCCACCGGCGCATGAACTCCTTCACATTCTCCGCCACCTGTTCGACCCTGCCGGATACAGCCGAAATGACCTTTTCCGAAAGGGCTTTGTAAAATCCAGCCTCGCTCCGGATATTGAAAAGGTCCATGTGGATGATCCGGAGGCGGGAATCTTGTCCTATGGCCATGTTTGACGCCCTGTTAACAAGAGATGACTTGCCCCATCTCCTCGGTGAGAGGATAATGGTGTTGGTGCCTGCCAGGAAATTTGTCACAAGGCGCGCGGTCTCCTGCTCACGGTCAGTGAAATCGGCGCCGCTGACCAGTTTCCCATAAATGAAGGGCGGTTTCATGATGCTTTGCTTGATGCAAATATAAGTAATATTTTTATTACTAATAAGTTTATTACTAATAATTTTATTAGGTAACGATTTTGAACCACGGTGCCTGTGACTGAAATATCAGGAAAATTCCAGGAGCTCTAGATTTGGTTTAACTTCTGACAGGCATGTCAAATACCACTTTTGTTCCGGCAGGATTTCCCTTTTCATCCTCAAGGTCGGAGATCTCAAGCTGCAGCTTTTTTCTGACCTTCCGACCCATTGTCTGCAAGCGCTCCAAGGTGATGCTGGTCGACATGGAACGGTGATCCCTATTGTGTTCCCGGACAATCGACCGTGCCTTCTCCCGACCGACGCCGTCGTCCTCCAGTTCGAAGCGGATCAACCCGTCATGCTGAATAAAACGGATCTGCATGTGCCCCTTTCCCTCCTTGTTCTTGAAGCCGTGCTCTATGCTGTTCTCAATGAATGGCTGGGCCAGCATGGGTGGCACCATGATGGTCTCGGGGTCGATCAGTTCATCGACTTCAAGTTCATAATCAAACATATCCCGGTGACGCACCTTCTGCAACTCCAGGTAATTCTCAATGCTGCCGATTTCGTCCTCCAGGGGCACATACTCCTCCACTGAACTGTTCAGGATCTGACGTACCAGCTTCGAGAACCGGCTGAGGTAATCGCTGGCTTTGG
>CAYLTG010000141.1:0-8046 GCA_964386225.1 uncultured Bacteroidales bacterium
GATCTCCATCAAATACTCAGGTATCGCATCAACGAATCGTACCTGTCGCGCAGGTCTTCATACATTTGTTCATCCTCCGTATACGTCGCTTTGATGATATAGTTGTACCGGTTGAACGTCTGCAGGAGTGCCTGGATCTCCATGGTGTTCACCTTGATGATGACATCCGTTTTGGTGGAGTCCCGCGACGGGGACACAAAGAGGTTCAGGATCTTGGCATCCTGCGACTCCACGATCTGGGCGATCTGCGAAAGGACGTAGTCGTTCCAGTTGATGTCGAGGATGATGAATGCCCCGGGATCATTGACCGAGAGCATCCGGCCCATTTCCTCCACCACCGTCTGCAGGGTGATGCAGCCGGTATAGACCTCATGCTCGTCCACCACGGGCAGCACCGACAGTTCATTGGCATTGATCACCTTGATGATGTCGAGGATGTGCTGGTATTCATATACAAAAGCCCTGACCATGCTGACCTTCTGGCTTGCCAGCGGCCGGTCGGGATCGTCGAAGGTATAGATGTCTGTTTCGCGCACCGACCCCACCAGTTTCCCGTCCTCGACCACGGGGATGTCGTCAATGCGGTTCTCGTCGAGGTGATAGAGGATGTCGGACCCGGTGTCAGCGGGCCGGACAGGCTCAGGGGCCGAGGTCTGGATCAGTTTTGCGATCATGGATGTTCCAAGCTTTTTTAATGATTCAACAATATTATGGAAAAGATCCTTTCAACCGGAATTTATTTAGCCGGGAGGCCTCACCGGTAATCCTTCTCCATGGCCTCCCAATAGTCGTCGTTGAGGATCCCCAGGTAGTTGCCGTAGCGTGAGCCGCTGATTTCTCCGTTCTCCACGGCCTCTTTCACGGCGCAGCCCGGCTCGTGCACATGGGTGCAGTTATGGAACCTGCATTGGTGCATCCTTTCCCTCATCTCCGGAAAACGTTCCGCGATCTCGGTCCGGTTGAAGTCGGTGAGGCCGAATTCCTTGATCCCCGGCGTGTCGATGATGAACCCGCCGAAGGACAGGGGGTGCATCTGCGCGAAGGTGGTGGTGTGCATCCCCACCTTGTGATAGCCCGACAGGTCGGCCGTTCTGATGTTCAGCCCCGGTTCCACGGCATTGATGAGGGCCGACTTGCCCACGCCGCTGTGCCCGGCCAGGAGGGTCCTCCTGCCTGCGATCCGTTCCCGGAACAGGCCGGTGTTCTCGCCCGTCAGTGCCGAGGTGCGGAG
Organism: uncultured Bacteroidales bacterium; assembly: GCA_964386225.1. GTDB lineage: Bacteria > Bacteroidota > Bacteroidia > Bacteroidales > JAADJA01 > JAADJA01. The sequence continues at coordinate 1,232 of CAYLTG010000141.1, forward strand.
GCACTCATACCCGGCACCCGAATAGATGGAAGTGAGCCGCTCCAGGTCGGCCTGCTGCCTCCCGTCATAGAGGTCGATCTTGTTGAACACGAGGAAGGCGGGGATGTGATAGGCCTCCGTGGTGACCAGGATGCGGTCGATGAATCCCGTGGAGGTGCGCGGCAGGGCCAGGGTGACCAGGATGCAGGCCTGGTCGACGTTGGCCGCCAGGATATGGCCCACCTTGGAAAGCTTGGTGGCCTTGCGGATGATGTAGTTGTGCCGGGGCAGGATCTCCCGGATGAGGCCGGTCCCCTCCGCCTCCAGCGGCTCGAACAGCACATCGTCGCCTACAGCCACGGGGTTGGTGGTCTTGATGCCATGGATCCGGAAACGCCCTTTGATCTTGCATTCCCACCGCCGGCCATCCTCAGCCATCACCGAGTACCAGCTTCCCGTCGATTTCATGACCACTCCCTTCATTTCCTGTGCTTAAAGATTGCTAACGAAATACATCAGGGAAAATTATAATGCTTGCGGATGGGGACCTTGACATCCCATATGCAGCGCAGCCCCTTCCGAAAGGTCACGAAATCGCCCGGGCCTATGGTAAAGGTCCCCCGGTCGGTCTCCACCTCCACCAGGCCTTCCAGCACCAGGCACTCCTCATCCCCGTCGTATTCCCAGTCGAACCTCGAGACCTCCTTTTCCCATATGGGCCAATCCCGGATCCCGCGTTCACGGATGACCTCCTCCGTCAGCCTTTTGATCTCCACCGGTTCCATATGTCAACTCTTTTGATTTGCATAAAAGTACAATTTTTTACTGACCACCCTTGGTTTACACCGATCCGTTTTTTAGCTTTGCATCAAAGTGTCCGGTATGAACTTTGTTTTTGCCATCCCCCTGAAAGACGATGTGGTCTGCGACCATTTCGGCCATGCCCGCGAGTATTGTATCCTGGAGGTGAAGGAACGGAAGGTCGTCTCCCAGAGGAATTTCACCAGCCCGGGCCATGAGCGCGGCCTGATCCCCTCCTGGCTGATGGACTTCGGCATCACCCATGTGATTGCCAACGGCATCGGGCAGAGGGCCATCGACATGCTGACAGAGCAGAAGATCGAGGTGATCTGGGGGGTGCCTTCCGACCGGCCGGAGATCCTGGTGAAGGCTTACCTCGACAGCCAGCTGGTGCCTGGCATCAACCTCTGCGACCACTGACGCCCGCGAGCCCTATTGTTTCCCGAACCCCGCATTCATTTCGTCGATGAGGTTGAGGATGTCGTCCTTGCCAAGGTTTGTCTTTGCCGAGGAGATGATCGATAGGGGCAATTCTTCCCACTCCTCCAGCAGCTTTTGCTGGTAACTCCCGATGTTCTTGTGCAACTGGTTGGCCCCGAGCTTGTCGGCCTTGGTGAAGACCAGCACGAACGGAAGGGAGTGCTCGCCGAACCACCGGATGAATTGCATGTCGGACGCCTGGGGCTCATGCCGCGAATCGATGAGGATGAAGGTGCTCACCAGGTTCTGGCGGTGCATCAGGTAGTCGTTGATCATCCGCTCCCATTTCTCCCGCACCCGCTTGGAGATCTTCGCGAAACCGTAGCCCGGCAAGTCCACCAGGTGCCAGGCCCCGTTCACCAGGAAATGGTTGATGAGCTGGGTCTTGCCGGGGGTCCCGCTGATCTTGGCCAGCTTCCGCCTGCCCGTGATCATGTTGATGAGGGACGACTTCCCGACATTCGACCGTCCGATGAAGGCATATTCAGGCAGGTCGGAAAGCGGGCACTGCCGCTGGTCGGCACTGCTTTTCACGAACCTGGCATCCTGTATATCCATGATCAGTCCTTGCTTTTGCTGTCGGCCTTGAAGGTGGAGATGTGCCGGTCCTTCTTGTAGTCGTAGATGTCCTCGATGGTGATGATGATGGCGGTTTCCTCGACCATGCCGAACGCATCGTTGATGGCCGTGCCGAAGGTACGCATGGACCCCGACAGGTTCATGTATGCATTGACCAGGGGCGGGATCTGCTCGCCCAGCCCGCGCACCTTCTGGACCAGGATCTTGTAATCCTCGTCATAATTGAAGCCCGAGAAAATGCTCTTCAGGACTTTTTCGCGGGTCTGGAGCACGAGTGGCTCACGCGGCACCACCAGCTTGTCGGGGTCAGGGAAATATTTATGCATGAAATAGAGGATCATGTCGCGGGCGAAGGAATCGTAACTGGGGTACATGGTGATCTTCCCGAAGAAGTACCGGACCTCCGGGTTCATGATGGTGATGGCGCCCAGTCCGTCCCAGAGGTTGTCGAGGGAATACATCCCCTTGCGCAGGTTGACGGTGGGCTGGTACATGGGCTGCACGAACGACCGGCCAAGCTCGAAGGTGAGCGGCCAGTATTCCTTGATGAACCTGTCGGTGAACCTGAACAGCTTCGCCGTGGGGCTGTAGGGATGGCCGTCCTGGTCGTTCTTCACGTCCCTTCCCATGATAAAGCGGTAGCCCCCGACGATCTCCTCGTCCTCGGGGCTCCACACGATCAGCTGCTTGAAAGGGGTCTCCGAAACGTCGTAGTCGTCGATGTCGCAGCACTTCCCCGTGCCTCCGCTGGCCTCGCGGAAGGTCTGCTCCCGCAGGCGACCCAGCTCACGCATCAGGTTGGGCGCCTGGTCGTGGGTGAAGACATAGATCTGGTTGTGCCCGTTGTTGGTGTCGCGGACAAACAGCTCCTTCGTCAGCTCCTTCTTCAGGAGGGTGCGGTCAACGGGTGGGATGATGGTTTCCATGTGGAGGTTTTGTTTTGTTCGTTATTGTTGTTTTTATATCCGAACATCGATCAACGATATTCGATATGCGAAGTATTTCAGAACGATCCTTTGAATAAATGGCACCCTCATTCGCAGATAGATCTGAAATCGAATATCGTTAATCTTCAATCGGATATCATATGAACCTGATCATTTACGAATAATTTTTCTCCGGGTCAAACGGCCCGGTATTTCCTTCCCCCATCGAATACACATATCCCTTCACCCGCAGCGCCCATTCATTGTAATTGTGCCGCTTGTCGAAGGTTTCGAAAGGTATGGGCTTTCCAAACGTGATGTGTATCGTTTTGTTGTACTGCCTGAACATTTCGTCAGGCAGGTACAGCATCTCGAGGTTGGCTTTGATGCCTAGCTTTTTCCGGTAGAGCGCCAGGTTGTAGAAGAAGTTGGAGTTGGCCCCGTCGATGAATGTGGGGATCACGTCGCGCTTGTATTTCACAGCCTTGGCGACGAAGGTCTTCTTCCATTCCAGGTCCCCGATCTTCCCGCCCTGTTTACGTGAGACCAGGCCGGCCGGAAAATAGAGGATCAGCTTATCCGAGTCGAAAGCCTCATCCAGGATCTTCAGGTTCTCCTGGTTGCTGCCGTGTTTGTTGATGGGGATGAACAGCGGCTTGAGGGTGGGGAGGAAGAGGAGGATGTCGTTCACCGGGAAGAGGAAATCCTTCCGCTTCCTGCCCACCACGTGCATGAGGGCGACGCCGTCGAGGCCGCCCAGCGGGTGGTTGGCGGCCACCAGGGCCCGGCCCTTCTCCGGCAGGTTCTCCATTCCGCTCACTTCGATCCTTGCCCCGAACTCTTTAATCAGCATGTCCACGAAAGGGACGCCCACCAGGTGACGGTTTTCGTAAAGGAAGGCATTGATCTCCTTCTCGTGGATCTTCTTGCGCAGGTATGCAAACACGAACCCGGGAAGGAGTTTTCCCCCTTTCTCCCTGAACACCTTTTCGATGTTGATGGTCCGTTCGGTGATCCCGTGGTCTTCCGTATGGCTTGTTTGTTCCGTCATTCAATACAAAATTACGAATATTATCGCACCGATGACAATGAACCCGGATCACAAAAATTTACCAGGATGCTCCCACACCCAACTGCTGAGGCATATTACCGCAAGGCCCAGCTTCGTGGTGACATACCTATAATAAACAGAGGATCAATCGGCGTTGGGTCCTGGAGGTCGGGCCCGCTGGCAATCGGGCTTTCCCTGTTTGACAGGGATTAGTTCTTGACGAACTTGAAAGTCCTTGCAGCCCCTCCCGAGATGATCCTTATGAAGTAAAGTCCCGGGGGGAAATCCCTGATATCCAATACAGTTTCCTGGCAATTCTTCACTGCATGATGCAGTATTGCCCGCCCTTCATAAGATATAATATCGATGGAAACAGAGGGCTGGCTAGTGCTCCAACTGACAGCGACCGAATGACGGGAGGGATTTGGATAAATCCTGATCCCGGCCTCGGCCAATACGGGATGTGTCCGGGAAAAAAAAGATGTATCCGTGAACTTGTACTTGATGGATTCTGCTCGCTGTTTAAGCAGCAGGGCCGATCCCCAGGCCGTCCCATCATAATCCCTTGCCCACGTGAAGGCCAGGTCCAGGCTCTGGGTCTGACCGGGCTCAAGGCTGAAAGGACCTGAGCCGCCCAGTCCCCGCACATTGGTGGGGTTCATCCCCGTTTCTTCGGCAGACCAGTAAAGCCCGTTCTGGTTGTACCCGCCATTGGGCAGCACCTCTGCGGTTCCCCAGTTCCAGGGATCGGTGTCGCGGGGCCACATGAAATTGCAGTCCGGACCGACCGAGCCGGCGCTCGGATGGCCATAACCGCCGTACTGCAGCGGGGTCCCGTCACGCCAGACGGACTGCATGTAATTGTAGTATTCGTGGGCTTCATAGGGATCGGAGGGCCAGCTTCCGCCGCCACCGTTGAAATAAATGAAATGGGTCATCCCGAGCCGTTCGTTGTCCACGATTCCGTCGCCGAAACCCAGGCCGTTGATGCTGTAATCGACCAGTTGGTTGCCGTTGTTATCATACCTGGGGTTGTCGATCCCGTCAGGATCCAGGTATGCACCTCCCAGAAACTGAACCCCCTGGGCCGGCGGATGGGGGCCATAAGACAGGGGATCGCCCTGTATGCCATCTTCTTCCACTCCGTTATACACAAAATACATCCCCCTTTCCACGTCGGATTCCACGCGGTCGTCCCAGTCATAACCCAGGGCAAAATCGGTGAACGAACCGAGGTACATATCGTGGTAAGCCGTATCGGAGCGGTTCACGATATCATAGTGGAGGAATACCGTGTTCCACAAGGCCGAATCGTCCGGGGCATCAAAAGCATAGGCCATGGCGCGGACTTCGATACCCAGCGGAATACCCTGACTCTCCCCATGTGCTTTCCTGGCATCATTGAAAACAAAGAAGAGGGCCTGGTCTCCTTTGATCTGCGGCGCATCGCCCTGCATGGGTTCATACAGGCCGTTACCGTTCAGGTCATCGAAAGGGGCGATACGTGCGGCTTGTCCCAGCTCCGCTTCACCATTCCCCGGCCAGGAGGCGATATCGGGAAGGGGTTCATACCCGGCCGTCCACCAGTTGGCCTTGTGATAGTCAATGTCACTGCGGTTCAGTTTCCATATATGGAACCACCGGATGTCATAAGCCGAATCATATACATCGGAAACCGGCCCGGCCCAGTAATCCATACCCACCTGCCGGTAGCGTTCCCCGGCCTGGTGGAGTGTCTCCCCGGGATCCAGCCCTCCGATCCAGAAAGCGCTGGACCATATGGACGAAGCGCTACCTGACTGGGGTACGATGAACTGGTTGCGCGAATCAAGATCCCAGAAATGGTTACCGAAACAGTTAAATCGTGCATTGATGTTGTTGACGTCAAGGGAATCATAATAATCCCGATGCTCGAGCTGGAGGTGTATGATCCCGGCATCGAAGTTAACCCAGGGGACATTGGTATCGCTGATCACATAGAAAAAATCTTTCGAAGATGCCTGGTAGGGGTTTGCGACCGACACCCGGATCATGCTGTCATTAAGGATCACCCCTCCCATGTTGGCTGTGATATAAATGTTGTCTCCCGCTGGATGAAAATCATTCAGCAGGACATTGACATCGACCGGGTACCCCGGGATACTTCTGACGGTATCGTTCCGAGCCACGGCAAAAGCAGGGTCCTGGGAAGCGTTCATATACAGGAACGCCCAGTTCGACAGGGCCGTGGTATCGCTGATACGACGGACGCGATACCGGAAAACCTGTTCGGCCAGCCCCATAGGAAAAATGGCAGCACCGTTAAAAACTACTGCACTGTCCGTCAGGGTGAAGGTATAGGTCGGTTTGCCTATCTTTTGCACCTCTGCAAGTTCCAGGGGTTCTCCAAGCGGGTCGTAATCGTTGACCAGGAGATTGAGTTCGACCGGATCCGCTCCGGGGTCGAAAGGTATTACCGGGTAAAGGCTGTCGTTAACGGCAACAGGCAGGGTCTGCGCCATCAGGATACTTGTATATGCAAAGCACAATAGTAAAATCAGCAGGCTTGCCTTGGGCCTTAAGATTCCTCTCATTTTTAAGATCATTTTTTGTGGTGAAGGGTGCAATATAAGGAAAAGAAAAGCCCGATACAAGAGGTGGTAAGTTATCGGTCGTTTTTTTTAAGTTTTCGGTTAAAATGGAAATTAGGATAATATTTAAATATGGGAGCCAAGCCGTTGATTATTCGACAGTGAGGTAATTGTTCGATTTCTTTGCCACGAAGGCCCTAAGGCACAAAGTTCCACGAAGTAAAAGTTTAGAAGATGCTATTCCTGGTTTTTTCGTGGTTCTTCGAGACTTGGTGTCTTTGTGGCTGTTTTAAATAACCTACCTCCATTACAGGATTAAATATTCCAGCACCTTACATGCCTGCGCGCATGGGGGAAAACGGGTTTTCGAAGAAGGGAACCCGGGACCTGAAACCCAACTCACACTTTGACAAGCTCACCCTTCGACAA
>CAYLTG010000142.1:0-7984 GCA_964386225.1 uncultured Bacteroidales bacterium
TGACGTCTGGTTCAGGAACATCAAGATCAAGGAGCTGTAGGATCACAAAGCAGATGACCCGGCTGCTCCGGCCGTCGTCGCGAGCACAGCGAAGCGATCCCACGCTCATGTCGGGAGGGATTCATGCGTTGTTTTCAGAGGAGTCCGGTCCCGGCGTTTTGGACAAGGTCTGCCATGCTGCCCTGACAAGTACGACACTTCAATTTCCTATCATATGAAAGATCGAATATCCCTGCTCGCTCTGGCTGGACTTCTTGCGCTGATGATCATGCAATGCAACCAGCCCGGCAGCAACACATCGGCCGCTGATGCATCCCCGACCGACCTGGAGGAGATCACCATCGATGAGCTCCAGGCCCGCTATGCGTCGGGTGACCTCACCATCCGGCAGGTGGTGCACTATTACCTCGACCGGATCGAGGCCATCGACCGGGGAGGGCCGGGGCTCAATTCCGTGATCTGTGTCAATCCCGATGCGCTCGCTATCGCCGACGCCCTGGATGCGGAGCTGTCTGCCGGGAAGGTCCGCGGGCCCATGCACGGGGTCCCCGTCATCCTCAAGGACAACATCGACACCCACGACAAGATGCCGACGACGGCGGGATCCCGCGCCCTTGCGGGATTGATCGCCCCAAGCGACAGCTGGGTCGCCTCCCGGCTGCGGGAGGCGGGGGCGGTGATCATCGCCAAGGCCAACCTGAGCGAGTGGGCCAACTTCCGGGGCGACATGTCGTCCAGCGGCTGGAGCGGCATTGGGGGCCAGACCCACAACCCCTACAACCTGAGCAGGAACCCCTGCGGGTCCAGCTCGGGCTCCGGCGCTGCCGTCTCGGCCAACCTGTGCATGGTGGCCATCGGCACCGAGACCAACGGTTCCATCGTATGTCCCTCCAGCGCCAACGGCATCGCCGGCATCAAGCCCACAGTGGGCCTCATAAGCAGGTCGGGGATCATCCCCATCTCTTCCACCCAGGACACCCCGGGGCCCATGGCCAGGACCCTGAAGGATGCGGCCATCTGCCTGGGCGTGCTCACCGGGGTCGATCCCTCCGACAGCAAGACACTCGCCTCGCCCGGCAGGAGCCACGACAACTACCTGCCCTTCCTGAAGGATGACGGACTGAAAGGGAAGCGGATCGGTTGGTACACCCGCCCGCGCGGGAAACACTACAAGGTGGACGAGGTGATGGAGGAGGCGGTGGCCTTTCTCCGCGCGCAGGGTGCTGAGATCATCGAGGTCGAGTCGATCTATGCTGATGTCGTGGGGGACCTTTCATTCGAGATCATGCTCTATGAATACAAGGACGGGCTCAATGCCTACTTTGCCTCCCTGGGACCCGAAGCCCCGGTGAGGTCCCTCGAAGAGGTCATCGCCTTCAACGAGAAGGACTCTGTGGAACTGAAATACTTCAACCAGGAGCTGATGCACATGGCGCAGGCGAAGGATGGGCTGGATTCAAAGGATTACCGGGAGAAGCTTGAGAAGATGCTGCGGTCGGTGAGGGAGGAAGGGATCGATCGCGTCATGGACGAACAAAGCCTCGATGCGTTCATCGCGCCCACCGGAGGACCCGCCTGGAAGACCGACCATGTGAATGGCGATGCCTACCATGTGGGCAGTTCCTCGCCGGCGGCCATCGCGGGATATCCCAACATTACCGTACCCATGGGCTTTGTAGATGGCCTGCCAGTGGGCATCTCCTTCTTCGGCAGGGCCTGGAGCGAGCCGCTGTTGCTGGAGATCGCCTGGGCCTATGAACAGGGTACCCGGCACCGTCTCCCGCCGGCCTTTGTGGAATCCGACTGACATCACTCACTCACTAACAACCAAACTCCATGACCATTGCTGACTGGACCGGCGCGCTAGGGGTATTCCTCATCCTGCTGGCCTATTTCCTGAATGTGAACGGCCGGCTTCATAGCGATGGCAAGGCCTTCCTGCTCCTTAACCTGGCAGGTGCGACGCTGGCCTGCCTGGCATCCCTGATGATCAACTACATCCCTTTCGTGGTGCTGGAAGGCGCGTGGGCAGCCGTGTCACTGGCGGCACTGGTACGGGTGCTCAGGAAATGAAGGTCGTCACCGCCTGGCGCTGGTGGCCGGGATCGGCGGATGGCCGATTGGGGTGGTGTTAGAAGTGGATGTGAAGGATCATGGGCGAAAGGCCTTTCGATCTGTCCTTTTCCCCCGGCATGGTCACGGGCAGGTCCTCTTTCACGGCAGGCGGCCTGGTTTCAGTTTTCCTGGGGCTGACGGAAGCCGGTTTTCCCGTGATGGCCTCCCGGACCTTCTTGTGGATGAAGGCCTCGATGCGCTGCTCGTCAAGGAAGTCGCTGACCCGGTTCACGACGTTCAGTTGGACCACGAAGCCCACAGCAGCCGCCAGGGGGAGGAGCAAAAGCCATCTGGATCTGATGAGTAGCGTTTTCATGGTCTGATTGTTACCGGGTCGAAGGGTTTTAAACCAATTCAAAGATAATACACGAAGAGCGCATTTTCATCGGCCGTTTTACGGTTTCATGTTTTCGGTTTGTCGCTGACAACCCCGCCCGACCTTTCAGGTCTCCGCAAAAAGTGAAGCCGGTCGATGGGACGGAGGCCTGGCGGGCCGCGACGATTAATAGTAATTTTATATCCTGGATTTGCAACCCTTCCAGGAATTGCTTGTCATTGAACCTGTAATTTTACCTGAACATTGGCTGAAGTTCAAACGGATATACACCGGGACCTGATCGAGCGGAGCAAGCATGGCGACATGGCCTCGCAGTACCGCCTGTACAGGTTGTATTCCGGGGCCATGTTCAACATTGCCCTTCGCATGATGGGCAGCAGGGAGGAGGCGGAGGACATGCTGCAGGAATCCTTCGTGGATGCGTTCTCGGGCCTGGATTCCTTCAGGTACGATTCCAGCTTCGGCGCCTGGTTGAAGCGGATCGTGATCAACCGGTGCCTGAATGAGCTGAAGCGCAGGAAAACAGACCTGAGGTATTTTGAAGACATGACGCTGTTCCGGGAAGCCACGGAGGAGGATGTGACTGGGTACGAGGAACTGCTGACCGTCGACAACATACGCAGGGCCATGCAGCAGCTCCCCGGCGGGGCCCGGGTCATTTTCTCCCTTTACCTGCTGGAAGGCTACGACCATGTGGAGATCGCCCAGATCCTTGACATCAGCGAGTCCAACAGCAAATCGCAATACATGCGGGCCAAAAGAAAAGTGAAAGAGATACTAAAAGAACAGATGATATGAAACGCGACAGACTGGAGCAATACATTGCCGGGCACCGCGAAGCATTCGAGGTGGCCGGCCCCGGCGACGGGCCCTGGGAGGGTGTCCGTGCGCGGATCAGGCCTGTGCGGCGGATCGGATGGAAGCGTGCCGCCTGGCAGGGCGCCGCCGCCGTCGCCATTTTTATGCTATCGTGGCTCATCCACGATACGGTGAACCGGCCCGTGATCCCTGACGCCGGAGGGACAGCGGCACGCGAAATGAACGGCCGCATGCAGGAGCTGCTGGAAGCCGATGCCTTCTATTCCAGCCGGATCGCCGAAACAAAGGAGGCGATCCACAGGCTCTCGGGGAATGACGAAAACATCATGGCATTGCTTGACATGGACCTGGAGGAGCTTGAAAGGGCTTTCGAGGAACTGAAAAAGGACCTGAAGGACGATACCGGAAACCAGGAGGTGATCGAGGCCATGATACAGAACTACAGGATCAAGCTGGAGATCCTCGAAGAGATGCTGAAACAGATGGAACGATCCGCCGAACCGAATGAAAATACAACAAGCTATGAACTCTAAGATCATCACCGGCCTGCTGGCGGGGTTTTTTTGCTGGCAGGTTCAAAGCAGCGCACAGGTCTTTGAACGCACCCGGCACGAGTCCAGGACCTTCAGGGTATATGAAAGCACCACCCTGGAGGTGTATAACAAGTACGGCAACATCCACCTGTTCGGCTGGGAAGGCGATTCGGTGCGGGTGGAAGTGGACCTGGCCGTGAAGGCCAGCAAGGAAAGCAAGGCCGACAAGCTCTACGAGGCCATTGACTTCGATTTTTCCGAATCGAGGTATTACATCATCGCCCGCACCACCTACGGGCAGAACCAGGGAAGCCTGTGGGAAGAGCTTTCGGACCTGGCCAATTCGATGTTCAGCGCCGGCAGCAAGGTGCAGGTCGACTACCATGTGTACCTGCCCTCCGACCTGCAGGTCAGACTGGAGAATAAGTTCGGCAACATATACTGCGGCGATCACCGGGGCAGGGTCGAGATCGACCTTTCCAACGGCGATTTCAAGGCCGGCGACCTGCTGGGTCCGGCCGAGCTGACCCTGAGTTTCGGATCTGCCGTGGTGAACGGCATACGGGCCGGCCGGGTCAAGGGGAGCTACCTGGAGATGGACCTGGGCCATGCGGAGGATATGACCGTGGAAAGCAAATCCAGCACCTACCGCATAGCGAAGGCGGGCGTCCTGAAGATGGATTCGAGGCGCGACAGGTTCTATGTGGAGGAAGTGTCGTCGGTGACGGGGAAGTCGTCATTCTCGTATCTCACCTTGCGGGGCTTGACGCATTTCATCAGGATCGACACCGAGTACGGCGAGCTCAGGGTGAAGGGGATCGACCCCGGGTCGGCCGCCATCGAGGTCAACTCCAAATATACCGACATGGTCTTTCAACTGTCGCCGCGGGTCAATTGCAAGGTGAAGATCGACCACTCCGGATCAGCCACGGTGCTTTACCCCGATGCGTACACCGGTCTGAAGGTCACCGCAGGGGAGGGGAAGGACGCCGTGTCCACCGTGTCGGGATATGTGGGAGACCCTGCCGCATCCGGGCCCGAGATCAGGATCACAACTCAGTCGGGGAAAGTGACACTTCAGGAGGAAATCGAGCTGTTCTAGCCGGAAACCCTAGGCAGCCCCTCAATTCCGAATTAATTTTGCCACATACGCTTTAACCATCGGAAAATAAATGAGAACAGTAATCACCATCATATTATTCGGAACCTTCCTCACCCTGCAGGCGCAACAAGTCAGCCCTGCCATCGGGCTGCGACTGGGCGGATTGTCGGGGGTCACTTTCAAGTACGTGGATGACGACCTCACCGGTTTTGAGATCATCGTGGGTGGCAGGGATGGCGGGATGAACCTCACCGGCCTGTTGCAGCGGTACCGTCCCATCGCGACCGGCCGCACCGACGGGCTCTTCTTCTTCATCGGGGGCGGCGCCCACGCAGGGTATGTGAATCATTCCGAGTTCAGGGGGAGGATGGTCGACGGGTACCATTATCACTACAGGAGCGAATGGCTGGGCCCGGTGGTCGGCGCCGATTTCATCACCGGCATCGCCTTCCATTTCAGGTCCATCCCGCTGCACCTGAGCCTGGATTACAAGCCCTACTTGGAATTCTCCGGGCGCGGGGATTTCCGGGCCGATATGTGGGACCTGGGCTTCTCGGTAAAATATGCTATCAATCAATAAACAATTTGAATCATGAAAACAACAACCATTCTGATTATGATGATCTTCCTGGGGTCCGGTCTTTCGGCCCAGGAGGTGAAAGGGGAACCCCAGGAATACCGCACCCTCTTCGGGAACGGTGAAATATCGCATGGCGGCTATGGCGGGGTCTCCGTCAACTATTCGCGGATCGACGGCCAGGATGCCGTGCTGGTAGGGGCCCGGGGCGCCTGGGTGATCAACCATGGCGTGGCCATCGGCCTCGCCGGGTATGGCTTCGCCAACGACATGAAATATGAGAAGACGATCAATGATTTCAACGACAGGTATACCCTCGCCGGTGGCTACGGCGGACTGATGATCGAGCCCATCATCGGCGCCAAATGGCCCGTCCATGTGTCCATCCCGGTCCTCATCGGAGCCGGCGGCGTGGCCTATGTGAACCAGTACTGGAGATCATACGACGATCCATATCACAACGACTATCACCCCGATGAGGCCGATGCCTTCTTCGTGATCGAGCCGGGGATCGAGATCGAGCTGAACATGGTCAAGTTCATGCGGCTTGCCATCGGCGGATATTACCGCTATACTTCCGACCTGGATCTGGCCGACACCAAATCGGACATCCTGAACGGCTTCTCGACGGGCGTTACCCTGAAGTTCGGAAAGTTCTGAGCATTCCCGTCGGATCATTCACAGCCCCTGCGGTCGACCGGCACCGCAGGGGCTTTCCTTTTCCGGTCGCGGGTATCTCCGGACAAAGGGCATTAAAATGTCCTAATTTTCTCAATACTAAAAAATTAGGGTCCTGCGTTATACTAATGAGTGGGAGGATCGGATTGTGCTGTTGCCCATGTGTAACGCTTTAAAACCTATGCCCCATGAAACCTTTGAAAATCGACCTTGAGCACAGCAAGGTCATCTTCCGTGAGATCGGGCTGATCATAGCCCTCACCGCCGTCCTTGTTGCCTTCAACCTCCGCAGTTACGACCGGTATGAGGTCGGGCTGGTGTCGCGGACCCTGGAGGAGGCCCCGGAGGAAATGGTGGAGATCACGCAGCATGAAAAGCCGCTGCCGCCGCCGGAGACCCCTCAGCAGACCACCCTTATCTCCATCGTCGAGAATGAACTGGAGGTGGAGGATGACATCGTCATCAACGTGGAAGCCGACCAGGAGACCGTGATCGAGGAGTACAAGCCCGAAATTCCTGCAGAGGAGGAGGATGAGGAGATGGACGAGGAAGAGCCGATCTTTGTCATCGTGGAGTCCATGCCCGAATTCCCGGGAGGAGAGGAAGCCCGCCTCCAATACCTCAATGAAAATGTCAGGTATCCCACCATGGCCCGCGAGGCCGGCATCCAGGGCCGGGTGTTCGTGGAGTTCGTCGTGGAGAAGGACGGGAAGGTGACCAACGTGCGCGTCGTCCGCGGTATTGGCGGTGGTTGTGACGAAGAGGCGATCCGCGTCGTGGAGAGCATGCCCCGCTGGATCCCCGGCAAGCAGCGCAACGTGCCGGTGAGGTGCCGGTTCAACATGCCGATCCGGTTCATCCTGCTTTGATCCTAATTTGGCCCGGAAACAGCCGTGACCATATGTGCCATCCTACGTCCGCTCCGATCTGATATCATTTTTCTTTCTGTTTGGTGCACATCGCGTATATTTGTCGTATGGAAAAGATCAAAACCATTATCGTCGACGACGAGCCCGAGGCCCGTGATGTGCTGGCCAACCTCCTGGCCGATTTCAGCGACCTGGAGGTGCTTTCAAAGGATACTTCCGTGGATGAGGCCCTGCAATCCGTTCAAAAGCACCAGCCCGACCTCATTTTTCTCGACATCCAGATGCCCGGCAAGGATGGTTTTGAGCTGGTCCGCAAACTCAAAGGCGGATCGACCATACCCACCGTTATCTTCATCACCGCGTACGACCAGTTTGCCATCGAGGCCATCCGCCATGCCGCTTTCGATTACCTGCTGAAACCTGTGGACATCGACGAGCTGAAGGCCTCCATCCAGAGGTACAAGGACCAGGTGAGGGACCATGCTCCCCTGAGCCGCATCGAAAACCTCCTGCAGGCGCTTCAGGAGGAGAAGATCCGGTTCAGCACCCGTTCGGGAACGCTTTACCTGAATCCGTCGGACATCGTATACTGCCAGGCCGGCGGCAATTATTCCGACCTTCATCTCGCCGACGGGGAACAGCAGACTGTGACCATGAACATCGGCCGGTTGGAGGAACTGCTTCCGCCTGCCCGGTTCAGCAAGATCAACCGCTCGGTGATCGTTAACAGGCAGTACCTCAGCGAGATCAGGAGGAAGGAGCGGGTTTGCACACTGAAGACAAAGGCCGGGGAGATCTCCCTCGGCATCTCACCGCGCTATATCCAGCTTCTTGGCATGGACTGATCCCGAAAAGCTTCGTCATCCAAAATGGGGGTTTCGTCATCTGATTCCCGGCTTTCATACAATAAGTAGGGCATCTTTTGGAGATGTCGGGTGCGCTCCCTATATTTGG
>CAYLTG010000143.1:0-7976 GCA_964386225.1 uncultured Bacteroidales bacterium
GAGGTGATCTGCTTGTAATTGAGCCGCAGCACCTGCCCGATGTTGGAGCCGATGGCGGCACCGGTGGCCACGGTAGGCCCCTCCAGCCCGACAGACCCGCCAAACCCCACCGTGAGGGCGCTGGTGACAATGGAACTGTACATGTTGTGCGGCTTGATCATGCCATTGGTCTTCGACTTGGCATACAGCACGCTCGGGATCCCGTGCCCCACACGCTGCTTGATGACATACCGGATGAACAGCACCGCACCCAGGATCCCGATGGTGGGGTAGACGAAGTACAGGTAGTTCTGGTATTGTTCGGCGAACCCGTGCGTCAGCAGGTATTTGATGAAGTGAACGGAGTTCTTGATGATGACCGCCGCAAACCCGACCGACAACCCTACGATCACGCTCAGGATAAGCATGAACTGCTGGTCGGTGATGTGTTTCAGCCGCCAGTTGATCATCCGTTCAAGTAGATTTTTTCCGTTCATTCAGTGCCCGAAATTAAGCTATTTTTTGTTTTCTGCAGCGAATTGGTGAATAACCTCGGGGTGCCCGCCGGCCGACAAATGGGGATGCAGGGATATTCCGTCATCTGGATCAAAAAACGTATTTTAGCGGGCGATTTAATTAAGATCTTCACATGCCCTGTCCACGGGCCCGGTCCGGCCAAACTAACCGTCGTCCCGCATTGCGGGAATGGATGATCGAGAACAACCTCACTGCCCAATGAAAGTATTGCTCGTCGGAAATCCCAGGACCGTCAAAGGGTTCAACAGGCTCACCAAACTGCCGAGCCTGAACCTTGCCTCACTGGCGGCCAACGTCGATGAAGGGGTGGCCGACATCCGGGTGCTTGACCTGGTGCTGAGGGACAGGGACCCCCTCAAGGCACTGAAGGGTGTTCTGGAGGAGTTCAGGCCGGATGTGGCCGGGTTCACTGCCATGAGTTTCCAGTATGAGACGGCCCGTGCCCTGATGAACGCCACGCGCCGCCACGACCCGTCCGTCCGCATAGTGCTCGGTGGTTATCATGCCACCGCCGACGGTGAGGCGATCCTGGCGGGACCGGATCATCACCTCATCGACTTCATTATCGAAGGGGAGGGTGAGGTGGCTTTCAACAGCCTGTTGAAGACCTTGAAGGGCGGGGGTAGCCTGCTGGATGTGCCCGGGATCCTCTTCAGGGAGAATGGCCGCGTGGTCCGCACCGATCGTGCCCCCTTGCTGGCACCCGAGGACATAAAGCTGCCGCGGCGCGACCTCAGGATCTACCGGAAAGGATTCCATGTCATGGGCCAGCCCGGCGATGTGATCGAGACATCAAGGGGATGTGTTTACGACTGTAATTTCTGCTCCATCCGCCACATGTACGGGAAATCGTTCAGGAAATTCTCGGCCGAGCGGATCCTCCTTGACCTGGAAGATGCCCGCCGAAATGGGGCCAGGCACATTTTCATCACCGACGACAACATCACCCTCGACGGCAAAAGGCTTCTCCACCTGTGCGACGAGATCACCGCATCGGGCCTCGATATGAAATTCGCCGTGCAGGCAAGTGTCAAGGGGTTCAGAAAGAACCCGGGCCTTGCCGGGGCCATGGCCCGGGCCGGGACCAGGATCGTTTTCCTGGGGATTGAGAATGCCTCTGATTCAGCCCTGGCGTTCATGCACAAGAGCAACCAGCTGACGAGCTCCGACACCGCCGCCGTAGTGGCCGATCTCAAAAGGCACGGGATCATCGTGGTGGGTGGTTTCATCTTTGGCTACCCCGAAGACACGGAAGCGACATTGCGGGAAAATTACGAATACGCCAGACAAATGCGCATTGACATTCCCCTCTTCAACATCCTCACCCCTCACCTGAAGACGGAATTGCGCGAGGAACTGCTGCGCGAGGGCCTGGTCACCAATCCCGCGGACTACAGCCGCTACAACCACTACCATTGCAATGTGAAGACCCGGCATCTGTCGTCCGATCAGCTTTACAGGATCAGGAACCTCCTCGATGCCAGGTACCCCCTCGAATCGGGATCTTTCTTCAGGCTCCTGAAAGCCTATCCGGCCTTTTTCAGCATGCTCATGTTCAGGATGGTGCGGGATGAGCCCCGCAATTGGTTGAGTTTCGCCACCGGGATCTTCAGGAGCTGAGGCCCGCCCGGAACCGTTCTCTTTTCACCGGATCCCCCATACCAACAGTTCGGTTTATTTCGTTTCTATAAGAGTGAACTGGTCAGGCGGATCCAGTTAGCCGCGTCCCCATTCGCCGGCCGGGGCAAAATGAACGGGTGGCTGCGAAACGACGGCGGTGCCTTCACAAGGATGGCAGTGTGGACCCGGGTCGTGCTGACCCGTTTTGAACAGCATGGGTTGATAAATCGGGGTGCAAGTCCTGGGGTTTTAAGAAATTTATTGCGATTTTGCAAGCCAGGATGAAACAACAAACCGCAAAAAGAAGTTTAAGCCAGTAACAACATGAAAACAGAGGTTATCCACGGGCAAAACAGGTTCTACAAGGTCGTCGACGGGCTTGAGTCCCATATGGATTATGAAATACATGCACCCTCCACCGTTGTGTTCTACCACACCTTCGTGCCGGAGGAACTGAGAGGGAAGGGCCTGGCCCGCGAGATCATCAGGGAGGGGCTTGACTGGGCCATGTCCGAACACCTGGACATCATCCCGGCATGTTCCGCGGTCCGCAGGTTCATCGACATGCATGAACACTATCGCGAATACCTGAGCAGATGAAAAAAGCCCGGAAGGGCTTTTCTTTTCTTTACCGTATCAGTTTTCGATCTCCCACGTTTTCCCGCTGTTCAGCAGGTCATCCACACATTTGATGGGATTGTTGGCTTTCTCATGCTCAATGATCTGTTCCATTTTCCCGTCGTAAGTGAATTCGGCGATCGACCTGATCACGCCCATGGCTATGGGGTATTCGGGTGGCGCCATGGTGGCCAGCAGGACGTGTATGCCCGATTCCCACTGGTACTTGTCGTGCACAAGGAGGTCTTTCTCGGTGATGCCGTTCTCACCGATCCTGACGACCTCCAGCTTGGTCCCTTTCAGCACGATCCCTTTGTCATTGTCTTTGCCAAAGATCATGGGCTTGCCGTGCTCCAGGTAGATCTGGTTGTCGTCCCGTGTTTCGCGCGAGGTGAATGCCGCATGAATCTTGTCGTTGAAGATCACACAGTTCTGCATGATCTCGATGAGGGAGGTACCCTGGTGCTGCGATGCTTCAAACATCACTTCAGTCATCATTTTGGGGTTGGTGTCGACGGACCGCGCGAAGAACGTCCCTTGCGCCCCGATAGCCAGTTCGCCTACGTTGAAGGGATGTTCTATCGTACCCTGGGGCGACGATTTGGTCCTGAAGCCGGAAGGCGTCGTCGGGGAATATTGCCCTTTTGTGAGGCCGTAGATCATGTTGTTGAACAGCAAGATGTTGATGTCGAGGTTCCTCCTCAGGACATGGATGAAGTGGTTCCCGCCGATGGCCAGCGAGTCTCCGTCGCCGGTGACCATCCACACCATCAGCTCCGGGTTGGTGATCTTGATCCCCGAGGCAAGTGCCGCGGCCCGGCCATGGATGCCATGGAAGCCGTAGGTCTTCACGTAATAGGGGAAGCGCGAGGAGCAACCGATGCCAGAGACGACCACGACGTCCTCTTTCCGTTTGCCGACCATGGGAAGCACCTTCTGGAAGGAGGACAGAATGGCGTGGTCGCCGCATCCCGGGCACCACTTGACCATCTGGTCGCTTACAAAATCTTCCTTGCTCAGGGCAGGGGTTTCAACTTCTTTCGTTGCCATTATTTTATCTCCTCCAATTTTTTGCTGAAAAGGTCCACAAGTTCTTTTACCATGAAGGGCAATCCCTGAATCTTGTTGTATTGTTCGAACTCGAACTGCCTGAACTGCATCCGGAGGTACAGCACGAACTGCCCCAGGTTGAGCTCCGGAACGATGATCTTTTTGAACCTGCTGAATATCTCCTCCGTATTCTTGGGCAGCGGGTTGATGTAGTGAAAATGAGCCAGGGAGATGTCCTTGCCCTGCTTCTGCATTTCCAGCACAGCCTCCATCATCACCCCGTAGGTGCCCCCCCAGCTCACCACCAACAGGTCGCCGCTTTGCGGTCCATACACCTCCTGCAGGGAGATGTAATCGGCGACCCGTGCGACTTTCTCCGCCCGGTATTGGGACATCAGCTGGTGGTTTTCAGGGTCATGCGACACATTGCCGTAAACATCCTCTTTCTCGAGGCCACCGATCCTGTGCCTGAGCCCTTCCGTTCCGGGAATGGCCCATTGGCGGTTCAGTTTTTCGGGGTCCCTTTTGTATGGAAAATACTCTTTGTCGTTGGCCTTCGCGAGCGGAGGTTTGATGTCGACCAGTTCCGACATCCGGGGTATCCTGAAGACCTCCGAGCCGTTTGCCAGGTAACCGTCGGTGAGCAGGATGACAGGCGTCATGTGTTCCATGGCCAGCTTGGAGGACTGGTAGGCATAGTAAAAACAGTTGGCCGACGAAGAGGCGGCGATGACGATGCAGGGTGCCTCACCGTTGCGCCCGAACAGGGCCTGCATCAGGTCCGATTGTTCCGATTTGGTAGGCATCCCCGTGGAGGGCCCGGCCCGCTGCACGTCGACGATGACGATGGGCAGTTCCGTCATGACCGCAAGTCCGATGGCCTCGCTCTTGAGCGACAGCCCGGGGCCTGAGGTGGAGGTGACGGCAAAGGCGCCGGCAAAACTGGCGCCGATGGCCGATACGATCCCCGCGATCTCGTCCTCGGCCTGAAGGACCTTGGCACCAAGCGATTTGTGGCTGGATAGCTCCTGCAGGATCTCGGAGGCCGGGGTGATGGGATAGGACCCAAGGAATAACGGGCGCCCAGATTTTTCAGCGGCGGCGAGGAACCCCCAGGCGGTGGCCACATTCCCGGTGATGTTGCGGTATGTGCCTTTCTTCAGGGCGGCAGGCTCCACCTTGTAAGTGATGGAGCTTAGCGCCTCCACCGACTCGGCAAAGCTGTACCCCGCGCGCAGTATCCGCTTGTTCGATTCAACCACCAAAGGGTTCCGGCCGAATTTCTTGTCAAAGAAATCATCTGCCGTGGAGAAATCCCTGTTGAAAATGAAGAACATGACACCGAGGGCGAACATGTTCCGGCTTTTCAGGATCATCTTGTTGTCGAGCCCCATGTCCTCCACGCTCTTTTTCGTCAGCGTGCTGATGGGTGCCATGATCACGTTGTAATCCTTCAGCGTGCCGTCCTCCAGGGGATTGGAATCATATCCGGCCTTCTCCAGGGCCTTCTCGTTGAAAGTGTCGGTATCGACGATGATGGTGCCTCCATCCTTGACCCACATGAGGTTCTTCTTCAGCGGGGCGGGATTCATGGCGACAAGGACATCGGCCTGGTCGCCGGAGGTGTGGATCTCCGTATGTCCGAAATGGATCTGGAACCCGGATACGCCGGAAACAGTACCCTGCGGTGCACGGATCTCGGCGGGATAGTCGGGAAAGGTCGCGAAATCGTTCCCTGCAATGGCCGCGGCATCCGAAAACAAGGATCCCGTAAGCTGCATGCCATCGCCCGAGTCACCGGCAAACCGCACCACTACACGTTCCAGTTCTACCACCTTCTGCTCTTTGGTAGCCATATGAATTCGATTTAAAATCCTAGCAAAGTTAAACCTTTTATTTTCGATTAATCAACCTTTTTTGAACAAATTTTTACATAAAAAAACCACGGATTCCCTAGTGTTTCATGCCAACGGAACGGTCCGGCACCCCTCCCATCCCTGCACCCATAATCCGCTTATATATAGCTTCTTGCATATATGGGCCCGGTTAAAAATTTGTTAAATCCGCAAAATGTGAATATCATATTGAAAAATATTTCGTTTGAAACATTATGCAGATGGGAAAAACCGGTAATTTTTTTCCCGGTTTGAGACTGGGATTGCAACGGAAAAACAGACTTAAATTACTGTATTTCAGTTGGTATTTAAATTTGGCACGTGCATGGTATTTTGAAATTCAACCAAACTGCAGCCTGTAACAGTCAACGCATCGACCGTTGTGAAATTGATTCATGTTTAACGCTTAAACTCCATCGGAATGCTTCAATATGCTGAAACCGTCCTTGAAAAAGTCAGCTTCAACAGGGAGCTCTTTCGGAATGAGCTGGAAAAGTCGTTGAAATGGCTTCAGAAAGATGAGATCAGGGCACTGAAAATATGGTGCATCATGAATTTCGGCACCGTTTACATGGACGTGATCAATGACGTGTTCAATTGATCCTTACGCATTGTCAGTTGCATGCCACTCGGCGTAGGATGTGGCCGTTTCGCGCAGCCTGACCGTGTGCAATTTCATCCCGGAGGGCAGTTTTTCCTGTATCCGCCCCGCAAAATCGGCCACCATGTTCTCGCTGGTGGGCTGGTAATCCACAAAGATCAGTTTGTTGAACAGTTCACGGCTGGCATTGAAGCTGTCCCTTGGCGTTTCGGCATTCAGCACGAGCGCATGATCGAAGATGTCGACCACCGTTTCCTTCACGATCCTTTTCAGGTCGCCGAAATCGATCACCATCCCCAGTTTGGGATCGGACCTGTCGGCGGTCGGTGAGCCGATCACCGTCACGGCAAGGCCGTAGGAATGGCCGTGGACATACTTGCAGGAGCCGTCATAGCCCAGCAGGGCATGGGCCATCTCAAAAGTGAACTCCTTCGTTACGCGGATCTGAGTCATAACAAGCATGATTTAGGACCACAAAAGTATGAATTTTCGATCTCGACGTTCATGGCATCTGTATTTCTTGACTTTTCGCCGGATTTTTCGTATATTGTGGATTCAGAACCAACTCAAAAACCAAAAACCATGAACTCGCTGAAAATGGCCGTCCTGCCGGCCCTTCTGCTGCTGATCCCCCCGCCATGTACCGCACAACCCGCCGCTTTTCCCGCGGTGGACCTGTATACCCTCGAAGGCAGCCGAATCGATGCGGGCACCTTGAGCAACGGGGGCGACCCGATGGTGCTTTTGTTCTTCAGGACCGACGACAACAAATGCCTTGAGACCCTTTACGACATCTGCGAGGCGCATGAACGGGAACTGGCCGCAGGTGGCGTGAAGCTCATGGCCGTGTGCGTCGACCGGTCGGGGAAGGTCAACCACGTCAAGCCTTTCGTTTACGGCCACGCCCTGGATGTGGAGGTTTACGTCGACCGGAACGGGGATTTCAAACGTGCCATGGGCATCGCAAGCGCTCCCTACACCATCCTTTTCGACCACGAAATGAAAGTGATCTGTGAATACAACGGCTACTGTGCCGCGGCCGGCGACATGGTGTGCGAAAAGATGAAGGTATGCCTGAACAGGCTGGACCTGGCCCAGTAGGGTACGGCAAACCTGCTATTTCCGGATCGGAACCATCTGCGGGGTTTGTTTTGTCTTCCTGCGATTTCCCGGTCCTGCCATTTTATTACCTTTGCGGAAAAATCCCATGAAGTTAGTCGGAGCCCATGTCAGTGCCTCGGGAGGTGTGGAGAACGCCCCTTTGAATGCCCATGCCATCGGGGCAAAGGCCTTTGCCCTGTTCACCAAGAACCAGAAGCAGTGGTTCTCGAAAGCCCTCACGGAAGAGAACATCGCCGGGTTCAGGGAGAACTGCGAGAAATACGGCTACGGACCGGGGCACATCATGCCGCACGACAGCTACCTCATCAACCTGGGTAACCCGGTTGCCGAGAATCTCAAAAAATCGCGCAGCTCGTTCCTGGATGAAATGAGGCGATGCGAGCAGCTGGGCATCGAACTCCTCAATTTCCACCCCGGGGCCCACTTGAAGCAGATCTCGGAGGAGGAATGCCTCGACCTCATCGCCGAATCGGTCAACATCACCCTTGACAAGACCAGCGGGGTGACCGCCGTCATCGAGAACACGGCCGGCCAGGGCAGCAACGTGGGATATA
>CAYLTG010000144.1:0-7976 GCA_964386225.1 uncultured Bacteroidales bacterium
TTATATACCACCGCCAGGTAGATGCCCGGGGCCCAGGTGCTGACGTCGATAACAGTTTCGCTGCCGGTGATCTCCTGCCGGTGAACCTTCTGCCCATAGATGTCGAAGAAGAACAAATGGTCGTGATAATGATATTCGCCCATGTTAACAGTAATAATGCCGCCTGTAGCGGGATTGGGGCTTATGTTGAGGGACGGCACGACACGAGTTTCAATCCCCGTACCCATGGATTTCCAGAAAAAGATATTGTCGATCCATACGGTTGAACTTTCTGGGTCCCCGTATATTTTGAACTGATAAACATCGTTGAGGTTTACTGGCGGCACGAAATAAGATAGCGGGATATCGACGCCTGTCCATGCTCCCGAAATGAATGGTAAAAGATATGGGGTTTCAATGGGTCCAGGACTGATCAGATAGAAATACAGTGCATTGTTGCCATACCTCCAGAAATCCAGGTGCAGATATTCATACCCTGACACATCCAGGTTGGTGTATTGGATCCCTGCGTAATCAAGGTTCTCATACTTCAGGGTATTGTTCCCGGCTATCAGTTCATCTACCGTGATGATGGTGGGGATCCAGAACCAGGGAGTAAAGTCCGTTCCCGGGAGGTTAATATAGGCATCGCTGTATATTGAGATGACATCTTCCTGTGCATGGACAGGTTCAGGCGGTGCAGTGTTCGGGATAGCAATGTCAATGGACACGATATATATATTCGTCGTCGTGCTGTCGGCTGCCAGAACCTCCACATAGGCATCCCCCGGAATTGACTGTGCCTGTATGATCTCGACCACTGATGCTTCCGGGTTCAAGGGGGTGGCGGAGGTGATCTGAGGAATGAATACAGTACCTTCGGGCAGGGCATGCAAATAGTAGGTAAGATATGGGATAAAACCCGGGATAGTGCTCCCGTCGATTTGGAGGTCTATCAGGTTTGCATTCGCAACAGCCTCTGGTAGTTTTTCAAAGGAAAATCTCCACCATCCGTCGCCAATATCAATGTCCAACACCATGTAGTAGGGATCCAGGTAAGTCACTATGTAGGTAATGGATGGAGGTGCCTGGTTTGGGGAGGTAAGCTGGCCACCATTGATCACTTTGGGGAGCCCCAGGTATGCCCCAGTCCCCTCCAGGGTCAGGGTTGAGACCATGGGATCGTATGACCATGTGGCCGGGTTGGAACCGTCGTGAGGTGCTACCGGGGCGCCGCATGAAGCGGTGTCGGGCCCCTGGAATTCTTCAAGCCAGGTTTCGTTACCCAAGATGTTGTTAAAACTTCCGTCTTCATTAAATGCATATGTGTCGTCGAAAAAACATGTCCTGGCATTCAAATCATAGTAGGTATTGTGCCAATAACTCATATTTCCTTGTGCCGGCCCTACACCGAGGGAGTAAGGTTGGGGTGAGACGATCCATGTCCCTTCCAATTGCGCCAATGAACAAGTGAAAGGAAAGAGCAGGGCAAACAATGCTAATTTTTTTTTCATGATCTTGAGATTTTTGAGTTGAGGTTTCTGTTATTTTGCCGGCGATACAGCTGGTATGCAGTGTTTTATAATTTTCATCGCATGATGCGAATGTCAACCAGCAACCAATCACCTAGCCGTTTCCATGGGATCCCTATAAGGTCATCGCAAAACCAATTTACTCTTCCCCAAAAGCTTACCGGCGTCATATACCACAGCCAGGTAGATGCCCGGTGCCCAGCCGCTGACATTGATCACGGTCACTGATGAACATATCTGCTGTTGATGCACCTGCTGCCCGAAGGCGTTGAAGCAGGCCAGGCGGAGGTTTTCAGGGTTGTCCAGGGTGAGGGTGATGGTGCCGGTGCCGGTGGGGTTGGGGTAAAAGGTGAGGTGCGGCAGCCTTTGTACATCGACGACGAAGGAATCGCAGCTGCCGGTTATCTCCGCTGTCGTTTCGCAGCCGGGGGCGTTGTCATGGACCTCGGCCATTCCCTTCGCCGCAGACAGGAATTCGCAGATGCTCCCGGCATCGCAATCGCTGAGCATAGCGTTGTCTGCGATCACGAGGTGCTCCAGTTTGCCGCCATCGATGTGATCAAGCCCAGTGAGGTCCTGGAGCCTGCTATTTTCCTCGATGACCAGGAAGCCGCCAATCGAAGAGAGGCCTTCCAGTGCTGACAGGCTGTGCAGCACAGGGTTCTTGTACAGGTCGAGGTCGCTTCCGATCGCATTCAGTTTTTCCAGCCCGCACAAGCTTGCCAGGGACGGGTTGTCCCATATCCACAAGTATTTCCCGACAGAGGTCAATTGCCCCAGGCCCGCCAGGCTGACCAGGGAATCGTTGACCCCGATGCCGACATGTCCTTCCACGGATACCAGGTTGTCAAGCCCTTCCAGGCTGCGCAGCGACGGGTTGTCCCAGATCCACAGGTAGTCCTTCAGGCAATGCACGCCTTCCAGCCCCGCCAGGCTTGTCAGGGCCTGGTTGCCTTTGATCCCGATGTGCCCCGCGATGTTGTCCATCCCCTCCAGTCCCGACAGGCTGGTAAGCCTCTTGTTGAAGTAAATGCCAAGGTTCCCCCCGAGGGTGGTCAGTCCGTCCAATCCCGACAGGCTCTCCAACAGCTCGTTGTGACTGATGACGAGGTCGCCCCCGATGGCATGGATCCTGTTCAGCCCTTCCAGGTTCTCGATGTCGTTGGAGCTGCCGGAAGGTCCGATATATACTCCTCCGATGATCTCTGTGCAGCAGGGGTGATTGACGCAAAAGCTGTCGATCTGCTCCTGGCTGGTCAGCACGATCCCTTCCGGCAGGCAGGGGTTTTGGGCCGATGCTACGCGCAGCAGCGCGGCGATTGCGAGTCCGGTGATCACTTTTGTTTTCATTGGTTTTGGTGTTGCAGGTTTATTGATGGTTCGGTTGCGGAATTCTTCTGTGCTACGCTGGTTTGTCATCCCCGGAACGGTGAATGCCGGGGACCGGGTCCATCTTTTTTAATCTGCGCCCTCCTCGCTCGGCAGGGGCGCTTTGTATCAAAGTTAGGTGTCCGCAGCAGGAATGTGAAACGGATTTCGGACGCGGCAGGGAGGATGTTTGCAGGAAATCAGGTATTTGTCCGCCCCGCTTTTGAAAGTTCTCCGATTTCCATAAATTCGGAAAATGGCACGACGGAATTTGCATGATTTGAGAATTTTATTCCGTCGCAAGGCAGAATTCGATAAAGCCGGACGGAGGAGCCCCGGTTGCCGGATCGCCATCGTGCAACCCTGCCATGGACTGATGCCCGTGCAGCTCCGGGGACCAATGCAAAAGAAATGATGCACCGGACTCCGATATTTCTTAGCTTTGGGAAAAATTACCTTTGCCATGACTGCTGCAAACACGACTCACAGACCCGGCAGCGGGTTCCGGCGGTTCCTGCGATCCTTCCTTATCATCGCCGTGCTGCTGCTCATCGCTTTTTTCGCATTCGCCTATTTCGGCATCTATGACGAGGGGTTCCGGGCCGGGACCGTGGTGCGGGTGAGCAAGAAAGGGGTGATGTTCAAGACCTACGAGGGACAGCTCAACCTGCAGTCGTTCGGGGCGCTGAAAGGAGCGTCGCCTTTTGCCGAAACCTTTGACTTCTCCGTCGAGAAGGACGAGCAGGAGCTGATCCGGGAGCTGCAGGCCGCCGCCCTGTCGGGGGAGCGGGTCAATCTCCATTACATCAAGCGGTACATGAAGTTCCCCTGGCGGGGCAAGACCCTCTATTTCATCAAGCGTGTGGAACATGCGGGCGACCCCGACGTGCCGGAACGCCGGCAGAAGGGGGTCCGCTGATCAGGCGGCCGGCCAGTCATCCGGACAGGTAGGCACCAGCTCCGGAAGGGAGATCCGGGAACTTCTGATGGAATTGGACGGAGTACAGTGGACTGCTGCTTCCTGAGCTCCGTCAGGATGGAGTAATCCTCCTGGTTCCCGTTCTTGTCGGAGGTCTCGCTCCGAACCACCCCCACTTCTTTCATAGTCCATTCCAGGCTCCGGGGGAAAGTCCTTGCATTGTGTTAATAAAATGCCTATTTTTATTGATATGGACCTTATATCCCGCGTATGCCATGAAAACAGGCAATATTCTCCTTTTTGCTCTGCTGGCCGGACTTATTGCATGCCACAATGACGATGACTCCTCCCCGTCGACGGACCAAAATAACGAAAAGCCCCCTCCCGGCATGGCCTATCCCGTTTATGCAGGAAGCGCAGGAACGTTCATGACCCAGGCCGAATTTGATCCGCCTTTCAAAATGGTCTATGAATATGACACCGACACAAACTTTTACTTCGGAGAGGATTCACTGGATTTGGACCTGGATGGAAAGTATGACCTGGGGGTGCGGGTCAGGTTTACCGAGAAGAACATTCCGGCAATTAACGTGGATAGCAATTCATATGCATCAATACTGCCGAAAAATGGCCTGGAGATATTATTCAATTCCGAATTGTGCCCGCTCGGACTGGGAGTCAGCTATTCGTATCACTGGGTGGACACCCTCCGCTACAAAGACAGGATCGATGACCGGCATGAAATGTTTGAGCCGGCAGAGGGATTGCCGATGTGGAGCCTGATGCGCCCCATGTATGAGTGCTCGCAGGGTTGCTGGGTGGATGTGGCCGACAGGCAGTTATTCATCGGCATCCGAAAGGCAACAGATTCAACATTCAAATACGGATGGATCCGGGTACAGGTGCATTCCCGGATTGACTTTGAACTGGTTGGCTATGCCATGCAGCAATGAGGCCTTTTGCGTTGCGAGACTAGTCGGGATAAGCCGCCGGCGCATATGGGAAATTGGACTGTGTGAACTGGCGGTCAAGGCGATTTTTTATATCTGGAAATTTTTCATATATTTGAAAGTTATATGTGTCCCGGCCTGATTCCGGGACCCGGATTGTGCAATCAAAGTAAATCATCATGATGAAGTGGTTCAAATATTCGAAATTATTACTGATCCTCCTGGTGTTCCTGTTTGGAAGGTTCTCCTGCCAGGATGAAAAGAACGACCCCTGTGACGATACGAAATGGCCGGAGATGCGCAACTATTCGGTACAGCCGAAACTGGATGTGTCCGGCTGCAAGCTCCCCGAGGACAGGGTGCTCAAAGAGGCCAACAAGCTCGTTTTCCAGGGTAGCGTCAGAAAGTATCATTGCGGAGGGCACTTGAGCGACAGCTACCCGATGGAGACCATCCATGATCCGGGTGCGATCAGCGGTGAGAACTGGGAAAATGGCTTTTATGTGGGGAAGGTCTATGGGTTCGACTTCGACAATGATGAGGATCGCCTGGATTATGTCTATATGGTGCGCGCCACGTTCGATGATGGTGCCGTTTATGAGACCGCATACGAGCTTGTTTCGGTAAAGCCTCCTTTCATCCCGGATTGGACCAAAAATTATTTCATCATCACGATAGGGGGAGAGGTGGAATGGTACCCCCCTGTGGAATGAGGCCTTAGGGCTATGGATTTCAGGGTCACAGGGTCATCACCTACAAGACGCTGCCCTCCAAGGTGCAGGTTACGGCTTTAGAAATGTCCGTCTTTTAAAACTGACTGCACAGATCAGCAGCCGGGCGATCGTCCATTGCACGGCAGCGATGGCCTAGTTCCTGAACTCCGTCAGCACGGAATACCCCTCCAGGTTCCCTTTCTTGTCATAGGTTTCGCTGCGCACGACCCCCACGTCCTTTGCGATCCACTCCACGCTGCGGGTGGTCATGGACATGACCGATTTGACGTTCGACTCCTGGCTGATCTTGAAGCATTCGAAGGTCCCGGCCGGGGTGGTGACGCTTTCCAGGGCTTCCACCTTGCGGTTGACAACCTCCACCTTCGTGCTCATCAGGGCCATGCCACCGCTGTTCACCGTGGTGCTGATGTATCCGTCGGGGAGTTGCATGCCCACTTCCAGCACGGCAGGGAATTCCAGGTTCCTGGAGTCGACCTCCACGTCCATGCCGCTGCCTTCGGGGAACATGCCGGCCATCATGTAGTTCTTCATGTCGACGCGGAAAACGCCCCCTTCGCATTCCATCCGCATGCCGCTGTCATACATCTCCTTGCCCTTTTGGTCCTCCACCTTCATGTGCACATGGATGTAGGTGATGTTGCCTTCGGTGGCGATCTCCGTCACCTCGTAGGTCATCTTGCCCTCCGGCTTGTCTTTCTTGTCGTAAGTCTCCATGACGCGCACGGCGCCTTCCTCCATCGGAAAATAGGCGGCGCAGTCCTGTGCGGAGAGGCCGGACGTTGTCAGGAGGGTCAGCAGGGCAAGGGAAAATGTGGTAAATAGTCTCATCGTTTCTTACATTTAAAAGAACAACGCATGACAGGGGCGGGTGTTCATTTTGCAGCCGAACTAAACTTTTTTCCTATGGGTTTGTTTAATATTTGATAGAAAAAGTTAAACAATTGGTTGCCTGCCGTCATGTAACCCACCGGGTACCTCCTGGCTGTCGGGCATCCCCAAAATGAAATCATCATGTTCGGAATATTCAAGAAGAAGTCCAGGACAGAGATCCTGACCAAAAAATACGAGCAGTTGCTGAAGGAATCCTACCAGCTGTCGACGGTGAACCGGCAGGCCAGTGACGCCAAGCGGGCCGAGGCCGAGCGCGTGGCCGAGGAGATAGAACGCCTGGAAAGGGGAGCTGCTGTCAGCGCCTGATGCAAAAGGAGAAGCTATGAAATCACTGATCTTTATCGCAATGGTATCCCTAATGGTCACCGGTGACCTGGTCCTGTTCGACTTTGAATCGAAGGACACATCCGGAGAATGGTATATCGTGAACGACGACGTGATGGGCGGCGTGTCCAGGAGCACCATGAAGCTCAATACAGACGGCACCGCCACCTTCAGCGGCACCCTCTCGCCGGAAAATTACGGCGGGTTCGCCTCCGTGCGGGTCATGGTGGATGCCGGTGCCGAAACCGAATACCGCGGTGTGAAGGTACGGATCCGGGGCGACGGGAACATTTACAACCTCCGGTTCAGGACCGACAAGAACTTCGACGGGTATGCGTACCAGGCGAAGATCAGGTCGAAGGACGGCGAATGGACCGAACATGAAGTGCCTTTCAAGGATTTCGCACCCACCTTCCGGGGCCGCACCCTCACCGGGAAACCGGTCCTGGCCTCCTCCGACATTGCCCAGTTCGGCATTCTGATCGCCGACAAGCAGTTCGGAGCGTTCTCGGTCGACATCGACTGGGTGAAGTTCTATGAATAGCATCCCTTCCCGAACGGGTCTTGTGCCTGTGCCCGTCCCCGTGCCGGAAGCGGAGGAGTATACAGCTTTCACCCTGCATCCATGCAATAAACCAGCCTGTAAATCAGTTATATGTCAGAACAAGCGCAATTAATGTTATCTTTGCACCGCAACCCCACAGAAGTCCTGACAGCCCCCCATTCATCCGGACATTTCAGCTGCGCTCTCTGGTATTGCATCGTGTGATCCTGTTTCCGAAAGGATGCGGACCTTGTTCGTAATGCTGCAGTAAAGCACTCAAGACCCGGACAGACGATCCGAACAATTATATAAACCTGTGGCGCCTGAGGTGTCGCAGAACATGAGATTTTATGGAAGAAGAGAAAAATCAGAAGAACAGTTCATGGCAATCCGTGATCCTGAAATACAGCCAGCCCAGCCTTTCGAAGGCCATCTGGCAGATCGTCAATTCCGTGGGCCCCTATCTGCTCCTCTGGGTCGCCATCGTGCAGGTCGCCAAAATCTCACCCTGGCTCGCCATTCCGTTCATCCTGCTGGCCTCTGCCTTCCTGGTCAGGATCTTCATCATCTTCCACGATTGCGGCCACGGTTCCTTTTTCAGATCGAAGAAAGCGAATGTGATCGTCGGAAAGATCCTGGGCATTATCGCGCTCACACCCTACCATAAATGGACCGACAGCCACCGGAACCACCACCAGACGGTGGGCAACCTCGACAAGCGGGGCGACGGCGATG
>CAYLTG010000145.1:0-7963 GCA_964386225.1 uncultured Bacteroidales bacterium
GGTTCAGGGCGTTGGTGGCCATGGCCCCGCGCCAGATGAGGGCCTGCTCGGGCTTCACGAAGAAGCCGATGGAGAGCACTTTCACCCCATATTGTTCTTCGGGGATGATGACGGTCTTGCCGTCCTTCTCGCGTCCCAGGGGCTGGGCGCCCTCCAGGTTGAACATGAGCGGCATGGATGGCCCGTAGATGTCGGCGTCCAGGAGTCCCACCTTCGCCCCGGTGCGTGCCAGCGCCACGGCCAGGTTGGCGGCCACGGTCGATTTGCCGACGCCGCCCTTGCCGGAGGCCACGGCAATGATGTTCTTCACCCCCTTCAGCAACCGCTCCGTGTCCTTCCGCCGGGTGGAGACCCGGGAATCGAAGGCGATGTCCACTTCGTAGCCGCTGCCGAGATGCTCCCGGATGGCATCCGCACAATCCTGCCTGATGACATCCTTGAGCGGACAAGCGGGCGTGGTGAGCACCACCGTGAAAGAGACCTTCTTACCCTCCACTTTCACATCCTTTATCATGTTCAACGATACCAGGTCGCGCTTCAGGTCCGGGTCGTTCACGTGCTTCAGGGCTTCAATGACTTTATCTTCCATAACTCCGCCAGCTGTTTTAATTTGGATTCGGTAAAAATAAATATTTCTTACGACCTGTCAAAAATTTGCAAGGAGAGGGGCAATAATTCCGGGGAAGGGGGTCAGTCGTCGTCGACGACCAGGTAAACGTCCTCGTTATCGCGCTTCATGAGGTACTTTTCACGCGCAAAACGCTCCAGCTCTTTTTTGTCGCTTTCGAGGATGTGGAGCGCGGTGCTGTCCTTCGCGATCTCCTCCAGGTAGTACTCCTTCTCTGCCCGCATGTCGCCGAGCGTATTGAGGATCCGCACCTGGTTGATGACCCGGTTGCGGTCGAAGAAAAGCATCCACAGGAGAAAGACCATCAGGGCGATGGAGTACTTGTTCTTCAGGTATGGAGGAAGGTTTTTGAACATGCTGTAAAATTAGAATGGTAAACGGGCTGCCCGGGTGACTTATTGCTGAAATTATCAAACGGTGGTTGTTCATAATTACCGGCTCCACCCTGCAGGCCATGCTTCGACAAGCTCAGCATGACCATCCGCCTCGTCCGCCGAAGCTTTGTCGAAGGCGGGCCAACTGCCAACTGCCTACTGCCTACTGCCTACTGCCAACTGCAACCGCCACTCCCCCCTACAACCCAATCTTCCCGCTCACCTCCCGCATGGCATTCACAGAGATCTCCACGAACTCGGCCAGCGGGATCCCGATCTTCTCGCACTCCATGATGTTCTCCCTCCGCACGGAGGCGGCGAAATTCTTCTCCTTCATCCTTTTGACGACCGATTTGGGCTTGACCGAAGCCAGTTTTTTGTCGGGGTAGACCAGGGTGGTGGCAACGATCATACCCGTGATGGTCTCCCCCGCCGCGAGGGCATGCTGAAACTCCTTGCTCCGCTTTTCACCGGCGGAGGTCTCGTTGTGCATGCGGATGGCATCCACCACATCGGCATCCATGCCCAGACCGGTGAGGATGCGTGCCGTTTCTTTCCCGTGCTGGTGCATGTCGCCGCCGACCTTTTCCACATCCAGGTCATGGAGCAGGCCGGCCAGCCCCCAGGCCTCCTCATCGCGGCCAAGCCGGCGAGCCAGCGCACGCATGACCGCTTCCGACGCATAGCAGTGGTTCAGCATGTTGGGAGATCCGATGTAGTCGTGGAGGAGTTTGATGGCTTGTTCCCGGTTCATGGTAAGTGTTTTTTGTTCAAGGTTTAAAGTTCAAGATTGTTCAAGGTTGTTTCAGGTTTCAGGTTGCTGCGCCAATCGCTACCGACTGCCGCTGGCGAAGCGCACCATTCAACAATTCAGCAATTCTACAATTCAATAACTCCTAATGCGCATCCAACCCATGCAACATATAGATCAAGTGCTTCAGCGTCTTCATGATCTCCTCCATGTATTCGTTCACGGCCCTGACGCTTCCGGGCAGCGTATAGACAAGGGTCCTTCCCATGACACCGGCCACTCCCCTGCTGAGCAGTGCATTGGGCTTCTCCATGCCGTATTTGAGCCGGATCGCCTCCATGATCCCCGGGATCTCCCTGTCAAGCATCGGCCCGACCACTTCCGGGGTGATGTCGCGGGGCCCGATCCCCGTGCCGCCCGTGGTGATCACCACGTCGTACTCCTCCATCCTGGCCTCTTCCAGGAGGGCCCGCAGCGCCATGGGGTCGTCGGGGATGATGGTATGCTCCGTTTCCAGGAGGTTCCGCTGCTCCTGAAAGTATTCTTCCAGCAGCCCGGCCACCCGCGGACCGCTCAGGTCCTCATATTCGCCGCGGCTGGCACGGTCGCTCAGGGTGATCACGCGGGCCCGGTAGACGCGCGGGATGTATTCCAAGGGCATGCCAGCCTCCACGGCTCCCCCCTTCAGGACCCGCACAAAGATCCCCTCCTTGGGCATCACGCAGTTTCCTACCTCGGCAAAGATGGCGCAGGAGGTGCCGTGGCATTTCTTGCCGATCTGCGTGATCTCCAGCTCGGCCCCGCCGATGAAGATCCGGTCGAGGGGGGAGGTTTCGTAAAGGGTAAGACCCTCCGTGGTGATGTTCTCGGCAAATTCCCCGAAACCGATCTTCCTGCCGGCCTCCCGCTCGAACTTCCCGATGCTCTCCTTTGCCAGGAGGCTCACCTGCCGCTGCCAGTTGCCCGCATGGGCATCCCCCTTCACCCCCATGTCAAAAAGCTCAATGTGGTCCACCGGCTTTTTTATAACACCCTTTTTATCTGATATATTGACAGATACAACTTTCATTTCACTCATTACTTTAATTTTTTGTCTTTTCGGTCAAACGGATATCCCCCATGACCATTTGCTTGTCCACGGCCTTGCACATGTCGTAGATGGTGAGCAAGGTCACACTCACGGCGGTGAGGGCCTCCATCTCGATGCCGGTCTTTCCGACACACCGGGCGGTGGCGGTAACCTCGACGCCATCCTTCACAAGGATTGCATTCACGTCGATCTTTGTGATCTGCAAGGGGTGGCAGAGGGGTATGAGCTCACTGGTCCGCTTGGCCCCCTGTATGCCGGCAACTTGGGCCACAGTGAGCACATCGCCTTTTTTCACCTGGTTCTCCCGGATCAGCTTCACCGTTCCGGCAGCGAGGTTGATCTTCCCCCGGGCCGTGGCGGTCCTTTCCTGGTCGGGCTTGGCCCCCACATCCACCATGCGTGCCCTGCCCTCTTCATCCGTATGTGTCAATTCCCCCATAATTTTATGAATATACGTATTTTATCATTCTTCCGGCTCCAAATGCACCATTCAACAATTCCACAACTCAACAATTCATCAATTTGTGAAGTCCTCACCCCCCAATGTTGCTGAACCGGTCCACCGTATTCGCGCTCCCCGACCGCGGCTTGTTGCCGACCGCCCTGTTGAACGCCTCTTCAATGCCCAGTTCCCGCACGTCGAAGCCCAGGTCGCTGAAGAGGCAGGGCCGGAGCTTCCCGTCGGAGGTCAGCCTGAGCCTGTTGCACCTGGCGCAGTGACCTCCGTCACCGCCGATCACCCGGGAGAAAACCCCGCGTTCCAGGTCCATCTCCCGGATGAACCTCACCTGGAGGCCATTTTCCTTTCCGAACCTGGCCACTTCCACGGCATCCTTCTCCAGGTGCGAGGACTTGATCACACAGTTGATCTTTATGGGATCCAATCCCGCATTGCGTGCAGCTTCTATGCCCCGGAGGACATCTTCCAGGGCCCCCACCCGCGTGATGGTGCGGTATCTTTCGGGATCGAGGGTGTCGAGGCTGATGTTCACCCGCCGGAGGCCCGCCCGGGCCAGGGGTTCTGCAAACCGGTCCAGGAGTACGCCGTTGGTGGTCAGGGAGAGGTCGTTGATGCCCGGTATTTCAGCGATCATGCCCACCAGGTCAGTGATGCCCCTGCGCACCAGGGGCTCCCCGCCGGTGAGGCGCACTTTGCTGATGCCCATGGCGGCACCCTGCCGCACCACGGCGGCGATCTCCTCGAAGGAGAGGACATCTTCGTGCCGGATGAGGTCTATTCCCGTCTCCGGCATGCAGTAGGTGCAGCGCAGGTTGCATCGGTCGGTCACCGAAATGCGCAAATAGTCGATGGTCCGGTTATATCTGTCTAACATGTACGATCGCTCCCTTTTCAAGGACAGTCTGTCCGATGGGCACCGGGACCAGGCCGTCGGCCGCGGTCAGTGCATTTATGTGGGCTGAGCCATGGTATTCCAGGGGAACGACCCCGCCCTCCGCGTTCAGTTTGACGGGCAGCCAGCTCAGCCGTCCCGTGCGCTTGCGCCGGTACTCCGCGGCCATGGGCAGCGGCAGGGTGAGGGGCTTGTACGCATGGCCCGTCATCTTGTAAATGAGGGGTTTCACCAGCAGTTCGAACTGGACGAACGAGGATACGGGGTTTCCGGGCAGGCCGAAGATGAACTTCCGGCCCAGCGTCCCGAACACGGTCGGGCGTCCCGGCTGCACGGCCACGCTCTTGAACTTCAGTTCCACGCCCAGCTCGGCCAGGATCTTCGGCACATGATCGAAGTCGCCCATGGACACGCCCCCGGTCAGGAGCACGACATCCGCCGTCTCCATGGCCCTGCTGATCTTCTCGCGGGTATCCTCCTCCGTATCCAGCGCAATGCCGGCATAATCGGCCTCGGCACCCATCTTCCGGGCCTGGGCCACCAGCTGCCAGGCATTGCTGTTCCTGATCCGGGAGGGCCCTGGCCGCTCCCAGGGCTCCACCAGTTCATCGCCGGTGGAGATCACCCCCACCCTCACCTTCTTATATACCAGCGGCCTGACGCAACCCGCCGTTGCCATGACGGCGATGTGCTGGGGGCCCACGAGGGTGTTGGCGGCGATGACCACAGCCCCGGCACGGATATCCTCGCCGGTAAGGCAGATGTTGTTCTTGACCGCATCTTTGAGGTAACGGACATACCCGTCACCCAGGTCCTCCACGTCCTCCACCATCACCACGGCATCCGCCCCCCCAGGCACGGGTGCCCCGGTCATCACCTTGCTGCATTCGCCTTCGCCGATGGTGCGGGCGGGCACCTTGCCGGCGGGGACCACTTCCACCACCTTCAGCTTCTGCGCAAGGTCGCTCCTGCGGCATGCATACCCGTCCACCGCCGATTTGTCAAAAGGCGGCATCTCCATGTCGGAGGCCACATCCCTGGCCAGGACACGGTGGAGGGAATCCCTGAAATCCACCGTTTCCGTGCCGGGGCTGACCGGCGATCCCAACACCGTGGCCAACGCCTCTTCAAATTGTATCATCGCACCTCCATTTACAATACTGATGGCAAAATTAGGAATTTATCACGGATATGTACCGCGCGACATATCACTTTCACCCGGAGATTTCCAGTATATTTGCATAAGAACTCAAATAAACACGTGTGATCATGTTTGTGAAAGAATATTCCTACCAGCAGAAGATCGACCAGCTGACCGAGCGGGAGAAGGAACTGAAATGCCTCTACCGGGTCGAGGAACTGATCCGGGAGCAGCCCGCGGAGGAGACCTTCTTCTATGAGCTGCTGCGCAGGATCCCCAACGGCTGGCAGCATCCGGCCCTGTGCCGTGTCAAGGTCGTTTTCCAGGGCACCACCTACCGCGAGCCCGGCTGGGAGGAATCGCGGGTCTACCAGGTGGCCGACCTCGAGATCGACGACCGGATCAGCGGGCAGATCTACGTGTATTACCTTGACCCCGGCACCGGAAGGACCCCGCCGCGCTTTCTGCCGGAGGAGCAGAAACTGCTCAACACCCTTGCCAACCGCATCGGCATCTACCTTTTCACGCGCAGGCTCGAGAACAGCCTGCAGCTGCTGAGCAGGAAATCGCAGGAACAGGAGCGGCTCCTCGAGGACAGCCTTTGCGGGTCGCACGACTCCCACTGGAGATGGCGTCAGCGGATGGCCGAGGCCATTGCGGAGCGGATCGACTTCGCAGCCTGGGACATCAGGGCCGTGTACCTCATCGGCTCCACCAAGGAAACCACCGCCGGGCCCGGCAGCGACATCGACCTGCTGATCCATGTGGCCGCGCGGGACGACCGTCATTCGGCACTCATCTCCTGGCTGGAAGGCTGGAGCGCCTGCCTGGCCGAGATCAACTTCAGGCGCACGGGTTACGCATCCGACGGATTGCTCGACGTACATTTCATCACCGATGATGACATCCGCAAGAAGACAAGCTATGCGGTGATGATCGGGTCGCATGAGAACAGGGCCAAACCCATAAAGACCAGCTGAGCCCATGGACCGATCCGCCATCTTTGTCAGCGACCTCCATGGCCATCCCCACCGCTACCGGGCCCTTTTCGAGGCCATCCGCGACGAGCGTCCCGCATTCGTCTTCATGGGCGGCGACCTGCTGCCCCACGGGATGAAGGAGATGGAGGGCATCCGGCATTTCGCCGGTGATTTCCTGTTCCCCTCGCTGGCATCGCTCCGGGAGGCCCTGGGGCCCCGGTACCCGGATGTTTTCGTGATCCTCGGCAACGACGACCTGCGAAGCGAGGAGGAAGGGTTCCGGCAGGCGTCGGATGAAGGGCTCATCCACTACCTCGACAACAGCCATCGCAGGGCCGGGGGCATCCTTGTGTTCGGGTACCCGTATGTCCCACCCACCCCTTTCCAGCTCAAGGACTGGGAGAAGTACGACGTATCGAGGTACGTTGACCCCGGATGCGTGCATCCCACAGAAGGATTCAGGAGCGTGGACCCCGGGCACGACCCCGAGTATGCCACCATCGCCGGCGACCTGGAGCAGCTGGTCCGGGGCCACGACCTCTCCGATGCCGTCTTCCTGATGCATTCACCGCCCTATAAGACCGCCCTCGACCGGGCTGCCCTCGACGGCAGGATGGTGGACCACGTGCCCCTCGACGTGCACATCGGCAGCATCGCCATCGGGAGGTTCATCGAAAAGCACCAGCCCTGCGTCACCCTGCACGGCCATGTGCATGAGTCGACCCGCATCACCGGCCGGTGGTCGGAACTGATCGGCCGCACCCATGCCTTCAATGCCGCACACGACGGACGGGAGCTCTGCATGATCCGCTTCCGCGACATCCTGGACCCGGGGTCCTCCACCCGCGCCCTGGCATAAAAAAAAGCGGGCTGTGACCCGCTTTTCCGCTAGTTCTTTCAAGATCCTCAGAGTGCCGCAGCTTTGTCCTGCATGTCGAGCAGTTCATAGGCCTGCTTCAGGGCCTTCTTGCAGTTCTCGTCGGCGGGATCGATGGCATGCGCCTTCTCCAGCATCGGCAGCGAATTGGAGAACTCGGCCTTCACTTTCTCCATCTCGGCCTTGTAGGCATCCGGATCGGACTGTGCCAGCGGGGTGGCATCGGCCTGCATCTTGGCGGCGTTGTTGAAAACCTCCAGTCCGGTGGACAGGTAATGCTGGAACAACAGGTCGTTGAAATCCTTCTTGTATTTCGGGCAGCTTGTTATCCCTTCGGTGCAGGTGGCCTCCATGGCGGCGTAGTCATCCATTCCCTTCTGGGCGCTGGCCTTGTAGAGCTTCGACTTGCAGTACTTGTACTCGAGGTCGATGGAACGGTCGAAATAGGTGACCGCCTTCTGGTAGTCCTTTACCTTGACAGCGCAGATGGCTGCATTGTAATACAGCGTCGTGTCGATCTTACCGTCCGCCTCATAGAGCTGGATCGCTTTCTCGAAGGAGGTGAGCCCGGTCTGGTAATCCTTGGCCTTGTATGCTTCGGCAGCCTCGATCTTGTAATCCCTGGCTGACTTGTCCTGTGCAAAAAGTGCGGTTACACTGATGATCAATACGAATGCTAATACGGTTCTTTTCATTTTAAATGCGTTTTTGTTTTTCAGTTCTTAAATTCGGGGCAAAAGTATAAAATATATTTAAAGATCTACATAGAT
>CAYLTG010000146.1:0-7884 GCA_964386225.1 uncultured Bacteroidales bacterium
ACCTGCGCGACAGGTACGATTCGTTGATGCGATACCTGAGTATTTGATGGAGATCCGCCCCCTCTACATAATGAAATTCTTCCTGTTTGTTGCCCTCATAATCCCTTCGGGGATAGTGGCGCAGGCGGACAGCATGCCGGACACCACCGGGAGGGCCTCCTATCGTGTGGTCAACTCCCTCAACTACACCGGCAACAAGATCACCCGCGACAGGATCATCCAACGCGAGATCCTCTTCAGGGAGGGCGATACCATTCCGGCCGGGGAATTTGCAAGGCAGGCGGAACAGAGCAGGAAGAACCTGTTCAACACATCCCTGTTCAATTTCGTCACCCTCGACACCTCCTTTGTCGGCGCATCGGACTCAGAGGTGGATGTCACCTACGATTTCCTGGAGCGGTGGTACATATGGCCCGTGCCCATCTTCGAGTTTGCGGACAGGAACCTGAACTCGTGGTTGAAGAGGAGCGACTGGAACCGCCTGAATTACGGCATGTACCTCACCTGGAACAACTTCAGGGGCCGGCGCGAGCGGCTCATCGTCTATGCCCGCTTCGGCTATGACGAGAATTATCATTTCAAGTACCAGATACCCTACATCAACAAGGCTCAGACGCTGGGCCTGGGGTTCGCCGCCGGATTCATGCAGAACCATGAGATCGCCTACAACTCGGCCGACAACAGGGAGGTCTTCTTCAAAAGCGAAACGGTCTATCCCAGGAGGGAGATCTTCGGGTATACGGAGATCTTTTTCCGCAAGGGCATCCACAACCAGCACTGGGGCATTTTCGGGTATTCCGACCTCCAGGTGGCCGATTCGGTGCTGATCCTCAACCCGGATTACAGTTTCGGGGGTTCCACGAAGAACAGGAGCATGAACATCTGGTACCAGTACCGGAGCGATTACCGCGACTACCGGCAGTACCCCCTCAACGGGCACTATTTCGATTTTGAGCTTGACAAGCGGGGGCTGGGGCTCATCCCGGGTTCGGAGGTCAATGCCCTGTCACTGAAGGCCAATGTGAGGAAGTACATCCACATCAAAGGCAAATTTTACTGGGCCAGCGGGCTCACCGTGAAGTACAGCCCCTTGAGCGACGTTCCCTATGCCTACCTGAAAGGACTGGGGTACAAGCGTGACTATGTCAGGGGGTATGAATACTACGTGGTGGATGGCCAGCATTTCGCCCTCCTGAAGAACAACCTGAAGTTCGAGCTCGTCTCCCAGCGGGTGCAGGAGTTCAAATTCATCCCCACCGACAAGTTCAACAAGCTTTATTACGCCTTCTACCTGAACCTGTTTGCCGACCTGGGCTACGCGATCGACAACCGCAGCAACGCCATGAACGCCAACCCCTTGTCCAACGAGCTGCTCCCCGGGTACGGGATCGGCCTGGATTTCGTCACCTATTACGATTTCGTGTTCCGGCTCGAGTATTCCTTCAACAAGAGGGGGGAGTCGGGATTCTTCATCTCGGTGCTCCCCTCCATTTGATGGGCCGGAATGCACGATACACAGATCGTTCCGGGCCAATCATAATAATTGTTAAATCGCATGCAGATTGCCCAATATTTTGTAATCTTGCAAATGTTTGAAATGCAGCATATTTATTTATAATCATTCCGGATGAATGTAGCCATTTTCAGCAAACCCCTTTCCCCGGAAAACGACACCTACCTGCAGCAGATCGTCCGTGGCCTCGAATCGCGGGGTGCGGGGATCTACCTGTATGAGCCCTTTTCCCGCAGCATCACGGAACGCATCCGCTTCGAGCGGGAGCCGCGGCTTTTCCGGCTGCACGAGGAGATCGACAAAGG
This sequence comes from uncultured Bacteroidales bacterium, assembly GCA_964386225.1. Classification (GTDB taxonomy): domain Bacteria; phylum Bacteroidota; class Bacteroidia; order Bacteroidales; family JAADJA01; genus JAADJA01. The sequence continues at coordinate 1,819 of CAYLTG010000146.1, forward strand.
AGTGGATTACCTGCTGTCCATCGGGGGTGACGGTACTTTGCTGGATACCATCGCGCTGGTAAAGGATTCGGGCATCCCGATCCTGGGGATCAACCTGGGCCGCATGGGATTTCTGTCGTCCATTGCAAAGGACAGGATCGACCTGGCCCTTGAGAAGCTGTTCAGCAAGCGTTTCAGCCTCGATCAGCGGGTGCTCATCAGGCTGGAATCGACGCAGGACCTCTTCGGCGACATGAACTATGCCCTCAACGAGGTGAGCATCTACCGCAAGTCGCCCTTGTCGATGCTCAAGATCCAGGCATGGGTCGACGGGGAGTTTCTTAACTCCTACTGGGCCGACGGGCTGATCGTCTCCACCCCGACGGGGTCGACGGCATACAGCCTGAGCAACGGGGGCCCGATCATCCTGCCGGGCTCGAGCAATTTCGTGATCACCCCCATTGCCACGCACAATTTAACCGTGAGACCCATCGTTATTCCAGACAGCTCCCGGATCAGGATCAAAGTGGTGGGAAGGATCTCTGAATTCCACATCAACCTCGATTCCCGCTCGGCGCTTACCGACAGCTCGGTGGAGTTTACGATCATGAAGGAGGATTTCAAGATAAACCTGGTGCTCCCGGAGGGGGAGAGTTATTTCAAGACCATCCGGGAAAAATTGATGTGGGGCCTTGACATCAGAAATTAGATACCGGTAAGCTTCTTTCCACCGACAGCCAGGTAGGAATAGTTGCCGAAATATTTTATTTTTGCCCCGGTTTTTATGAGAAAATTACTGGTCATATTTTTAGTCGTATTCGCTGTTTCCGGTTCCCGTGCCCAGCTTGAGGTCGGTCTGTTCGGAGGCACCTCCTACTACATGGGCGACCTCAACCCCAACGTCCCCTTCCTGCAGAGCGACCTGGCCTTCGGGTTCCTGGGAAGGTACACCCTGAGCTCGCGGTGGGCCGCCAAGTTCAATATCTACCGTGGCGTCATCAACGGGGATGACGAGGTGTCGAACTACATCCCTGACCGGGAGCTCTCGTTCCGGTCGGGCATCACCGAATTCGGCGGGACGATGGAGTTCCATTTCCTGCCCTACATCAACGGCAGCATGCGGAGCTACTTCACGCCCTACATCTTCGGCGGTGCCACCATCGTTTACCACCGGCCCCGACGCGATGACAACGACCTGCGCGATTTTGGCACGGAAGGGCAGTACAATACCCAGTACCTGATCCCGCCCGACACGGAGCGGCCCGAATACAGCTATTATTCGTTTGCCATTCCGTTCGGCGTCGGCTTCAAGTACAGTTTTTCAAGGCGGATATCCGCATCGCTGGAATGGGGTTTGAGGAAGACCTTCACCGATTACCTTGACGATGTGAGCACGACCTATTATACCAGCGTCGACCTGGTGGCGGAGGGTTCGGAGGAGTATGAGGACCTGCTCTATTCCGACCCCACCCTGAGCCATCAACCCAACATGCAACGGGGCAATTCGAAGACCAACGACTGGTATTCCTTCGCCGGGCTGACGATCACCTATTATATTGATCTCAGGAACAGGAACAAATGTTCGGATTTTGAAGACAATTATTGATCCGGGAGGCAGCGGGAGTCAAATGAGTTTCAAGGATAAAATAGACACAGAGCGATTGCCGGAACACGTGGCCATCATCATGGATGGCAACGGCCGCTGGGCGAAGCAGCGCGGCAAGATCCGCATGTACGGACACCGGCACGGGGTCAAGTCGGTGCGTGAGACCGCCGAGGCGGCCGCCGAACTGGGCATCAAATACCTCACCCTCTATGCCTTCTCCACCGAGAACTGGAAAAGGCCCAAGGCCGAGATCACTGCCCTGATGAGGCTCCTGGTGCAGACCATACACAAGGAGCTCAAGACCTTGCACGACAACAACATCCGCCTGCAGGCCATCGGCAACCTCGAATCGCTGCCCGATATTACCCACAGGGAGCTGTCGGAGGCCATCCGGGCCACCGAACACCACGACCGCATGACCATGATCCTCGCCCTGAGCTACAGCGCACGCTGGGAACTGACCAGGGCCGCCCGGCAGATCGCCGCGGCGGTGGCCAGGGGCGAGATCGATCCCGACGCGATCACCCAGAATACCTTTGACGGGTTCCTGACCACACATGCATATCCCGACCCGGAACTGCTGATCAGGACCAGCGGGGAATACCGCATCAGCAACTTCCTCCTATGGCAGATCGCCTACTCGGAGCTGTATTTCACACCCAAGCTGTGGCCCGATTTCAGAAAAGAGGACCTCTATGAAGCCATTGTCGATTTTCAGCGGCGTGAAAGACGGTTCGGCAAAACAAGTGAACAACTAATCAAGTGAGCAGGATGAGGAAGCGTGTTGCAGGTATGATGCTGTTGATGATGACCCTGGTCCTGACCGCCGCCGGGCAGGTGAAATTGGGCGATGAGCTGGAGATAAATTACCTGAAACCCAAAAAGTATGAGATCGGGGGCATCACCGTCACCGGTGTCAAGTACCTCGACAACAGTGCCCTGGTCATGCTCTCCGGCCTCTCGGTGGGCGACATGGTGGAGGTGCCCGGCGACGCCATCTCGCGGGCCATCGAAAACCTCTGGGAGCAGGGACTTTTCGAGAATGTCAAGATCACCGCCACCCGGGTGCAGGGTAACACCATCTTTCTCAACATCGACCTCAGCGAGCGCCCGCGCATGTCTTACTTCTCATTCGAAGGGATCAAAAAGGCCGAGGCCGACAACCTGAGGGACGAGATACGCATCGCGGCAGGCGATGTGGTGACCGACAACATGCTCATCCGGACGAAGAACACCATCCAGGATTATTACATCGACAAGGGTTACCTCGACGCCGAGATCAAGATCAGGCAGGAGGAGGACAGCCTGCGCAAGAACCATGTGCGGCTTATCATCGGCATCGTCAAAAATGAAAAGGTCAAGATCAGGGAGATCAACATCTACGGCAACGAGAACTACGACGACCAACGCGTCAAGAAGTTCATGAAGGAGACCAAGGAGAAAGGAAACTTCAAGCCTTTCGACAACCTGGAACTGCTCATCTGGAACCTGGTCAAGAACGCGGTCACGTTCCGCTTTTCCGACATGGTGAACTATACCCGCGATTACATGAACGTGCACATGAAGACCCGGATCTTCAAGTCGTCCAAGTACATCCGCGGCAACTACCGGGATGACCTTGTAAATATTGTTGACAAGTACAACGAATCGGGATTCCGGGATGTGATGATCGTCCGTGACTCGGTCTACCGCTTCCCCGACAGGACCGTCGGCATCGACATTTACCTCGAGGAAGGGGATAAGTATTTTTTCCGGAACATCAACTGGATCGGCAACACCAAGTATACGGATGCCCAGCTGTCGAGGCAGCTGCGGATCCAGCGGGGGGATGTCTATAACTGGAAGCTGCTTGAATCGAACCTGAAGTTCAACCAGACCGAGGACGACATCACCTCACTGTACATGAACGACGGATACCTCTTCTTTGATGCGAGGCCTGTGGAGGTGGCGGTGGAGAACGACAGCATCGACCTGGAGATCAGGATCTACGAGGGCAAGCAGGCCACCATCAAGCGGGTGCGTGTCAAGGGCAACACCCGCACCAACGACCATGTGGTCGTCCGTGAGCTGCGTACCCTTCCCGGGCAGCTCTTTTCCAGGTCCGACATCATCCGGACCACCAGGGAGCTGGCCCAGCTGAGGTATTTCAACCCGGAGACCATCAACCCTGTGCCCGACGCCAATGCGGCCGAAGGGACCGTCGACATCACCTACGAGGTGGAAGAGACCTCCAGCGACCAGATCGAGCTGTCGGGCGGATGGGGATACGGCCGGGTGATCGGGACCCTCGGCGTATCTTTCAACAACTTTTCCCTGCGCAACATATTTGACCTCAAATCCTGGCGGCCCGTGCCTACCGGCGACGGACAGAAACTGAGTCTCCGGGTGCAGTCGTACGGCCGCGGCTACATCAGCTACAGCGCCTCCTTCATCGAGCCCTGGCTGGGTGGCAAGAAGCCCAATGCCTTCAGCGTCAGCTACTTTCATTCGCTGTTCTCCAACGGGCTGCCGAAGGACAACCCTTCCAGGCAGTCGTTCGTGATCAACGGCGTGAGCATCGGTCTCGGGAAACGGCTCACCTGGCCCGACGACTATTTCCAGCTGAGCCTGTCCGCCAACTTCCAGCGCTATGACCTGCTCAACTATACCAATATCTTCAACTTCGGAACGGGGACCGGCTTTTACAACAACTTCAGCTGGAATACCACCCTTGCAAGGAACTCCATCGACGCCCCCATCTACCCGCGAAGCGGTTCGCTGGTGTCGGTATCACTCGACATCACCCCGCCCTATTCTGCGTTTTCCGACAGGGACTACGCCAACCTCACCGACAATGAGAAGTACAAGTGGGTCGAATACCACAAGTGGGGCATCAACACCACCTTCTTCACCCCGATCATCGAGAACTTCGTGCTGATGGCCCGCGCCAAGTTCGGTTTCCTGGGCAGCTTCAACAGCGACATCGGCGTTACTCCTTTCGAACGGTATTACCTGGGCGGCGACGGGCTGTCGGGGATGAACAACCTGGACGGACGCGAGATCATCGGCATGCGGGGCTATTCCAACGAGTCGCTGACCCCCAACTACTGGAGGTCGAGCAACACGGGAGGCACCATCTATTCCAAGTATACCCTGGAGGCGAGGTACCCGCTGTCGCTCAACCCCAATGCCACCATCTTCGTGGCCACATTCCTGGAGGCCGGGAACTCATGGCTCAAGATCGATGATTTCTATCCCTTCAATGTATACAAGTCAGCGGGCTTCGGGGTCAGGGTCTTCCTGCCCATGTTCGGGATCCTCGGTCTCGACTGGGGTTATGGGTTCGATAATGTGCCCGGGCTGCCCGATGCCAACCGCGGCCAGTTCCATTTCTCCATCAACCAGTCGATCGATTAATTGATGGGAGATCAAAAGAAATGTCAGTTTTATTCGTTACTAATTCAGGTCCAGTAAATTCACATATAAGATGCTTAGCGAAATGAAAAGGAAATTAGCGTTCATGATCATGTTCCTGATCGGGTCCACGGCACTGCTCGCACAAAAATATGCTTACGTGGATACTGAATACATCCTCGACAACATCCCGGAATACAAGGATGCCCAGTTGCAGTTGGACGACCTCGCCCAGCAGTACCAGGAGGAGATCGAATCCCAATTTGCAGAGGTGGGCAAGATGCGAAAGAACCTGGAGGCTGAGGCCGTCCTCATGCCGGATGACATCAAGGCCAAGCGGGAAGAGGAGATCAAACAGGCCGAGATGGATATCAAGAAGCTGCAGAACCAGCGGTTCGGGATCGGCGGGGACCTGTTCGACAAGCGGGAGGAGCTGGTGAGGCCCATCCAGGAGAAGATATACAACGCCATTGAAGAGATCGCCGTGGAAAGCAACTATGCCTTCGTGTTCGACAAGGCCGGCAGCCTGACCATCCTCTACAGCAACGACAAGTTCGATATCAGCGATGATGTGCTCGACAAGGTGGGGGCCGAACTGGGTACGGTGCGTCGCGAAGACCGCGTCAAGAAGGAATACCAGGGCGGCGATACACAGGGGCCCGCAGGAAGGCGGTCGGGGACCGTGCCTTCACCTCCCGGAAATTCATCGGGCCCGGTGAGGAAATAAGGCAGGGGTGATTAGCCCTCGAATTTTCATTGTCAAATCAATAATTTCAATACATTTGCACCTCATTTTAAAACAATCAGATTGAGATGAATAAATTTGCAGCAATTGTGCTCGTAGCCGTTGGACTTGTTTTCGCAGGGATCAACGAAGGACAGGCCCAGGCGAAGATCAAGCTCGGGCATATCGACTTTGCCACCCTGTACAGCATGATGCCTGGTCTGGATTCGGTCAAGGGAGAGTTTGATAAATACAACAAAGGGGTTCAGGACCAGTTCAATGCCATGCAGACGGAGCTTGAGAACAAATACAACGATTACGTGGCCAACATGGAGACCATGTCGAACATCATCCGCAGCACCAA
>CAYLTG010000147.1:0-7761 GCA_964386225.1 uncultured Bacteroidales bacterium
ACCGGCTGCTACATGCTCCTCGACGAAGCGTCGGTGACCGGTACCGCCAACGTGGTGATGGCCGCCGTGATGGCCAAAGGGCGCACCACCATCTTCAACGCCGCCTGCGAGCCCTACCTGGTGCAGCTGTGCGAGATGCTCAACCGCATGGGTGCAAAGATCGGTGGCGTGGGCTCCAACCTCCTCACCATCGACGGGGTGGATTCCCTCAAGGGGACCGATCATACCCTGCTGCCCGACATGATCGAGATCGGCAGTTTCATCGGCATGGCCGCCATGACCCAGTCGGCACTCACCATCAAGGATGTCAACTACCACGCCCTGGGGATCATCCCGGAGGTCTTCCGGCGCCTGGGCATCCACATCGAGCGGCGCGGCGACGACCTCCACATCCCGGAGCAGGAGAGCTACGAGGTGGATACCTTCATGGACGGATCCATCATGACCATCGCCGACGCCCCGTGGCCGGGGTTCACCCCCGACCTCATCAGCATCGCCCTGGTGACGGCCACCCAGGCCAAGGGGAGCGTGCTCATCCACCAGAAGATGTTCGAGAGCCGCCTGTTCTTCGTCGACAAGCTCATCGACATGGGTGCCCAGATCATCCTGTGCGACCCCCACCGCGCCACCGTGATCGGGCTTGACCGACATCACCGCCTGCGGGGCATCCGCATGTCGTCGCCCGACATCCGCGCCGGCGTCGCCCTGCTCATCGCTGCCCTGTCGGCCGACGGGAAGAGCATCATCGACAACATCGAGCAGATCGACCGCGGATACCAGAACATCGACGTCCGCCTCAGAAAAATCGGCGCCGAGATCCGCAGGATCTGACAAGGATGCTTAAATTTGCAGTTTCAATGCACTGCAAATCTCGAAATCCACGCCTATGAACATCCTCCTCATCGGCTCCGGCGGCCGCGAACATGCCATTGCCTGGAAGCTGGCCCAGAGCCCCAGGCTGAAGAACCTGTACACCGCTCCCGGCAATGCCGGCACAGCCGCGGTGGGCACCAATGTGAACCTCGACCCTGCCGACATCGCAGGGGTGAAGGAATTCATCGCCGGCCATGACATCCACCTGGTGGTGGTGGGCCCGGAGGCACCGCTGGTGGACGGCTTCCACGACCGCTTTCTCGAGGACCGCGACCTTGGGAAGATCCCCGTGATCGGCCCCGTGCGGGCCGGCGCCATGCTGGAGGGGAGCAAGGACTTCGCCAACGCCTTCATGACGAAATACAGCATCCCCACGGCGCGATACAAGACCTTCGACAGCACCTCCCTCCGCGAGGCCCACGCCTACCTGGAAGCCTCGAAACCACCCTATGTGCTCAAGGCCGACGGGCTGGCCGCCGGCAAGGGGGTGCTCATCCTCGACGACCTGGACCAGGCGAAGCGCGAGATCGCCGAGATGATCGGCGGCAAGTTCGGGGACGCCTCCCGCAAGGTGGTGATCGAGGAGTTCCTCGACGGCATCGAGCTCTCCGTCTTCGTGCTCACCGACGGCACGGACTACAAGCTGCTTCCCTCCGCCAAGGACTACAAGCGGATCGGCGAGGGCGACACCGGCCTCAACACCGGCGGCATGGGCTCCATCTCACCCGTCCCCTTTGCCGACGACACCTTCATGCAGAAGGTGGAGGACCGCATCATCCGGCCCACCATCGAAGGATTGCGGAAAGAGAACATCCCCTACAAGGGCTTCATCTTCTTCGGGCTCATCATGGTGGGCAGCGACCCCTACGTGATCGAATACAACGTGCGCATGGGCGACCCCGAGGCCGAGTCGGTGATCCCGCGGATCAAGTCCGACCTGGTCGACCTCTTTGAAGGGGTCGCAGCCGGCGACATCGGGAAAAGAGACCTGGAGATCGATGCGCGCCATACGGCAGCGGTGTTCCTGGTGTCGGGCGGCTACCCCGGCAGCTACGAAAAGGGCAAGGTGATCACCGGCCTGGAAGATCCCGGCGACAGCATCCTGTTCCATGCGGGCACCGGCACCGATGACCGCGGACAGGTGGTCACCAGCGGCGGGCGCGTGCTGGCCGTCTGCTCCTACGGGGATGACATGGACAGCGCACTGGCCGGCTCCTACCGGATGGCCGGCCGCATCGCTTTCGAAGGGAAATACTACCGCCGCGACCTGGGCAACGACCTGCGCAAGTACACCACGCGATGATCATCCGGACCTTCAATAAGAGCTATCTGCCGCAGTACCTGCTGCTGCTGATGCTGGCGGCGGTGCTCTGGGGCGGGGCTTTCCTGTCGCCCCCCGCGCCCGGCCCCGTGGGCGACCCGTTCCTGAATCCCGGCTACGCCCTGCTCCTCAGACTGCTCGGCGGAAGCCCCCTGCTGCTCGTATCGGCCGCCTTCGTGCTCGTGCTCGGCGCCGCCCTGATGTTCAATTTCACCCTCGAGAAGAACGGGCTCTCCGCCACCAACTCCCTGGTGCCGGCATTCATCTTCATCCTGGTCATGAGCCTGTTCCCTGCCCTGCTCACCCTGCACCAGGCCCTCATCCCGGGGGTGCTCATGATCGTGGTACTTTACTATGTATTCGACATCTATACCGAGGTGGAAGCCTATCCCAAGGTCTTCAATTCCGGGTTCTTCATCGCGGCCAGCTCATTCTTCTATTTTCCCTCCTTCGTCTTCCTGTTGTTCATCTGGACCACCTTCGTGGTATACCGGCTTTATACCTGGCGCGAATGGGTCATCCTGCTGTTCGGTTTCTTCACCCCCTACCTGCTGCTCTGGACCTGGTATTTCTGGACCGACGAGCTGGGGCAGGCGTTCGTCGCCTATGCAGGGTATTTCCGGCCCAAGCTGGAGTTCGGGCTAGGCACGGGCCTCACCGTGCTCAACTTCATCTCCCTGGGGCTGGCAGCTTTCCTGTTCGTGCGGGGGTTCTTGGTACAGGCCGTCGCCATGCAGGAGAATGTGATCAGTGTCAGGAAGAGGTTCTGGGCCTCGGTGATGTTTTTCGCAGTCGCCATTTTCTCGTTCCTCTTTTCGGGCCACCTGGCCCCCTACCATGCGGTGTTCCTGCAGATCGCCTTTGCCCTTGTCATCCAGGGGCTCATGATGCACCTGAAGCGCTACCTCTTCACGGAGGTGGTGGTGCTGGTGCTGGTCGTGCTGGTGGCCTTCAACAACTATTACGTCGCACTGATGTCAACCATCAACTGATGCTGCTCCACGGCTATACCGACGACCTGATCGAGGCCGGCTGCGACGAGGCCGGCCGGGGCTGCCTGGCGGGGCCTGTGTTCGCCGCGGCGGTGATCCTGCCGAAAGAGTATGCCCATGAATGGCTCAACGACTCCAAGCAGCTGACGGCCAGGCGGCGGGAGCTGCTGCGCGCCGACATCGAGGCCCATGCGCTGGCCTGGCATGTGGCCCGCTGCGAGCCGGAGGAGATCGACGCGATGAACATCCTCAACGCCTCCATCGAGGCCATGCACCGGGCCCTGAAAAGGCTGAAGCTGCAGCCCCAGCTCATCCTGGTCGACGGCAACCGTTTCCATCCCTACCGGGACCTGCCCCACCAGTGCATCGTGCAGGGCGACGGCATCTTCAGTTCCATCGCGGCCGCCTCCATCCTGGCCAAGACCCACCGCGACGCCTACATGGAAAAACTCGACAGGGAATACCCGGCCTACCGGTGGAAGAAGAACAAGGGCTACCCCTCGCGGGAGCACCGCGACGCCATCGCCGCCCACGGGATCACGCCCCACCACCGGAAGAGCTTCCGGCTGAACGAGCAGATGCGGCTGGAGTTATGATGCAATCCTCGAATTTGTATTTCCCCCGGTGAGGGATGGCCAATCCGATCGAAGATGCATGAGCTCTCCCCCGTCCATCAACCCGGATCGCGGTTCCGCAAACCCGGACTTGCAGAAAAAGGTAATATTAATACATTTGCTCCCTGTTGAAAATCATGTCGAATCATTTGCCTGTAATCATGAAAAAGAGATCTATCATTTACCTGACCATCGTCCTGGTGACGATGGCAGCCATGGTGCCAGCCCGCGCCCAGACCGAAGCCGGCGAAAAGAAAGAAGGCTACCAGTTCACCATGAAGGCCGACCTGCCGGCCACCCCGGTGAAGAACCAGCACCGGAGCAGCACCTGCTGGAGCTTCTCGGCGCTGTCGTTCTTCGAGTCGGAGCTCCTGCGGATGGACAAGGGGGAATATGACCTGTCCGAAATGTTCGTGGTGCGCAACGCCTTTCAGGAGAAAGCGGAGAAGTACGTCAGGTTCCATGGCAATTTCAATTTCGGCGGCGGCGGTGCCTTCCACGATGCCACCCACGTCATGAAGACCTATGGACTGGTGCCGGAAGAAGCATACCCCGGCCTCCTCGAAGGGGAGGAGAACCACATCCACGGCGAGCTGGATGCCATCACCTCGGCCTTCATCGAAACGGTGGTGAAGAACAGGAACAAGGAACTGTCGCCGGCCTGGAAGAACGCCTACGCCGGGATCCTCGATGCCTACCTGGGCGATTACCCTGACAAGTTCACCTACCAGGGAAAGGAATACACGCCACGCAGCTTCGCCGACGAGCTGGGCCTCGACCCCGACGATTATGTCGAGATCGGCTCCTACACCCACCACCCCTTCTATGAGCCTTTCATCATCGAGCTTCCCGACAACTGGATGCTCGACTTTATCCACAACCTTCCCCTGGAAGAGATGATGGAGGTGATCGACCACTCCCTGGAGCAGGGCTATACCGTGGCCTGGGGGGCCGATGTGAGCGAAAAGGGATTCTCCTGGAAGAACGGCGTGGCCATCGTCCCTGACGATGTGCTGACCGACCTGGAAGGGACCGAAAAAGAAAAATGGGAGAAATTGACCGAGAAGGAGAAGCAGGATGCCATCTACAACTTCGACGGGCCTGTGAAGGAGAAGGTCATCACCCAGGAGATGAGGCAGAGGGAGTTCGACAACTACCAGACGACCGACGACCACGGGATGCACATCACCGGCATGGCCACCGATCAGGAGGGCAACGTCTATTACAAGGTGAAGAACTCCTGGGGTCAGGAGAACCACATCTACGACGGGTACTTCTTCGCCTCCAGGGCTTTCGTGGAGCTGAAGACCATCGACATCATGGTGCACCGCGACGCCATCCCGAAAAAGATCAGCGACAAGCTGGGGCTCTGAGCACAAGCGGCCTGGCATGGCCGCCTATAAATGCATGCCCTGCTATAACCATTCCCGAATTATTTCGTTCAAGGGGAATGTAGCAAATCAATGCGCTTAGTTATAAGCAGGGTGAGGAACATATTCCTGAAATATTCGATATTCCTGTTGGGACTGCTGTTCCCGGTGGGTATGACCGCTGCGTACGGTGTCAACCAGGTGCGGATCGACAGCCTGGAGAACATCCTGTACAATTCCCTGAGCCATAACCTCTCCCCCGTCGACAAGATCGACATCTGCCTGAGCCTCAGCGAACTGTACAGCAAATCATCCCATGACAAACAGGCTGAATACGGCGCACGCGCCCTGATCATCGCCGAAGAGCTGGGCGACGACCGGAACATCACCCGGGCCCTCAACCAACTGAGCGACGCCTATTTCCAGTCCGGCAACTACCACAAATCCATCGAATACTCCACCCGGCTCTACAACATTTACCACACGGGCAGCCGGGAGCTGGAGGCGGCCGACGCCCTGAAACTGATCGCCGAGAACCACTTCAACCTGAGCAACTACCTCGATTCCAAGAACTATTTCGAGCGGGCGCTCGACATCTACAAGAAGAACCAGTACTTCGAAGGGATTGCCATGGCCCTGAGCGGCCAGGCCAGGATCCACAGCCACTGGGGGGAATACGACGAAGCCCTGAACAAGTACCAGGATGCCCTGCGGTTCTGGGAGGACATCGAGAACCAGGAAGGGATCGCAAGCATGTACACCGGCATCGGCCAGATCTACGAGGACCTCGACAACCTCGACATGGCCTTCGATTACTTCAAAAAGAGCCTCACCATCTACCAGGATCTCGGCAACACCCGGGAGATCGTGCAGCTGACCCTGAACATCGGCGACATCTACCTGCGCCGGCAGATCTTTGAAAAGGCCCTCGAATATTTCTTCAAAGCGGAGGAACTCGGCAAGGAACTGAACAACAAACGACTGAAAGCCAACATGCTGAGTAACATCGGCGAGGCCTACAACATGAAGGGTGACTACCTGAAAGCCCTGAGCTACCAGGAGCAATCCCTGGCCCTGAAAGAGGAGATCGGCGACAAGAAACTGCTGTCCATCTCCTACACCGAGCTGGGGCTCATCTACTTCAACGTGGAGGACTACCGCAAGGCCCTCTTCTTTATGCAGAAGGGGCTCGACATCGCCCATGAGATCAACTTCAGGTACCAGATCAACAAATGCAATTACTACCTGACGAACATCTACGAGCGGACCGGGAACCACAAGAAGGCCCTGAAGACCTACAAGGAATACATCAGCGGCAGGGAGGCCGTGAACTCGGAGGAGAAGCAGCAGATGATCGCCGATATGCAGGCCAAGTATGAGGTGGAGAAGAAGGAGAAAGAAAACGAGCGGCTGCTCCGCGCCGACGACAGGAACTCGGCCCAGATCAGGCTGCAGCAGCTGATCATCGGGTTCGTCCTGTTCATCCTGCTCGGCTCGTTCGTCCTCTCCATCATCATGCACAAGCGGTACCAGCAGAACCGGGGGCTCAACATCCAGCTGTCGCTCAAAAACAAGGAGATCGAAGAGCAGCAGCGCAACGTGGAGAGCCTCAACGCCGAGCTGAAGGAGGCCAACGCCACCAAGGACAAGTTCTTCTCCATCGTGGCCCACGACCTGAAGAACCCGTTCAACTCGCTGCTGGTGCTGTCGAAGCTGCTGCTCGACGACTACGATACCTTCACCCACGAAGAGCGCAAGCAGTTCATCCAGCAGATCAAGTCGTCGGCCGAGAACACCTATTCCCTGCTCCAGAACCTGCTTTCATGGGCCAGCACCCAGTCGGGCAAGGCGGTCATCATCAAGGAGGAGATCGACATCGCCAAGTTGTCGCAGGAGGCCATCATCCTGCTGAAGCCCATCGCCAAGAACAAGAAGATCACCATCGAATCGCTGATTGGTGACAACACCCGCGCCTGGGCCGACAAGAACATGGTTTCGACGGTGCTCCTCAACCTGGTATCCAACGCCGTGAAGTTCACCCCTCACCGCGGCCGCATCGAGGTGAAGGCCATCGAACGCAACAACCACGTGGAGGTGGAGATCCACGACACGGGCATCGGCATCTCCGAGGAGAACATCAAGAAGCTCTTCAAACCCGACGTCAAGTTCCACACCGTGGGCACCGACAAGGAGAAGGGGACCGGTCTGGGCCTCCTCCTCTGCAAGGAGTTCGTGGAAAAGAACGACGGCTCCATCTGGGTGGAGAGCTCCGAAGGAAAAGGGAGCATCTTCTATTTCTCCCTGCCCAAGTCGTCGCCCCTGTTAAATTAGAATGGCTTTAAATTTCATCCCCCCCTTCTCCGGTTCAATTTATCGATTATCTTTGTGCCTGTAAAATTTCTTCGGGGCAGGGTGCAATTCCCGACCGGCGGTGAAAGCCCGCGACTTCCGATAGCAATCGGAACTGATCCGGTGAAAATCCGGGGCCGACAGTAAAGTCTGGATGAGAGAAGGGGTTTTACGGATGCCTTGTGTATTGTCCAGGATATATATGCCCCGAAGTGTATGCTTTGGGTTTTTTTATGTCCGGA
>CAYLTG010000148.1:0-7732 GCA_964386225.1 uncultured Bacteroidales bacterium
TGGGCATCTACAACGAGGGCGGACTGGTGTCGGGCAACTTCATCGCCGACAGCGTGCTCATGCGGGGCCGCAATGCCGCCATGTTCCAGAACTCGGTCACCAACGTGGTGATCATCGACAGCATTTACGGCTCCATCAACAGCAACCACGTCATCAACCGCTGCATCGTCAACAAGTTCGGCTTCGTGCGCGGCACCAACGATTTCGGGTACTGCGTATTCTACGACGACGGGGTCTTCATGGGAGAGAACGTGTTCGACACCCTCATGCTCTACCCCGGCGCGGGCAACTTCGAGAACCAGGGGAACTGGTTCTATTTCGAGGCCAACAAGACCCAACTGGTGTACGACTCGCTCTACATGCGGGGCAACCAGTGCTCCAACATGAACATCACGTCGCTCAGCGCCCCCAACCTGGCCTGGATCAAGAAGGACAACGGGCCCGCCGACATCTCCTGCGACTACCTGAACATCATCAGCGTGGGGGCGGAGAGCGACAACCTGACCTTCTACGCCGGTGAGAACAGCACGGCCCTTCCCGATCCCAACAACCCGCCTCCGGGCTGGGTCTTCGAGAATGCACAGGGATATATCTTCGGCTTCAACGGCATGACCGACCGGTTCTGCCTGGGTGAGCCCTTCCAGATCAGCGCCGCCAACTTCAACGGCGACCCGAGCACCCTCTATTTCTGGGACGGCAGCCCCGTGCCAGGCGGGCCCAGTTACACCATCACCGAACCCGGCACCTACCAGGTGCGCGTGCAGTACTTCGAAGGATGTTACGTGGAGGACTTCATCGTGGTGGAAGGCGACCAGGCTCCCATCGCCACCCTGGACGAAGGACCGTTCTGCGAGGGCGACGAGATCCTGGTGCATGTGCTGCCCGACCACGGGAACTACATGTACAACTGGTTCAACGGGGAGAATACCCCGTCGATCATCGCCGATACCGCCTACACCGGTGGCATCTACGTGGCCGTGATCGACCCGACCAACGGGTGCAAGTCGGCCCCCAACCAGACCATCCTCGTGAAACCGGTGCCCCGGCCCGAGAATTATGTGGGTGACGAGGTGTGGATGAAATACGGCGAGACCGCCACCATCGATGCGGGACCCGGCGAGGCCTACGAATGGACCTCCAACCCCGAGGTGCCCATCGACAACCCCACCGCCCGGTCGATCACCGTACCCGGCTATGCCGATCCCAACCCGGTGGAATACACCGTCACCGTGATGAATGACGGCTGCTACGGCGAGGCATTCAAGGTGGTTGGCATGTATCCCCCCAGCAAGCTTGGCGTCCCGACCGCCTTCTCGCCCAACGGCGACGGCGACAACGACGTCCTGAAAGTGCTGGGAAGCGGCTTTGCCGAGATCGATTTCAGAGTATTCAACCGTTACGGCCAGTTGGTGTTCGAGACCAACGACCCCGATGTGGGCTGGGACGGTACCTATAACGGAGTGAAACAAGAGGTGGAAGTGTATACCTATTACATCCGCGTTGTTTATCAGGATAAAGGAGTGGTTGAAGAAACCGGAAACATTACATTATTGAGGTAGGCTTATGAAAGAGTTCATAAGGTTCGTCCTGCCGGTGTTCATCATGCTCATTGGCGGGACGGCCATCCGCGGACAGGACATACACTATTCCCAGATGTATTCCACCCCGCTGTATATCAACCCTGCGTTTACCGGCAACCACGACTGCGAATACAGGGCCGGCGTGAACTACCGCCAGCAGGCGGCCAGTTTCACCGTGCCCTTCGAGACCTATACGGCCTGGGGCGACACCCGCTTTTCGCCCAAGTTCCTCCGGCAGCGGGGCTGGTTCGGCATCGGCGCACACATGTATTACGACAATGCCGGCGACGGCGACCTGAAGAAGGTGCAGGGCATGTTCTTCGGGGCATACAGCCAGGGATTCAATGCCGACAACTCCCTTTACGCCACACTGGGCGTGGGTGTCGGCATCACGAACCGGAGCCTCAATGCCCAGAACCTCATCTTCGGCGATATGTGGGACGACAACCTGCTGGAGTTCAACCTCGGGAAGACCTCCAACGACCTGCTCAGCATCCAGAACTCCTCCATCTTCTACCCCGATTTCAACCTGGGTATTTCGCTGCACCACCTGGTGAATGAAACATGGATGTACGAAGTGGGCGGAAGCATCAGCCACATCAACCAGCCGGTGGAGAGTTTCTTCGGGCAAAACAACAACAAGATCGGGATGAAATTCATCGGGCACGCCACGGTGCAGACCATCCTGTCGCCATACCTGCTCATCAAGCCCGAACTCTATTTCATCACCCAGCAGGATGTCCAGGAAACCATCTTCGGGGCCAACCTGGTATACAATGCCATGGAACTGAAACTGGTGGGCGGGCTCTGGCACCGCCTGGCCCGCGACATCATCCCGGTGGTGGGAGTGGAATACAACAAGTTCACCCTCCTGTTCTCCTACGACGTAAACGTTTCGAAACAGCGGGTGGCCAGTAACTACCAGGGTGGCTTCGAACTGTCGCTGGTGAAGAAATTCTGTGCCCGGATCTCCACCAAGCGCCAGCCCTGTAAGTTCCTGCAATTTTAATGCGATCGTCCTGTATGAAAAAGAATATACTCATTGTCATCATCTTTCTCCTATGCCTTGCCGGCCCCTCGCCGGCCCAGTGGCACTGGCAGTACCCCATCCCGCAGGGAAACAGGCTCAACGACATGGCATTCGTGGATGATCAGACCGGCTATGCCGTGGGCAACGGAGGTGTGATCCTGAAAACGGTTGACAAGGGGCTTTCCTGGTCACTGATGGATTCGGCCACCACCGTCAACCTCAACGGACTGTGCTTAACCAGCACTGGCAAGGGCTATATCGCCGGCGACAACGGGGTGCTCCTCACCACCGACGGATCGGGGCAATGGACCGCCATGGAGTCGGGCACCCACTACCACATGAACACCGTAGGGGCCGCCTCCGACGAAAAAGTATTTGCAGCCGGATACAAGGGGCTCATCCTGCGACGGACCGGGGACGCATGGGAAGAGGTCGAATCGCCGACCCTCAATGCCCTTTACTGCATGGACTTCGCCAGCGCCACCACAGGCATCGCGGCCGGCGACAGCGGGACCGTCCTGCGCACCACCGACGCGGGCGAAACCTGGGCCAAGGTCGACGTACCCTACAATACGGCATTCCTCGATGTGTTCTTCTCCTCGGAGCAAACCGGCTACATGGCCGGTCAGCAGGGACTAATCCTGAAGACCACCGACGGTGGGCAAAACTGGACCAACATCTCCTATTCGCAGGTGGAGAGCAACCTGCTCTCGATCCACTTCAGCAACGATACCAGCGGCTATGCCTGCGGCGCCAAGGGGGTGGTCCTGCGCACGGTGAACGGAGGCGCCAGCTGGACCTACCAGAACAAGAACACGACCCTCTCCTTCAACGAGATCATACAGCTCGACCCACAGGTCGCCGATACCATCTGCGATTCGGTGATCATGTGCGGCGACTTCGGCGTGATCCTGCGGACCGACTCATGCGGCGGACCCATGAGGAATGTGACCCACGGCAGCGCCTTTACCATCAGCTCCCTTACCTTCCCCTCCGACACCTCCGGCTTCGCCGTGGGCGGAGACCCGTTCAACAACAAGCCGTTCCTGCTCAGGACCGACGACGGGGAGAACTGGTACGAGATCAAGATCGACACCATCAAGCGCTACCTGACCGCCATCGACTTCATCAACCCTTCCAGGGGGTACATCAGCTCGATGGAAGGGTTCGTATACAGGTTCATGGTCGATTCGGCCGTGCCCCTGAAGACCAAGTTCCCGGAACACCTTTACGACATCCGGGCCTTTGATTCGGCGACCGTCTATGCCGCCGGCATCAACGGCACCCTGCTGAAGACCAGCTCCGGCGACACCACCTGGAAGAAACTGGCCACCAACACCACCAAGCACCTGTTCAGCATGTTCTTCTTCAACAAGAACTCCGGCTACGCCGTGGGCGACGACGGGGTAATGCTCCGCATCGCCGCGGGCGGGAACCAGGTGACCAAAGTGACAACCAGCCAGACGGTACCCCTCTATGACATCTACTTCAAGAACGACGACATCGGGTTCATCGTCGGATACAACGGCCGCATCGTCAGGGTGGACCGCTCCAGCGGCGTGGAGCTCTTCACTCCGATACCTTCGGGTGTCACCACGCCGCTGAATGAGGTCTGGTTCGCCAACAACGACGTGGGCTACATCGCCGGAGAGGGCGGGGTGGTGCTGAAGACCACCGACGGGGGCCAGTCGTGGCTGCCCCAGCACAGCGGGACCCAGAACGGCCTGCGGACCCTTTTCTTCCGGGACGAGTACGAGGGATGGATGGCCGGTGCCGGCGTTTCCGTGCTCAAGACCGAGAACGGCGGCGGCGCCGTGATCACACCCGGCATTGCGGAGAACGAAAAAGAAAAGTACGATATAAACCTGTACCCGAACCCCGCAACCACCCATGCCTCGATCGAGTTTGAGCTCAAGGACCGCAGGAAGGTGAGCATCATTACCTATGACCTCGCCGGAAGGCAGGTCGGCATCGTTGCGGATGAATACCGGCACGGACCGGTGAAGTACAATTACAACACCTCGGCATTGACCAAAGGGATCTACCTCCTCATCATCGACATCGACGGCAGCAGGCAGGCCAGGAAGCTGGTGATCATGCGCTAGATTCATGACCGAACCGGGGATCGTAAGGCTTCCTTGAAATTTAGCCACCTCCATGCTGATTTCACACGCTCATTTCGAATCATTATATTTGCACCGTCATACCCTACTTATATCCCTATGAAGATCCTGATGGTCCTGGATGAGGAGTTCCCCCCCGACGTTCGGGTTGAAAAGGAGATTGGCGTGCTTGTAAAGGCGGGTCACCAGGTCCATTTGCTCTGCTATACCCGGGCCGGCGATACGCCCTATGAGGACCATCAGGGGTATGCCGTCTTCCGGGCACCCATCCCTCCATTGACCTATAAGCTCAAAGCCCTGGCGCTTACGTTCCCCGCTTATTTCTCTTTCTGGAAAAGCCATATCCGGGACCAGCTGGGCAGGGAGCGATACGACATCCTTCATTTCCATGACCTCAACCTGGCCCGGATCGCCCTGGAAGCAGGCAGGGAAGCGGGACTTCCGGTGGTGGGTGATTACCATGAGAACAGGCCCGAGATCATGGAATATTACCACCACGTGCGGACATTCCCGGGAAAGTGGCTCATCTCCGTGAACCGTTGGAGACGCTTCCAACAGACCTTTACCCCGCAGCTCGACCACCTGATACTCGTGACGGATGAAGCCAAAAGATACTACGCTGACAAGTATGGCATTGCGGAAGAAAGGATCACCGTCGTGGAGAATTACCCCGACCCCGATGTTCTTAGAAACTACCCCGCCGACGATGCCATCTTACGCAAATACAAAGGGAAGAAGATGTTCCTCTATTTCGGGGATACGGGGATGCGCCGGGGAACGGGGACCATTCTCGAAGCGGCGCGGCTGCTGAAGGATGATGATCGCTACTGCTTCGTGATCATCGGCACCAGCCGTGAGCAGCCCGAGCTTGAGGACATGTGCCTCCGGCAAGGCGGCAGCAACGTGGAGTTCACCGGGTTCATGCCCATTTCCAAAGCGGCGAGCTACTTCCGGGCAGCATATGGCGGGCTGAGCCCGCTTTTGCGCAATGTGCACCACGACACCACCTATGCCAACAAGGTGTTTCAATACATGACCTTCGGGATCCCGGTGATCGTCAGCAATTGCACAGCCCAGGAGCAGGTGGTCGCAGAATCGCATTGCGGGCTTGTGCATGAGGCCGGCAATGCCGCCGACCTGGTGGCGCGGATCAGGCAGCTTGACGATCCGTCGCTCCATGACCTCCTGGGTGCCAACGCCGCCGATGCTGTCAAAATAAAATATAACTTTACCGCTGCCGGGAACCGGCTGTTGGAACTTTACGATCGTATCGCCGATGAAAATCAGGGAGATCAGCAGGCTTAAACTGGACGACTACTACTGGCGGCTTGTGTTTGGGAAGTCCAGGCACAGGATCAGCTTCTTCGAACTGCGCAGCTCCGGGTTCGAAGGGGTGCCATCGCCGGTGTTCTTCCTGTCCACGGGCCGATGCGGCACCAACTGGTTCACCCTGCTTTTCTCCTACGACAAATCGATCAGGGCATTCCATGAGCCCCGGCCGAATTTCGGGGTACAGGGAAAAGTGGCATATGACATCTATGCCCGGACGGGGTTCAAGCCGACGCCCACCGAAGAACAGCTGCTGGAGGAGTTATTTCTCACCGGCAGGGAACAACACATCCGTTATTCCTACAAGACACAGCGACGGCTTCTGGAAACGAACAACCAGCTCACATTCCTGGCTCCGGCGATTTTCAGGCTGTTCCCTGAAACCAGGTTCGTGCACCTCAACAGGCACCCGGGGGAGTTCGTCCGGTCGGCCATGCGCAGGGGTTTTTACAACAACTCTGACGATATCAAACGGATCGTCCCGGTGGGAAATGACCCATACAGCAATTCGTGGGAAGGCTTCAGCCTGCTGGAGAAGAACTGCTGGCTCTGGCAGGCCACCAACAGCTTCATCCGGGAATTCACGACTGGCCTGCCCCGGGAGCATCACACCTACTTTGATCTCAACCGGCTGAGCGAAGAAAATATCAGGAAATTGTGTGACTTCCTTCAAGTCGATATCCCGTCAAGGATCCTGCGAAAGATGCTCGGAACACGGGTCAATGTGCAACAGACCGGTGCAAGGCAGGGCTACCGGGAATGGCCGGAAGAGGAAAAAGCGGTGGTGCGCAGGATCTGTGGCACCATGGCCGGTGAATACGGGTACGAACTTTAAACCAGCTGTAACATGGGCATTATCCAGCGACAGACGATCACCGGGACCATTTACGCCTATGCCGGCGTTGGCATCGGGTTCATCACCACGGTGCTCATCTACCCGGAGATCTTTTCCACCGACGAGATCGGCCTGCTGCGCCTGCTGGTGGCCTATTCGGCCCTGTTTGCCCAGTTCGCCACCCTGGGATTCACCAGGACCACCACCATGATGTTCCCTCATTTCCGGAATTACGCAAACAGGCACAATGGCTTTTTCTACCTGACCCTCATGACGGGGCTTCTGGGCTTTGCCCTTTCCCTGGCGATCCTGTTGCTTCTCAAACCGGTCATCCTGGGATCCGAAGCGGAGAAATCAGGGCTTTTCGCTTCCTATTTCATCTACATCATCCCGCTCCTGACCTTTACCCTGGTGTTCCTCATCCTCGACAATTACTACAAGGTGCTGTACAATTCCGTACAGGGCACCATGCTGAAGGAATTCGTGCAGCGGGCCATCATCCTTGGGGCTTCGCTGCTGATCCTGGCCGGGTGGATCACCTTCAACCAATATGTGTTGCTTTACCTGTTCGCCTTCTTCATCCCCGCCTTCGTGATCCTTATCATGCTACTGAAGGAGAAGCAGTTATCCCTCAAACGCGCCCCCGGTTTCGTGACGAAGGATTTGAAACGCCGCATGATCATGGTGAGTCTCTATGGCATCCTCACCAGCTTTTCCGGCCTTCTGGTGCTGAACATCGACAGCATCATGATCAATGCTATGATGGACCTGTCCAGCACCGGCATCTATGCCATCACCTTTTTCTTCGGCACGGTCATCCTCATCCCGTCGCGAT